>NZ_JAKFIA010000002.1:0-300000 GCF_022569295.1 Pedomonas mirosovicensis | reverse complement strand
GATGACAAGGTGCATTTCACCAAGCGTGCCGACCTGCGTAAGGGCTTCGATGATTTCTTCGCCACGCCCGAGGGCCGCATGGACCCGCAGGAAATGATCGACCGCATGATCGAGATCGTGCCGGCCGACGAGGGCAAGTTCCGCAATGTCGTCCCCAAGGCGATCGAGGACATGCTGAAGCAGCATCAGCTCCAGGCCTGGGAAAACCGGATCTGAGCTGGTCTCCGGCCGCGGCGACCTGCCCTCCGCCCCCAAGGCCGCGGCCGGAGCTTTTCACCTGCATGAAAGGAACTGAAGCATGAGCATCACGCAGGCGCAGGCTGATGCGGCGATCGCCGCTGCCCGCAAAGCCGCTATCGGAATCGGCGTGCCAATGAATATCGCCGTTTTTGACGATAGCGCCAATTTGAAGATCTTCGCCCGGATGGATGGCGCGCTGCTCGGCTCCGCCGACATCGCGCTCGGCAAGGGCAGGACCGCCGCGCTGTTCGGCATGAACACCGAGGCGATCGGCGAATTCTGCAAGCCCGGCGGCACCTCGCCCGGACTCGAGAACACCAACGGCGGGCTTGTCGTCTTCGCGGGCGGCATTCCGATCCGTGATGCCAGCGGCGCGTTGCTCGGCGCGGTTGGCGTCTCCGGCGGTGCGGTCGCGCAGGATTTCCAAGTGGCGCAGGCGGCGGCGGTCGCGGCGCAGGCGCTGACAAACTGAAGGGGACCGTGCCACGACGCGAGGCGTACGGGCCGCAATGCGCCCGTTCACCTTTGCGGCGGTCGCCCTGCCGGCCGTGCGCCGGCAGTCATTGAATGACATGCCGGCGCAAGCTTCATACAGTGATAAGGCTGGCGGGCTCAACTTTGGCGGCCTTCGCGAGCGCGGCCGCCATCGCCGCCTCGCGTTGCTCGAGGCCGAGCGCAAGGCCTTCGGCGACGATGAACTCAGGGTCGCTGATGCCGATGAAGCTCAGGATTGCGCGCAGGTAGCGCTCCGCATGCTCGGCCTCTGCGGCCGGGCCTTGCGAGTAGATCCCGCCACGCGAATGCGCGACGATTACGTGCTTGCCGCCGGCAAGGCCCACTGCTCCTTCCGGTCCGTAGCGGAAGGTCTGACCGGCAACGACAATATGGTCGATCCACGCCTTGAGCTGGCTGGAGATCGAGAAATTGTACATGGGCGCGCCGATCACGACGATATCGGCATCGAGGAACTCGCGCAGCATCGGAGTGGCGGTCGCGGTCGCAAGGCCCTCAAGATCGACATGCGGCAGCGGCGCTGCGGCCAGGTCGCGATAGGTGATCTCAAGGCTCGGATCAGTGGCCAACAGCTGCGCGACCACTGCCGCAGAAAGCGCGCGAGAGGCCGAAGCATCGCCCTGGATACTGGAATCGACGTGAAGAAGTTTCATAAAGGGACTTTCAGCTCAGTTTTGGGTCCCTAACTAGCTATGGATGCCCGGGAAACCGGACAAGAACGCATTTTTTTGAGGCCTAGTCATATGGATGTGACCGGATCGGAGGAGCACAAGTGCGACGAGTTGCACGAGGTAATCGGGCGGATCGGTGATCGCTGGACGTTGCGCGTGACGATCGCGCTGCGCGCTGCGCCGCTTCGTTTCAACCAGATCCGTCGTGCCGTCTCCGGCATTTCGCAGCAGATGCTCACCCGCACGCTCAAGACGCTTGAGCGCGACGGCATGGTGACGCGCACTGTGTACCCAACCGTGCCGCCGCAGGTGGAATATGCCCTCACGCCCTTGGGGCAGTCTCTGGTTGCCGAAGGGCTGAGGCTCGGGGCCTGGGCTGAGACCCATCTCGGCGAGATCGACCTCAACCGCGCCACCTATGATCACGGCAAGGACAATGGCGCCGGCTAGCTAGCACATCCGCCGATACTCCGACGGTGTCATGTTCATCCGCTGGCGGAAACGAGCGGTGAACGCCGAGGGAGTATCGTAGCCCACCTCGAGCGCGATCTCGGTGATGGTGAGCGAGGGATCGGCCAACAGGGTGGCCGCGCGCCGGATGCGCTCATCGATAAGCCAGTTGCGCGGCGTCTGCCCCGTCGCGAGCCGGAATGCCGTGCAGAAATGGAAGCGGCTGAGGCGGACGAGCGCGGCAAGCTCGGCCAGCGCAACGGGCCGGTCGAGATTTGCGCGCATGTGCTCGGTGACGCGCCGGAGCTGCCATGCCGCAAGCCCGCGCCTGTGAACATCAAGCTCTCCGCCCGTTGCATCGATTTGAGTACGCAAGGCTGCGAGCAGCCCGTCGGGCAAACCTGGAGATCGATCCGCGCTGCTGAACACAGAACCCTCCTTTCGCAAGCTAATGGGGAGACTCTGGTCAGGGGAAAGCGACGGCACAATGCCGACCGGGCGATGCGGGAATCACACCTTCGTGGTAGCTTTCGTTACGTCTGCCATACAAGAAGCGTGCCTCCCTCGTGAGGCGTGGCCGTCAGTACCGGGAAAGCAAACGCCGATCAGACTAGCTCTAAATAAGTAGTTCGAGGTTGCACAGGTCCACCGGGCGGGTATCTTTAAAACTGGGATATAACGCTCGTGCGAGGCCGCGGGGGATGAGGGGAGGTACCGTTCGACGGGCGTGCGGGGGCCTGATCGCGGGGCTCGCTGCCGCATGCTTGCTCGCTGGCCCGGCAGTTGCACTCGATCCTGAGCGCAGTCTCTGGCAGTACAAGCACACGCGCTGGACCGTGGCCGACGGCGCACCCCCGATCATCTATGCGCTTGCACAGGGGAGGGACGGCTATCTTTGGATCGGCAGCGCCGCCGGGCTCTACCGATTTGATGGCATCACCTTCGAGCCTATCCCGTTGCGTGTGCCCAATGCCCGGGGATGGCGGGCGACTTCGGTCCTGGCGGCGCAGGATGGCTCGATCTGGGTCGGCTATAACAGCGGAAAGCTCGCGATATACCGCGACGGCCGTCTGCAGCTCGACCGATCCTTTCCCCCTGCCGAGTCTGCCGTCTCGTGGCTTGCTCAGACCAGGGACGGAGCGGTTTGGGCGGTCATTCAGCAACGGGGCAACTGGTTGCGGCGCTATGCCGACGGCAAATGGCAGGAGATCGGTCCACACTGGGGCCTTTCCACGCAGCAGTCCAGTGATGTGTTTGCGGCCCGGGACGGGGCTTTGTGGGCGGCGACCGAAGGCAAGGTTCTCGTGCTGCGCCCGGGTTCAACGCACTTTGAACACGCGGGAAGCTATACTGGCCAAGCTGCGATCACCGACGATGCCAGCGGTCGCGTTTGGGTCACGGACAGCCGGGGCAGCCGGACCATCTCCGGCTCGCAGCGGAGCATAACGCTCTTCAGGGGCGCTCTTGAAACCACCGGGCCCATTGTGACTCAATTCGATCGCGACGGTAATTTCTGGGCCGTGACCGGGAAGGGCATGACACGGGTACGATCGCCGGACCAAGCCAGCTTGCGTGCTCGCCGGCCGGAGGTGGCGGAACTCGAACATTTTGATGCAAGCGATGGACTTACGGCCGATATCACCACGGCAGTCATGGAAGATCGCGAAGGCAATATTTGGATAGGCACTACCCTGGGGCTCGACCAGTTCCGCAATGCCCGGATCGTCCGGGAGCCTCAGCTCGCGGCCATCCATAGAAACGGGTTCGGCCTGCTCGGCGCGTCGGACGGCACGATTTATGTCTCCGCGAGCGGGAAGCTTTTTAGCGTGGCCCCCGGCGGCGAGCCGCAGCGGCTTGCCGCACCCTTCGAGAGTACGCTGATCTGCGAGGATGCGGATCAAGGGATATGGGCATTTTCGCACGACCATGTGCTTCGCATTCAACGCGGCGTCGCAAGTCGCACACAGGCTCGCGCAGTGCTGGAGGCTCTCCGATCGAACCATAATCTTGATGGATGCGCGGCCGACGGCGACGGCACGCTATGGGTGAACGGTACCGAAGCGGGACTGTTTAGTTATGCCGAGGGGCAGTGGCGGCACTATCCACCCAGTGGCGACCAGTGGGCAATGACGCTGACCCCAGGGCGCGAAGGCAGGCCGCAGGGCAGGCAAGCTCGCGCAGATCGACCGTAATGGGCATCCGCAGCCGCCGCTGCTCGTGCGGCGGTCCGCGGACATGCATTTTATCCATCAGGGCCGCAGCGACATTTTCTTTGGTGGCCCGTTTGGCATTGGCCGGGTCCGCTCCGGAAAGCTGGAGATCGCGGAAGCGGATCGGTTTCCCTGGCTCGTCGATCCCTATGCGATGGTAGAAACTCCAGAGGGGCAAACCTGGATTCTTGGCCTGGCAGGTATCGTGGGTATTGCGACGGCAGATCTCGATCGCGCCTTTCGCGATCCGCAAGCCCGACCGCGAGCGACAGTTCTGAGCTTCGATGACGGTCTGCCCAACCTGCGTAGTGTGCTGCGGCGGGCCGTGGCGCGCGGCGGTGATGGCCGGCTGTGGTTTGCCACCCTCGGCGGCGTGGTCTGGGTGGATCCTGCGCGGCTCTACCCCAATGCCGCGCCTCCGCCGGTGCATATCGGCTCGCTCGTGGCGAACGGCATGCGCTACCGCGATCCGGTTCGGGCGGTGCTGCCGCAGGGGACGTCGAGCCTTGCGATCCATTATGCCGGCCTTAGCCTCACGATGCCACATCGGGTCCGTTTTCGCTATATGCTGGAGGGCGTCGACAAGGATTGGGTCGATGCAGGTACGCGCCGGGAGGCATTTTTCGCCAATCTTAGCCCCGGCACGTATCGCTTTCGCGTGATCGCCGCAAACAGCGACGGCGTGTGGAACCAGAACGGCGCGACGCTGGAATTCACCATCTTGCCGACCTTCCTCCAGACAATCTGGTTCAAGCTGCTCATTGCCCTGGCAGTGGCGGCGCTCGCAACGCTCGCCTATCGGTTCCGCATGCGTCAGGTCATGGCGCGCATGCAAAACCGATTTGATATCCGCATCGCCGAGCGCGAGCGGATCGCGCGTGAGCTGCATGACACGCTGCTCCAGGGTATTCAGGGGCTGATGCTGCGCTTCCAGGCCGCTGCCAACCGCGTTTCGGCCCCCGAGGTCCGGGAAACGCTCGACGATGCCCTGGAGCGCGCCGACGCGGTTCTGGTCGAAGGCCGGGCGCGCGTGCGCGATCTTCGAAGCACGTCGGAGTCGGGCGAGCTGGCGCAGCAGCTCCTTGATCTCGCCGGCAGGCTCATCGAAGGCGAACCGCTTCGCGCTGATCTTGCGGTCGAGGGTGAGCAGCGCCCGCTCCATCCTCTCGTACAGGAGGAGGCGCAGCGCATTGCCGAAGAGGCGATCCGCAACGTCGTCAGCCATGCCGGTGCGACAAAGCTCGACATCCTGCTCACATACGGGCGCAGCGCGTTCGTCCTGCGGGTTCGTGACGATGGGGTTGGAATTCCAGAGGCGATCCTATTCGCCGGAGCACGCACCGGCCATTTCGGGCTGGTCGGCATGACCGAGCGCGCGCGGCAGATCGGCGGCCAGCTTCACATTACCGGCAGCGATGGCGCTGGCACCGAAGTCGCTCTCGTTGTGCCTGCCCGCGCGGCCTATTCAGATCATCACTTGAACCTGTTGAAGTGGCCTCCGCTCGGTCGCCTCAGGGGACGCGCGCAATGACCAGCGCCAACCGCATCCGGTTGCTCACGGTCGACTATCACGCGGTCCTGCGTGACGGAATCGCCGCAATCATCGCGCCGGAGCCGGATATGGTGCTCGTCGGCGAGGCCACCAATGGCGCCGAGGCCGTGGAGGCATTCCACAATCTGCGCCCCGACGTCACGCTGATGGACCTTCAGATGCCGATAAAGGGCGGGATCGAGACAATCGAGGAAATCCGCGCTGTTGCGCCCGCCGCACGCATCGTGGTGCTCACCACCTATGAAGGCGATGCCCTGGCGGTGCGCGCCCTGAAGGCCGGGGCGTGCGCCTACCTGCTCAAGAGTTCGCTCCGAAAGGAGCTGCTGAATACAATCCGCATCGTGCATGCCGGCAGGCGCTATGTACCTGCGGAGATCGCGCAGGAGATCGCGGTCCACGCCGCCGAGGAACCGCTCACATCACGCGAGCTTTCCATCCTTCAGCGTGTGGCCGAGGGCAAGGCGAACAAGATGATCGCCTGGGAGCTGTCGCTCTCCGAGGATACGGTGAAGGCCCACCTGCGAAACATCTACTCGAAGTTGGATGTAAACGACCGCGTGCAGGCGGTGACGACAGCTTTGCGGCGGGGGATCATCTCTCTCTAACGATCCTGCGGCGTTATTTATCGGGCAGCGCCTTGCAAGGAGAATGCTTCGAGGCGAGGGAAGGCCAGCCGGTATCTCATCCTGGGGCACGGACAGTGGCTAGGGCAATAGCCCGCTGCAGCACCGGATCATCCGGGGGCTCCATGATCGGCGTTGGAATAGCGATATCGGGCACGACGCCACGCATCGAGCGGTTGCCGCTTGGCCGGACGATGTGCGCCTTGGGAAAGCCAACTTCCAGCCGGCTGCGCCCAAGGGTAAAGCTTTCCATGGCGCCATAGGTGGTGGCGAGATCCGACGTCTCCTCGCCAATCACGACGCCAAAGCCGAGGTCCTGAACGAGCGCCGACACCGAAACCGCATTGGAGTAGCTGTGGCGATTGACCAGCACATGAACTTGGCCCGCAAAGCGCCTGCCGGGGCGCGGGCTGATCGTCGGGATTGGAAAATCTATGACGTCACCGATTTGCGCCGTCTCGTAAGCGCGGGCGAGGCGGGCGGAGGTCCCGGTCGGGTCGTTGTCGGCATTGGCGAGACGCGCGGCGTTTGAAGCAATTGCTTCCTCGCTCACCTTGATCCTGAAGGCGCTGGCAAAGCGAAAGGGCTGTGACGCGAACCAGGCAACCATGGGATCGCTGAACGAATTATCCCCGCCCGGATTGTCGCGCAGGTCAATCATCAGCGTGCGCGCGCCAGCATTCAGAAAGCTCTCGAACGCTTGATCGATCAGCGCCACGAAGGCGCGGTTGTCGAAAAGTGCGTTGGGATTCTCCGCGTTATAGAAGGGGCCGGGGCGAAGATAGGCAAGGTCAGGCCCGATCATGCGGTAGCTGCGGTCCTTGCGCGCAAGGTTGAGCGCGGGCGGCCGCGGCACGGCATCCATCTGGGCAGGGGTGCGTGCCGGTATCCGGACGGTGAAGGGTGTTCCCTCGTCGCGGCGCAGGCAGAGGGGAAATTCGGGCAAGGGACCCTGGGCCATCCAGAGCAGGCGGCGAAGGTCCCATTCGAGGATGCTGTGGAACATGTAGCGGGTGTCGGCAGAGACCTCGCGCCACAGCCGGTCGATCAACTCCATCGCCGGCTGATCGCAAATGCGAAGAACCTCGTCGCCAATGCGTACCTCGCCAAGGCTACTGGCATTGTAAGCAACGTAAGCGCGCCCCGCGATAACCCGGAGCGAAAGCGGGAAGACACGGCCGCCCCCGTCAAGATAGGCCGTATAGGCGGTGCGAACGGCATCAATCCGCGCATGAGCCACCCGGCCAAAGGCCGTGAACCGCTGAAACATCTGCGTTGCCGCGGCCCGATCCAGCGGCCGGGTTATTCCGGCGACCAGATGCGCGTATTCCCGATCATACTCGGAGCGCGGGCGATGGGCGAACAGGTCAAAGTGGGCGTGCTGCAAGCGCTTGTAGAGTTCCTGCGCGTCGGCGCGCAAATCGTCCGGAGAGAGAAGATCGGACGGGAATGCCCGTAGCCGCGCCGGAAGCGCCAGTGTGAGCGCAAGGCTGGCCGTGAAGGAGCGTCTGGAGATGTGCATGATGCCTCGACCGGTGCTATGGTCATGAGGCAAAGTTACAAAAGGCAGCTTGGTGGAGGAATGACGGCAGGCTCCTTTTTTGCTGACGAAAGGCTGACGAAGGTGGCGGGCAGGGCGGACGGGCCTTCCCAGATCATGGTCGGCGGCTGGCAGGCAGACCGGGCGAGCGGGGAGCTGCGCCGCGGCGCCGCGGTTCGGCGGCTTGAGCCGAAGGTCATGGATCTGCTTTTCTGCCTGGCCGCGCAGCCGGGCGAGCCGGTGTCGCGGGATGCGCTCATGGCCGCGCTATGGCCCAACCGGATCGTGGGTGAGGATGCGCTGGCACGGCTGGTGTTCAAGCTGCGGCGCGCGCTTGATGATAACCCGCGCGCGCCGCGTCTTATCGAAACTCTTCCGAAGCGTGGCTATCGCCTGCGCCTGATCCCTGAAGAACAACCGGCGGCAGGCCGCCGTCGCTGGATCGGGCGGTGCGCCGCCGTAGCAGCAGCGGCAGCAGCCCTTGTATTGGGCCTTGGCCTGCGCGGTCCAGGCAACGAGGCCAGCGCCGCGCTCCTGGCCCGCGCATCTGATGCTTACTTTCAGTTCACCCATGCGGACAATGAGATGGCGGCTGCCCTTTACCGCCGCGTCCTCGCCGAGACGCCGGATGACCCGCGGGCTCTTGCCGGCCTCGCGGGCGCGCTGGTCCAGCGCCATGTCCGCTGGTCTGGCGCCCGGCCGCCCAAACCGGGTGAGAGTGCCTTGGGGCAGGCTCTGGCGGATGGCCGGCTGAGCCGCCCCGAGGCGCGCGCTGATCTTGACCGGGCTCTGGCGCTTGCCACGCGGGCGGCCGAACGCGCGCCGCGCGATGCCGAAGCGCTGCGAACTCTTGGGCTCGTCCGGTCTGCCCGGGGAGACTTCCTGGCCGCACGCCAGGCCTATCGTCGGGCGCTTGCGGCAGACCCGGACGCCTGGGGCGCGCTTATCAATCTTGCGGATCTTGAGGATTTGACAGGAGGCGGGAAGGCGGTGGCGCTGCTGGAGCGCGCCTATGGCGCCATGTCGGCAACCTACGGGCGCGCGCCCGCGCGCGTGCGGCCGTGGCAGCCGCAGGTCGGCCTTGAGATCGCCCGCCGCCATCGCTCCGCTGGGCGTATCGGCCAAGCTGCCGACTGGTATCGGCGAATACTGGCGGATTACCCCGGCTTCACGCCGGCGCTCGCGGAGCTGGCGCGCATAAGCAGCTGAAGACGCAGCGAAAAATCGGTTTCCTGCCTTTTGGTGGCGTGCAAGGCAGTCGCCAGGACCCGTTGCCGGAGCGCGGATTTAGGGTTGGTCGCCGGATCGAGGCTGAGCAGCGCGAGCGTCGCGTCAGACCCGGCTGATGGCGTATTGCACCGTGCCCAGCAGACCAGAGGACAGGTCGCAGCCCTCATGCCAGGCGCGCAGGGTGATCTCGGCGCAGGCCCTGGCATCCGACATGGCGTCGTGGTGATTGAGCGGAATGTCGAAGTGCTCGCACACGTTCGGCAGCTTGGTCGGGAAAATGTTCCACGCCGCGCGGGCAAGTTTCACGGTGCACAGCCACGGCTTGTTCGGCGCAAAGATGCCATAGGCCGCGCAGGTGCCGTAGAGGATGCGCCGATCGAAGCGGGCGCTGTGAGCGGCGAAGAGATCGGCCTGGGTGAAAATAGGCTCCAGCTCGGGCCACAGCTCGCCAAAGCAGGGCTCGTTGGCCACGTCGTTCCAGTAGATGCCGTGAATATCGCTGTAGAGGATGTTCGGCCGGGGCGGACGGATCAGATGGTGAGACTGCTCGGTGATGCGGCCGTCCTGGATCAGCGCGAGGCCAACGGCACAGGCACTATCGGAACCATTATCGGCCGTTTCGAAATCAATTGCGAGAATACGAACGGACATGAAGGGCTTTCTACGCCTGAAGTGCGCCGGACGGTTTGGGCGAAATGCCGCACGTGAGAAAACGCACCTGCGGTTGCTGCGCGCCAGTCAACCCTAGGGGTTTGATGCCCGTGCGGGCCTCGGGGGTGATCGCGCCAATGCCGTAAAGCACCCGGTGCCATGCATTTCAAGAATATAGCGACCGCCACCCTGAAAATTAAGACAGGCAACCGAACAGGCGCGGCAAGCCGCGTCTCCGCCAACCGGTTCGTCTCAATATCCAAGATCAGGCCAGAAAGCGGATTGAGGCGCCCTATTCGAGATGTTACACCCCCGTTAGGACAACTTGTTTGTATTAACAATGGCGGGTTTGCGGCGTTTCGCACACTCGCCGGAAGGCTGGATATTTCGGGAAGCCAAGGTGCGGCAGCGGGGGATTGCCCATTGAGGTTGGGGCTTGTTCGATGGGCTGCCTGGTCAGGGGGCTGTCGACGGAGGCAGATTGGCACGCGTGGGCCGATGGCCGCGCGGCGCTATCGGGCGATGCCATGCCTGATGTTGGCTTCCTGCCGCCCCTCCAGCGTCGGCGGATGAGCCGCCTATCGCGCATGGCGCTGACCGTGGCGCACGATTGCCTGGAGGCCGCAACGGCCCAGCCCGCGCTGGTGTTCTGCACCCGTTATGGCGAGTATGAGCGCACCTATGGCCTGCTGCAGGATCTGGCTGACGGGGAGGCGCTCTCGCCCGCATCGTTCAGCGTCTCGGTCCATAACACGGCAGCCGGGCTATGCTCGATCCACGAAGGGCTGGCCGGCTACTCCACCGCCATCTCGGCCGGGCGGGAGACGCTGGAGCACGGCTTCCTTGATTGCGCGACCCTCCTGAACACCGGGGAGGCGGACGAGGCACTGCTGGTGTTTCACGATGAACCGCTGCCGGAAGTCTATGGCCGCCCCGAACCTGGCTTTCCGGGCGGTCTGGCGCTGGCCCTGCTGCTGCGCCGCGCAGGGCAAGGCGGCGACGAACTGGCGCTGGCCTGGCGCGAAAAGGCCGGGGATGAGGCGCAGAACCTGCCGGAGCCCGAGCCATGCGCCATAACCCAGGCGGGGAACGTTCTTCGCCTGCTCACGCGCCGCGCCGACCGTTGCGGCCATGAGGGCGACCGGCTGCGCTGGATCTGGAGCTACCATGCGGCGGCTTGATTATCTGTGGCGGCTGATCGGCACTGGCACCAGCTTTGCCGTGTTCGGCCTGGGCGGCATGGCGCTCGGCTCCCTCCTGTTCCCGCTCGTGCATCTGGTCACGCCGGATCGAGCCCTGGCGTACCGGCGTTGCCAGCGGCTGGTGCGGCTGGCCTTCCACCTGTTCATCCAGGTAATGGCCGGCCTTGGAGTGCTGACCTATTCGTTCGAGGGGGCGGCGCGCCTGAAAGGGCGCAAGGGAGCGCTCATCCTTGCCAACCACCCCTCGCTCATCGACGTGGTGTTCATTGTCTCGCACCTGCCGCAGGCGGTGTGCGTGGTCAAGAAATCCCACTGGCACAACCCCTTCGTCATGGGGATCATGCGGGGGGCCGGCTACATTCCCAACGACGACCCCGCGCAGATGATAGACGATTGCGTGGCGGCCCTATCGCAGGGCGAGAATCTCGTGCTCTTCCCCGAGGGCACGCGCACGCGCCCCAACCAGCCCATGCAGCTGAAGGCGGGGGCTGCCTCCATCATCGCGGCGACCGGTCAGCCCTTCGTGCCCGTTTATATCAGCTGCTCGCCCACCACCCTTACCAAGGAAGAAAAGTGGTACGAGATTCCGCCCCGGCGGCCGCACTTCCGTTTGGTGGTGGGGGAGGAGGTCAACCCCTCGCCACATATGGCTGAGGACGCGGGCCGCAGTATCAACAAGCGGCGCGTAAACCGGTTTCTTTATCAGGTCCTCGAAGAAGGACTACTCCAAATGAAGGCAGGCTAATCAGAAATGATGATGCAACTTGAAGAAGAGATAACGGATTTGATCATCACGACGCTCGATCTGGAAGGGGTCGACCCGGCTGACATCGACCCCGCCGCGCCGCTGTTCGGCGATGGCCTTGGCCTGGATTCCATCGACGCGCTGGAGTTGGGCGTTGCTCTTCAGAAGAAATACGGTCTCAAGATCGACGGCCGCTCGGAAGACCTGCGCCAGCATTTCCACTCCGTCCGTAGCCTGGCCGCCTTCGTGGCGAGCTTTACCGCCGCTTGAGAGAGACTCATGAAAACCAAGGAAGAAATTTTCGAGACCCTGCGCGGCCTGCTGGTTGAGCATTTCGAGCTGGATGCCGAGGCCATTCGTCTTGATGCCCGCCTGTACGAGGATCTGGAAATCGACAGCATCGACGCGGTTGATCTGTTGGCAGAGCTGCGGAGCGAGCTGGGCCGGCGGATCGACCCGCAGGCCTTCCGGCAAATCCGCACAGTCGGCGACGTGGTGGACACTATCGACCGACTGCTGAACGAACCCAGCCATGCCTGAAGCCGGCCGCCTGCTGGCCGCTCTTCTCGCGCTGACAACGCTGCTCTTCCCGGTGATCGTCTACTTCGGGTTGGAGCGGCTGGGCCCGCGCGTGCTGGGTCTGATCCTGGTTGCGGCCTTTCTTGCGCGCCTTGTCTTTCTGTTGAAAGGCAAGGCATTGCAGGCGGGCCGGTCCCTTGGCATCAGCGCGGCGCTCGCCGGGATTGGGCTCGCCGGCGGGGCGTGGGTGTGCGAGCAGGCGGACTTGTTTTTGTTCTATCCGGTTCTCGTCAATGGAATGCTGTTGCTGATGTTTGCCGCCTCGCTCGTAAAACCACCCAGCGTCATCGAGCGGCTGGCCCGGCTGCGTGAGCCGGATCTGCCGGAGGCGGCGGTGGCCTACACGCGGGGTGTCACGAAACTCTGGTGCGGGTTTTTCATGATAAATGGCGGCATCGCGCTGGCAACGGCAATCAAGGCCGACATGGAAATCTGGACCCTGTATAACGGCCTGATCTCCTACGTGCTGATGGGGGCGCTGTTCGGGGCGGAATTTCTTGTGCGTCGGAAGGCGCAGAGGCGGGCCGCGGCATGACGGATGTTGCAAGGATCAACCGCGCCGATCCGCTGGCTGACGTGCTGCTGGCTGACCGCCCGGCGAGCCACGTGGTGGCCGGGGGCAAGGCGGGCGTTCACCTGTGGCCAGACTTCCTGCGCCATGTCGGCGCGGCCGCCGCGTGGCTTGAAAGCCTGGGCGCAAAGCGTTGCCTCGTGCTGGCAGAGGATTGCTATGAGTTCGCCGTCGGGTTTTTGGGCGCGGCGCGGGCCGGGTGCCAGATCGTGCTGGCGGGCAACCTTCAGCCCGGCCACGTCGGCGAGGCGGCATCTGCCGTAGACGCTGCGATTGCGGACCGGATGTTGCCGGATGTGCCCTTGCCGCAATGGCGGCGGGGCGATGCGGCGGCTGGTGCGCGGGTTCTATCCCCCGCGCCGCTGGTAACCGAGGCGGTTGAGATCGTGATGTACACGTCCGGCTCGACCGGCGCGGCGCAACGCATCACCCGCACGCTGCAAACCCTGAGCGCGGAAGTGGCGACGCTCGAGGCCTGCTTTGGCGACCAGCTCGGCGACTGCCGCGTGATGGGAACGGTGCCGCCCTATCATATCTATGGTCTTCTGCACCGTATCCTCTGGCCGCTGTCGGTGGGCCGCATGATTGCGTGCGAGACTATCCATTTTCCTCCCGAAGTGCCGGACCGGCTGGCGGTGGGCGAGACGCCTGTCTGCCTCGTAGCCTCTCCTGCTTTTCTCACCCGGGCGTTGCCGGTTCTCGATCTCGGCAAGGTATCCTCCGCCGTGCGGGCCATCTTTTCCTCCGGCGGGCCGCTGCCGCCTGAGACCGGCGCAGCGTTTAACACGGGCGGCATTGCGCTGCAGGAAATCTACGGTAGCACCGAGACGGGGGGCATCGCCCACCGCCGGGTATTTGATGCCGCGAGCCCGCCCGCATGGGAGCCATTGCCGACGGTGGCCGTGCGCCGCGACGAGGCGAGCGGGCAGCTGGTGGTCCAGTCTCCCCACCTGTGCGTGCCGGAGCCGTTTCTGTGCGGCGACAAAATCTCGCCGCTCGACAGGGAAGGGCGGTTTTTCCTCCTCGGCCGCGTTGATCGCGTGGTGAAGATCGAGGAGCGGCGCCTGTCGCTCGATGAGCTGGAGCAATGCCTGAAGGGTTGCGCCGAAGTGAAGGAGGCGCGCTTCCTTGCCATGACGCGGAACGGGCGGGCGAGCCTCGGGGCGGTCGTGGTGCCGAGCGATGCGGGCTGGGCGGTGATGGAAACGGAAGATCGGCAGGCGCTGGCGCAGCGGCTCTCCCGTCGCCTGTCGCACCGGTTTGCGCCCTCGGCGGTGCCGAGGCGCTGGCGGTTCGTGCGGATGCTTCCGGTCAACGCCCAGGGCAAGGTGCCGATGGCGGACCTGGAGGCGCTGTTTCGTGATGGACAAGGCAGGCAGCTGCGCCCCGCCGTACTGGAGGCGCGCGAAAACGCGGCGGACGGCGGGCTGGTCCTGACGCTCGATGTGACGCGGGACATCGCTTATTTCGACGGCCATTTCAGCGACTACCCGGTCCTGCCCGGCGTCGTGCAGGTGGATTGGGCCATCGCCTACGGCCGCGAGCGGCTGGGCGTGACGGGCCGCTTCGTGCGGCTGGAGGCGATCAAGTTCTTCCGTATTCTGCCCGCGGGCACGAAGACAGAGCTGGCGCTGCGGTATGATCCGGCGGCGGCCAAGCTCTACTTTGAGTTCTCCAGCGCGCTTGGTCGCCATGCGTCGGGACGCGTTCAGTTCGAGGCCAAGGCATGACCGGTTCCTATGCAATCGTGGTGCCGGTCTACCGTCATGGCCGGGAGGCGGCGCGGCTGGCGGCGCGGCTGGCAGAGGTCGGTCTGCCCGCCTACTTCGTCGACGACGGCAACGAGGCGGAAACCGCGCGGCTGCTGCAAGCCCTGCCCGGCCGCTTTCCCCATGTGCGGGTGATCCGGCGCGAGGAGAACGGCGGCAAGGGCGCGGCGGTGCTCACCGGTTTGAAGGCGGCCCTGGCCGATGGCCACAGTCACGCGCTGCAGATCGACAGCGACGGCCAGCACAACCTTGCGGACATTCCGCGCTTTCTGGCGGCGAGCCGGGAGACGCCTCAGGCGCTTATCAGTGGCCACCCGCAGTTTGACGTCAGCGCGCCCCTGGGGCGGCGCATCGGCCGCCAGATCACGCGCCTGTGCGTTTGGCTGGAAACGCTGTCGCTGGATATCGTCGATCCCATGTGCGGCTTTCGCGTCTACCCACTGGCCCCGACGCTGCAGGTGGCAGACAGCGCCTCCTCCCTCGGGCGGCGCATGGACTTCGACGTGGAGATTCTGGTGCGGCTGCACTGGGCGGGCGTGGCGATCCGCTCCCTGCCGACAGTGGTGATCTATCCGGAAGGCGGCGTCTCCAATTTTCGGATGCTGGCGGATAACGGGCGGATCAGCTGGATGCACACGCGGCTCATCCTCGGCATGGTCGGGCGAGGGCTGACGGGCCGCCTTGGCCGGACGAGGGCAGCGTGATGTCGGGGCTGGCCGAGAAAACCGCAGCGCTCCGGGCAGAGGGCAAGGCCTGGCATCAGGCGCAGGAGCGCGGCTCCTTTGTCGGGCTTTATCTCACGTTCCTGGCCTATCGGCTGCTGGGGCGGGCTTTTCTGGCGGTGTTGCTCTACCCGATTATTTTTTACTTCTTTTTATTCGGGCGACAGGCGCGGCAGGCCTCCAGGGATTTTCTTGCCCGCGTCCATGCCCACCCGCAAGGGCGGGGGAATTTCAAGCGCCCGCCAGGGTGGCGGGAGAGCCTGCGCCATTTCCTGAGCTTCGGTACATCCGCGCTCGACAAGGTGGCGGCATGGATGGGGCGAATTTCGCTTGGCGATATCCGCTACGAAAACCGGGAAGTCCTCACCGAACTGGAACAGGCCGGGCGCGGTGTGGTGATGATCGCCTCCCACCTCGGCAACATTGAGGTTTGCCGGGCGCTTGGCAGCCTTTACCGCAACATGCGGATCAACGTGCTGGTGCACACCCGCCATGCGGAAAGCTTCAACCGGCTGCTCGCCCGCACCAACCCGAAAGCGCAGGTTTCGTTGTTTCAGGTGACGGACTTCGGGCCGGATACGGCAATGCAGCTGCACGAGCGGGTGAGCCGGGGCGAGATGGTGGTGATCGTGGGCGACCGCACGCCAACCAGCGATACGCCCCGCACGGTCCGCGCGCCCTTCCTGGGCGTGTCCGCTGACTTTCCGCAGGGGCCGTTCATGCTGGCGGCTGCGCTGGGTGCGCCGGTACTGCTGGTGTTCAGCGTGCGGGACGGCGACGGCTACAAGGTATATTTCGAGAAATTCGCTGACCCCTTGGCGCTGCCCCGGCGCGAGCGGCAGGCGGCTTTGCAGGCGGCAGTTAGCCGCTATGCCCAGCGGCTGGAATATTACGCGCTGCGCTACCCCTACCAGTGGTTCAACTTCTTTGATTTTTGGGCGACGCCGAAGGCGGCGGACCGCCCCCTTGATACGCAAGGCTGATGGCCATGTACCGACCAGACCATATTTCCTCACCGCTTGATGGTGCCGCTGCCCAAACGCCCATTGTCTTTGGCGACGGGCCGCTGCGGATCGAAGACGTGAACGCCATTGCGCGGAGAAGCGTGCCCGTGGCGCTTTCGGCGTCGGATGCGTTTCGCCGCAAGGTGGAGGCGGGCGTTGCCTTTCTCGATACGCTGCTCGACCGCGAGGGGCATGTCTACGGCGTGACCACCGGCTATGGCGACAGCTGCGGCCGGGGCGTGCCGCGCGATCTCGTCGAGGCGCTGCCGCTGCACCTGTCGCGCTTCCATGGCTGCGGGCTCGGCCGTCATTTGGATGCCGCGCAGACGCGGGCCGTGCTGGCGGTACGGCTGGCGTCGCTCGCGCGCGGGGTCTCCGGCGTGCGCTGGGTGCTGCTGGAACGGCTCAGCGACTTTCTGAATCATGATCTGCTGCCGCTCATTCCGGAGGAAGGAAGCGTTGGCGCGAGCGGTGATCTGACGCCGCTTTCCTACATCGCGGCGGCACTGGTGGGCGAGCGGGACGTGCTCTACCGGGGCAAGACCTGCCCGGCGGCCGAGGCGCTGGCGGCGGCGGGGCTTGTGCCCCTCACGCTTCAGCCCAAGGAGGGGCTGGCCATCATGAATGGCACGGCGGTGATGACGGCGCTCGCCTGCGATGCCTATGCCCGTGCCGAGTACCTGACCCGCCTGACCGCGCGGCTGACCGCCATGGCGAGCGTTGCGCTGGGCGGTAATGAATATCACTTCGATCCGCGCCTGTTCGCGGTGAAGCCGCATCCAGGCCAGGCGGAAATCGCCGCGTGGATTCGCGCGGACCTGGGGGCGCGGGGACGCACCCACCCATAGCCACCGGCTGCAGGATCGCTATTCCATCCGCTGCGCGCCGCACATCATCGGCGTGCTGCGCGACAGCCTGCTCTGGCTGCGCCAGTTCATCGAGACCGAACTCAACAGCGCCAACGACAACCCCATCATCGATGGCGAAAATCAGCTGCTGCTGCACGGCGGGCACTTCTATGGCGGGCACATTGCCTTCGCCATGGACGCTCTGAAAACGGCGGTCGCCAACCTCGCCGACCTGATGGACCGGCAAATGGCGCTGCTGGTGGATACTCATTTCAACAACGGCCTGCCCGCCAACCTTTCAGGCGCGAGCGGGCGGCGGGCCGCCATCAACCACGGCTTCAAGGCGGTGCAGATCGGCATGTCAGCGTGGACCGCCGAGGCGCTGAAGCAGACTATGCCCGCCAGCGTCTTCTCCCGCTCCACCGAGTGCCACAATCAGGACAAGGTGAGCATGGGCACCATTGCCGCGCGTGACTGCCTGCGGGTGCTGCAACTGACTGAGCAGGTGACGGCGGCGCACCTGCTTGCCGTTTGCCAGGCGCTTGATCTCCGCCGGCGGGAAAGCGGCGGTGCGGCGGCCTGGGCGGAAGGGCCGCTCGGCGAAATGGTGGCCGCCGTGCGCGAGGTCTCGCCTTTCGTGGAGGAGGACCGGCCGTTGGAAGGCGAGCTTCGTCAGATGGTCGGCCATATCCAGTCTGTCCGGTGGCCGATTTATGAGTGAGGTGCAAAAAATGCTGCGCCTGCCCGAGGCGACGGTTGAGGTGGTGGTGCCGTTCCATGACGTGGATGCGATGAACGTCGCCTGGCACGGCCATTACGTGAAATATTTCGAGGTTGCCCGCTGCGCGCTTCTGGACGCCATTGATTACAATTACCCGCAGATGGAAGCCTCGGGCTTCGCCTGGCCGGTGACGGAGCTGTGGGTGCGCTATCCTGCGCCCGCCCGCTTCGGCCAGAAGCTGCGGGTGACCGCCAAGCTCACGGAATACGAACCGCGCCTGCGGATCGATTATGTGATCCGTGACGCGCAAAGCGGGGCGCGGCTCACCAAGGGCTATACGGTGCAGGTGGCGGTGGACAAGGCAACGGGCGAGTTGCAGTTCGCGCCCGTGGAGGCACTGGCGCGCAAGCTGGAGGCTCGCAATGGCTAGATGGGTGACGACGATGATCCGGGCGCTTCTGATGGCAGCGCTTGCGGTTGGCATGCCGGGCATGGCCGGAGCGGAGACGCTGCAGGGCAAGGCGGCGTTGCAGGCGCTTACTGCCCAGGTGGAAAAGGCCGAGGTGCTGCGCGCGAATTTCCGGCAGGTCCGCACGACAAAGGCGCTGAGCCAGCCGCTGGTCTCCGAGGGTAAGCTGGTGGTTGCCGGCAACCGGGGGCTGCTCTGGCAGCTGGAAAACCCGTTCCCGCTCATGATCGCCATTACGCCCGAGAAAATCATCGAGCGGGAAGAGGGGCTGCCGGCGCGCGCCACTCCTACCGCCAGCCAGCCGATGTTCGGCGCATTCACCCGGCTGTTTCTCGGGCTGCTTTCCAGCAAGCCGGAAGGCGTGGCCGAGATTTTCGATGCCCGCCTCGAACGCACGGGCGCGGCGTGGCAGTTGCGGCTGACGCCGAAGGACGCGCTCATCCGCCGGGCGATCGCCGGCATTGATGTGACGGGCGGCCGGTTCATCGAGAAGGTGCTGGTGCGCGAGCAGAGTGGCGACGCCACCGCCATTGATATTTCTGGCCACACCATCCGGCCAGCAGCGCTCACGCCGGCGGAAAGGCGGGCCTTTGGTGGCTAAGCTGCGCCTTCCTCTGCAAACCTGGCTGTGGCTCGCTGCCATGGCGTGCGTGGCCGCGCTTGTTGCCGTGCGCGTGCTGGCGGGCGGGGCCTTTGCGACCGATATTAAGGCCCTGTTGCCGCACGCCGAGCGCGACGTGGCGGTGGACGCAGCCATCAGCCGGGCGCAGGCGGCGCTGGAGCAACGGCTCGTGGTGATTGTCGGCGGGGCAGTGTCGCCCGAGCAGGCGGCCAGGGGCGCAAAGGCGGTCCGTGCGCGGCTGATAGCGACGGGATTTATCGAGGCCCAGGCCGATGCGCCAAACGGAGGCTTCGAGGCGCTGGGCAAGCTCTACCTCGATCATCGCTTCGGCCTCATAAGCGATGAAATGCGGCCGCTTCTTATGAATGAGGAAAAGGCCGGGGCGTTGGAACGCGCCGTCCTGCGGCAGTATTTCGGGCCCGGCGGTGCGGCAGCCTCTGCGCTGATTGTTCGGGACCCCCTGTTGTTGCTGCCGGGTTTCCTGACCGAGCGGCAGGCTATGGTTGGCGGCCAGAACTTCGATCTGGTGGAAGGTGAGCCAGTGGCGCGCGTAGGCGGCGAGCGCTATGCCGTGCTCAACCTCGCGCTTACGGCCTCGCCCTATGCGCTCGATGTACAGAGCGCAGTGATGCCTGCCCTCCAGGCCGCCAAGACGGAGGTTGCGGCGCTATCGCCCGGAATGACGGTCCGCAGCGCCGGCGTGCTGCCCCATGCGGCGGCAGGCGCTGCCACGGGGGAAAAGGAAGTCTCCCAGCTGGGGTTGATCTCGCTTCTTGGCGTTGGCCTGCTGCTGGTCGCGCCTTTCCGCTCTGGCCGGCCGCTGGTGTTTGGCATGGTGGTGATCGGCAGCGGCGCGCTGGCCGGCATCGCGGCGTGTCTGGCGGTTTTCGGCCAGATCCACCTGCTGACGCTGGTGTTTGCCGTCAGCCTGGTCGGCACCTCCATCGACTTCGTGCTGCATTTACTTGCGGGCCGGCTGCGCCGCCAAGCGGACTGGCAGGCGGCAACCGCCGCGCGCACGGTGCGCCCCGGCATGACCCTGGCGCTGGCCACCACTTGCATTGGTTATGCGGGCCTGGCGATTTCAGGATTTCCGGGCCTCATGCAAATGGCGGTGTTCTCCATCATTGGGCTTTCGGCGGCTCTCCTCACGACACTGACCGCGCATCCGCTGTTCATCCGCTCCGGCCCGACCACGGGCGCGGCCTGGCTGGAGAGAATGGTGAAGGCGTGGGTTGGCGCAACAACGACGCCCGCCGCGTCTCGCATGCTGCTGGTCGCAGCAGGCGCCATTGCGCTGCTTGGCCTTTACGGCCTTGGGACGATCCGGGGGCTGGATGATGTGCGCCAGTTCCAGTCGCTCGACCCGGCGGTGGTAGCGGAGGAGCAGGCCGTGCGGCACATCCTCGGCAACGACATGAGCGGGCAGTTTCTCGTGGTGACGGGCCGGTCGCCGGAAGAAGTCCTGGCGCGGGAAGAAGCCGCCGCCGATGCGCTGGCGCCGGCCGTGGGGCAGGGCGTTCTGCGCGGCGTGCTGGCGCTCTCTCGCTTTGTGCCTTCGCCTGCGCGGCAGGAGGAGGTCATCGCCCGTCTGCGCCAGATCGCAAATGCGCCGAACGGCGCGCTGGAGAGCGTGGCGCATCGCATCGGCTTGCAGGAGGGCATCATCGCCAAGTATCGCCGTGAGCTTGCGGAAGCCAAGCCGCTGACGCTGGAGGCGTGGATGGCAAGCCCGGCCTCCGGAGCCTACCGGATGCTGTGGCTCGGCACGGTGGGGGATGGCGGCGTTTATGCCTCGATCGTGCCCTTGCGCGGCGTGACCGATGCGAGCCGTCTGCTCGGAATTTCCATGCCCGCGGGCGTATCGCTGGTCGATCCGGCGGCGGATGTCTCGAAGATTTTCGCCAGCTACCGCGAACGGGCGGTGCTGTTGATTGTTGCGTCTTTCGCAATCGTTGCGGTGCTTTTTGTTGTCTACTACGGCTGGCAGGCTGCGCTGCGCCTGATGGCGGGGCCGTGCCTTGCGGCCTTGGGGGTGATTGCCGCGCTTGCTCTGGCGGGGGAGCCCTTCACCCTGTTCCACACCATGGCGCTGCTGCTGGTGCTGGGGCTGGGGGTGGATTACGGCATCTTCTTTCAGGAAGCGCATGATGGCGACTGGACGACCTTCGCCGCCGTTGCCCTGTCCGCGCTCACGACCCTGCTGGCGTTTGGCCTCTTGGCCCTTTCCCAAACCGCAGCGCTTGCGGCCTTTGGCCTGACCATGGCCATCGGCATCACGCTGGCGTTCCTTGTTGCCTCTTTTGCCGGGGCTGTGCGCCAGCCTGTTGCGCTTCCTGCTCCGGCGCCCTTGGAGATAACTCATGTCGAATAACTTAACGTGTGATGTTGCGATTATTGGGGCCGGTCCTTCTGGCGCAGTGGCGGCAGCCCTGCTGCGGCAGGCAGGCCATGCCGTGACCGTGCTGGAGCGCGAGCATTTTCCGCGCTTTTCCATCGGCGAGAGCCTGTTGCCTCAGTGCATGACGTTTCTGGAAGAAGCGGGTCTTCTGGAGGCCGTGCGAAAGGCCGGGTTCCAGACGAAGAACGGCGCCGCGTTCGAGGCGAGCGGGAGCTACTACGCCTTTGATTTTTCCGACAAGTTTTCGCCGGGCTGGGACACCACCTATCAGGTGAAGCGCGCTGATTTCGATAAGCTGCTGGCCGATGAGGCCGCGCGTATGGGCGCGGATATCCGCTACGGCTACACGACGACGGGGTTCGCGGCAGAAGGGGACGGCGTGCGGCTCTCCTTCACCGGACCGGAAGGCGAGGGCACCTTGCGCGCCCGCTTCTGTCTGGATGGCAGCGGCTACGGGCGCGTGCTGCCGCGCCTCCTGGGGCTCGACCGCCCGTCGGACTGGCCGGTTCGCCAGGCTCTGTTCACCCATGTGACGGATCGCATGGAGCCGGGTGTCTTCGACCGGGAAAAGATCCTCATTACCACCCACCCCGCCATGCGGGACGTATGGTTCTGGACCATTCCATTTTCGGACGGCACGTCATCCGTCGGCGTGGTTGGCGAAGTCGCGCGGTTCGACTGCCTCCCCGGCGAGGACGAAGATAAGCTCTGGAAGCTCATTCATGACGTACCCAATCTGTCGCGTCTGCTCGGCGGGGCGCAGATGATACGCCCGGTGAAGCGTATGGCGGGTTATACGTCAAAGGTCTCCTCGCTCCATGGGCCGGGCTTTGTGTTGCTCGGCAATGCGGGTGAGTTTTTAGATCCCGTCTTCTCCTCGGGCGTGACGATTGCGCTGAAGTCCGCATCGCTTGCCGCCGGTGTGCTGCGTCGTCAGCTTGCGGGCGAGACGGTGGACTGGGAGGCCGATTTCGCCCGGCAGCTGACGCGCGGCGTTGAGACCTTCCGTCACTTCGTCGCCACCTGGTACACGGGCGATCTGCAGGATATCATTTTCGCGGCCGATCGGGCTGACGATAAGATCCGCCGCATGGTCTGCTCCATCCTCGCAGGCTACGCGTGGGACGAGGAAAATCCGCTCGTCGCGCGCACGGGCCCACGCCTGGCGGCACTGGCGGAGGCGAGCCGCGCGGCATGAGAAAGCTCCTCGTTCCGTTGCTTCTTGCTTGTCTTGCGGGCTGCGCGTCCATGCAGCCGGCAAGAAAGGCCGCGCAAGCGCCGGCAGCGGTACCCGATGCGACGGCGGCGCTGCTCGGCGTGAGCCTGCCGCCAGCCAGCTTCGGCGGCACGGCAGCGTTTGACCAGCAGATCAGCGGCATGGTCGAGGGTAATGAGGCCAGCCTGCGTTTCCGCGTGGAAATCCGCCCTGAGCGGTTGGTGATGGTGGGCTTCAGTCCCTTGGGTTTTCCGCTGTTTACCCTGACCCACGCAGACGGCCGGCTTGATGTGCAAACCACCGGCGGGCGGGCGCTGCCGTTTGATCCACGCTTCGTGCTGGTGGATTTCCAGCTCGCCTTCTGGCCTATGGATGCGCTTGCCCCGGCGCTGGCGGCGCAAGGGCTGCGACTGGAAGCGGAGAACGCCCGGCGCCGCGTGCTTGGCCCGGACGGCGCGGTGATGGCGGAGGTGACATTCAGCGCGGGCGACGATGCGGCGCAGCTGGTAAGCATTCGCCATACCGAGCCGGCCTATGAAGTGCGGGTCCGCTCCCATCAGACGGGTCTTGCCTCATGACTCTGGCCAAAACCGCCTACCTGCATGATGTGGGGCTGGTCTGCGCTCTCGGATGTGGGAAGGACGAGGTGTTCTCCGCGCTGATGGCGGGCGCGCAGCCGGGCATCGTGCGATCCGAAGCGCTGCGGGTGGACGGCGCACCGGTTTACGTGGGCGCAGTGCGAACGCCGCTGCCCGCATTGCCTGCAGGATTGGCCCGCTGGGATAGCCGTAATGCCCGGCTGCTCATTGAGGCTGCCCGCCAGATCACGGTTGCCATCGCACAGGCGAAATCCGACTTCGGGCCGGAGCGGGTGGCGGTGGTGCTGGGCTCCAGCACATCCGGCATCGCCGAGGGCGAGATGGCGGTTGCTGCCCTGAGGCGCGATGGCAAGCTGCCGGAGAACTTCGATTTTGCCCGGCAGGAAATGGGCAGCGTGGCCGAGACGCTGGCGCGGCATTTCGAGTTAGCCGGGCTGGCGTATGCCATATCAACCGCGTGCAGCGCCGGAGCGCAGGCGCTGGCGGCGGGCCGGCGATTGTTGCGGGCAGGGCTGGCCGATGCGGTCGTGGTCGGCGGGGTGGACAGCCTTTGCCAGCTGACGGTGAACGGCTTTTCCGCTCTGGGGGCGGTTTCGGCCGGCATCTGCAACCCTTTCAGCCGCAACCGCGACGGCATTACCATCGGCGAAGGCGCGGCGGTGTTCATGATGCGGCGCGAGCCGGGGCCGGTCGCGCTCAAGGGCGCAGGCATCACGTCGGATGCCTACAGCATGAACGCGCCGGAGCCGGAGGGGAAGGGACTGGAGCAGGCGGTGCGGAACGCGCTTGCGGACGCAGGGCTTGCGCCTGAGAACATTGCCTATGTGCAGCTTCATGGCACCGGCACGCAGCATAATGATGCGATGGAAAGCAAGGCCATGCGCCGCGTGTTCGGGAGCAAGCTGCCGCCGATGAGTTCCTCGAAGCCGCAGCTGGGCCACACGCTGGGTGCGGCGGGCGCGCTCGGCGCGGCGCTGTGCTGGCTCACCCTTTTGGACGCCAACATAGAACGGCGCGTGCCACCCCACCTGTTCGATGGGGTGGCGGACGAGGGGCTTTTATATGACGAGCTGGCGCGCGTGGGCGACTGCCTCACGCGCGACGGACCACTGTATCTCATGTCCAACACCAGCGCGTTTGGCGGCAATAATGTAAGCCTCATTCTGGGGAGGGAGGAGTGATGGCGAAAGACCATGCAGCCCTGGAGATGACTTGGCCTGTGGAAAGCCTGGTGCCGCACAGCGGACCAATGGTGCTGCTCGATCGCTTCGCGCGCGCGGGCGAGGGCTGGGCGGAGGCCGAGGTGCGCGTCGCCGAGGACCGGCTGTTCTGCGAGCCGGGGCGGGGCGTGCCCGCCTGGGTCGGCATCGAATACATGGCGCAGGGCATCGCCATGTTCGCAGGGCTTGCCGCCCGCCGGGCCGGGCGAGAGATCGAAAAGGGTCTGCTTGTCGGCACGAGGCGATACGAGGTCATGCGCGATCATTTCCCCGTGGGCGCGCTGCTGACCGTGCGGGTCGAGGAAGAAATCATCGATGGTCCGGCTGGTGTTTTCTCCTGCACCATCAGGGACCAGACGGGCGATATCCTCGCGCAGGGGCGCCTCAACGTTTATGTCCCCGAAGACCAGAAAACCTTTTTGAAGAGCAGATGGCATGAAGCGTCGTGTACTCGTCACCGGATCGAGCCGTGGCATCGGCAAGGCAATTGCGCTGGAACTGGCGAAATCCGGGTTCGATATCGCTGTGCATTTTCGCAGCAACCGCGAAGCCGCCGAGACGGTGGCGCGGGAGATCGAGGCGCTGGGCCGCAGCGCTTGGTTGCTCGGCTTCGATGTGGCCGATCGGGCCGGAGCCGTTGCTGCCATCGAGCAGGATATCGAGGCGAATGGCGCCTACTACGGCGTCGTCTGCAACGCGGGCATCCATCGCGATGCCGCCTTTCCGGCCTTGACCGGCGAGGAATGGGATGAGGTTGTGAACGTCAATCTCAATGGTTTTTTCAATGTGACGCAGCCCACGGTCATGCCGATGGTGCGGGCAAGAAAGGGCGGGCGCATCGTCGTGCTTTCGTCCGTTGCCGGTATCATGGGCAACCGGGGGCAGGTCAATTACAGCGCCACCAAGGCTGCGCTCATTGGCGCGACCAAGTCGTTGGCCATTGAGCTGGCCAGCCGGCAGATCACGGTCAATTGCGTTGCCCCCGGCGTCATTGAGACGGATATGGTGGATGATGTGGAGATGGACCGGATCAAGCACCTTATTCCCGCCGGACGGATGGGCCGGGCGGAAGAGGTGGCGGGCCTGGTTGCCTATCTTTTCTCCGACAGCGCCGCATACATTACGCGGCAGGTGATCTCCGTGAACGGTGGGATGGCGTGATGCGACGGGTGGTGGTGACCGGAATGGGGGGCGTCTCCCCCATCGGCAACGGCTGGCAGGCCATGGAAGCGGGGCTGCGCGCGCTCAAGAACGGTGTGCGCTACATGCCGGAATGGGAAATTTACGAAGGCCTCAATTGCCGCATCGCGGCTATCGTGCCTGAGCTTGACCTGCCTGCCCATTACACCCGCCAGCGGGTCCGCAGCATGGGCCGTATCGGCATGATGTCGACCTTTTCCAGCGAAATGGCGCTGGCCGATGCCGGGCTGATTGATAATCCCATCCTCACCAGCGGGAAGGTGGGCATTGCCTACGGCTCGTCCTCCGGCTCGCCCGCGTCCATTCAGGAATTCGGCACCATGCTGGTCGACCGCAAGACCGATAGCATTCGCGCGAACACCTATGTGCGGATGATGCCGCACACTACCGCCGTTAACATCGGCATCTTCTTCGGCATCCGCGGGCGCATCATCCCTACCTCCAGTGCCTGCACTTCGGGCAGCCTTGCCATCGGCTACGCCTACGAGGCGATCAAGCACGGCCAGCAGGTCATCATGGTGGCGGGCGGCGCGGAGGAGATCAGCCCCAGCCAGGCGGCGGTGTTCGAGACGCTCTACGCCACCAGTTCGATGAACGAGCAGCCTCACCTGACGCCCTGTCCCTTCGAGGCCAGCCGGGACGGCCTGGTGATCGGCGAAGGCGCAGCGACGCTGGTGCTGGAGGATCTGGAGCACGCGCTGGCGCGCGGCGCGCATATCCACGCCGAGATTATCGGCTTTGCCACCAACTCGGATGGCCGCCACGTGACCCAGCCGACGCAGGAGACCATGGCCATCTGCATGGACATGGCGGTGCAGGATGCTGGCGTCTCACCCGATACCATCGGATACGTCAACGCCCACGGCACGGCGACGGATCTGGGCGATGTGGCGGAGAGCCAGGCCACGCGCCAGATTTTCGGCCGTGCCGTGCCGATCAGTTCGCTCAAGAGCTATCTTGGCCACACGCTCGGCGCCTGCGGTAGTCTCGAGGCGATGATGACCATTGGCATGATGAACGGCGGCTGGTTCGCGCCGACCCTCAACCTCCAATCCATTGACCCGCGCTGCGCGGAGCTGGATTATATCGTGGGCGCGGGGCGCGAGATTGAGACGGATACCGTCATGACCAACAACTTCGCCTTCGGCGGCGTTAACACCTCGCTGATCCTGAAGCGCTTCGTCTGAGGCGGCGGACGTGTTGCAGCTCTGGCTGCTTGGACTGGACGACCCGCGCCTGGCCGGCATGGAAGCGCAGGCGTGCGACTGGCTGGAGGAAGGCGATCGGGCGCTGATGCGGCAGCGCAAGGGCGATGCGGCGCGGCGGTTTCTGTTCGGCCGGTGGCTGATGCGTCGCGCCCTTGGGAAGCTTTCGGGCTTGTCGCCGCAGGAGCTGGTCTTCACCCTCGCTCCGAACGGCCGGCCGGAATGCGAGGCCATCCGTGAGCGCGGCCTTGTCTTCAACCTTTCCCATGCGGGCAACAGGCTGGTGGTGGCGGTGGCGCGCGCTGCCGCCATCGGCGTTGATGTGGAGGAAAGGCGCCGGGCCGCGCAGGCGCTGCGGATCGCCAGGACGTTCTTTTCAGAGCCGGAACAGCACAGCCTGGCCGGGCTGCCGGAAGAACAGGCGCAAGCGGCGGCCCTGCGGCTCTGGATAGTGCGGGAAAGCCTGGTCAAGGCCGTGGGCGGCGCGGTGTGGGATGGAATGAAGGGGGTGAGCCTCGACCCTGGCGGGTCGCGCATGGCGCTGGATGGCTTGAAGAGGCGCGCGGCAAATGCGGAAGGCTGGCAGGCGGCCGCCGGTTTGCTTGGCGCCAGCCACTGCCTTGCCCTTGCCGTTGGCGGCTGCGAGACGGACTGGCTCCGGTATCCTGTTCCCGTGGTCGACCCGTTGGAGGGAACGCCGCGCGATCACTGGATGCCGGAGCTTGTCTGGCAGGCGTAGCGCCTAGAGTGCTGTCAGCTTTTGCTGGATGTCCTGCTCCAGCAACTTGACCCACTTGTTGTAGTTCCGGTGGATGGTCGTGCCGGTGTAGCGCAGCACCTGGCTGTCCTTATAGGTGATGCTGAAGCTGGAGCCGGTATACTTGATGTCGATGACTGCCGTGTGCTTGCGGACGTGCAACGTGGCGACCAGATGGCCGGTGCCTTCGTCGCGCGTGACCCAGCCGCGGGCGGAGGCGGCCTGGATGATGGCGGCCCGCACCTGATCTGACGAAGGCTGCTTGCCGCTTGCAGTGGCAATCGGAGCATCGATGACATTGTAGATGGGCTGGTCGCGGCCGAAGGCCGCCTGGGCCTGTGGCGAGGCGAATAGCAGGCTGAGGAACAGCGCGGCAAGAAGCCGTTTCATGGGTCGTTACTCCTAATCATTGGGTCATGCCACTCTGCGCTGCCGCTCCCGACAGGCAGGGTTACTCTGCCTACGCCACTGTTATGAACCATGCTCCAGGGCGAGCCGTTTGCCCGCTTGCGCGCCCGCCCCGCAGGCAGGGCATTGGCGCTGCTGGGTTTTTGATGCCGCCGCCGGATCGGGGAGGCCCTTACCACGTTGAAAACATAGATGCCAGTAGAACCTGTTTCCGGCCCGAAACGGAAGCTGCTGGCCCGGCGCATCGCTTAGGGAAAGAGGTGAGGGATATGGTGCTGTCGCGCGTGCGGGTGGCGGGGTCGATGTTCCTGGATGCCGAAGGCCGGCAGGTCATCCTGCGCGGGGTGAACCTTGGCGGCGACAGCAAGGTCCCCTATCCCAACGGGGGGGACCCACATCCCCACGGACTTCTCGAACCATCACGCCGTCTCGTTCATCGGCCGGCCGTTTCCGCTCGAGGAGGCGGACGAGCATCTCGATCGGCTGCGGCATTGGGGTTTCAATTGCCTGCGGCTGCTGACGACATGGGAGGCTATCGAGCACGCCGGCTCCGGCCAGTATGACGAGGCGTACCTCGACTATTTCACCGAAGTGTGCGAGCGGGCCGGCGAGAAGGGGTTCTATGTCATCGTCGACCTGCACCAGGATGCGTGGGCGCGCATGTCGGGCGGCGATGGCGCCCCCGGCTGGGTGTTCGATGCGCTGGGGCTCGACTTCACCAAGTTCCATGACGCGGGCGCGGCGCTCGTCATGCAGCACGCTTATGATTACTCAAATCCCAATCCGCGTCAGGCGGACTATCCGCCCATGGCATGGACGCGCAACTACTGGCTGCCCGCCAATGGTATCATCTGGACCCTGTTCTGGGTCGGCGAGCTGGCAACGCCTGAGTGGAGAATCGGCGGCACGAACGTGCAGCGGTTTCTGCAGGGCCACTACATCGCGGCCATGACGCAGATCGCGCAGCGGGTGGCGCACCTGCCCAATGTTCTTGGCTTTGATACCATGAACGAGCCGGGCATCGGCTGGGTCGGCACGCGGCTGACCTATCGCCACCTGGCGCCCTCGGGCGACCAGCTCTCGCCCCCCATGCCGGGTCCGGCCCTGTCTCCCCCTCGACAGCCTCGTCGCAGCGCGGGGGATTCCGGTCCACGTGCCCCACCTGATCCATCATGCGGAGCTGGGCCGGGCGGTGCCGGTGGATGAGCAACGCATCAATCCCAACGGCGTCTCCATCTGGAAGCCGGAGGCATGCTGCCCGTTCGAGCGGGCCGGAATTTACGAATTACGGGGCACTGAGCCGCGCGCGCTGCGCGAGGATGCCTTCCGGATTATCGGCGATCGCATGATAAGCATTGCCGATGACTGCTTCGGCCCCTTTTTTCCGCAAGATGGCAGGCGCCATCCATGCGTGGAATCCGGATTGGGCGCTCTTTGCGGAAATCGACCCGCGCGGATTTCATGAAGGCCGCGGCTACCCGGATGAACTACCGCCGGCAACGGTGGTCGCCGGTCATTGGTATGATATCACCGCGCTGGCCACCGCCACGTTCAACCCGGAGGACCATACGGACCTGCTGACCGGCGAACAGGCGCGCAACCACTGGCAGCTCGGACGCATCTATGTGCGCCAGCTGCGCCTGCTCAAGGAAGCCGCCGCCGCCATGCCGCAAGGCGCGCCGGTGCTGGTTGGCGAATTCGGCATTCCCTATAATTTCGACGAAGGCGAATCCTACGAGGCCTGGGCACGGGGCGAGCGCGGGCCGCATGTGTGGCGCAAGCAGATCGAGGCGCTCGATTTGATGTATGACGCAATGGATGAACTGCTGCTCAGCTGCGCGCAGTGGAACTACACGGTGACCAACAGCAACGATCCGCGCATTGGCGACGGCTGGAACCAGGAGGACCTTTCCATCTGGTCCCGCGATCAGATGGATGGGCGCAATGACCCCGATGCCGGTGGGCGGGCGATCGAGGGGTTCTGCCGCCCCTATGTGCGGCGAACACAGGGGCGGTTGCTGATGATGCGTTTCAGCCGTACCTCGCGTATGTTCCGCTGCGTGCTGATGGGCAATCCCAGCGTGCGGGGGCCGACGGAAATCTATGTACCCCGCATCCAGTATCCGAACGGGTTCATCATCGAGAACATGGGCGCGCCCAGCGCCATCCACGTCAATACGGAGCAGCAACTGCTGGGGGTGCAGGCGTTGATGCACGGCGTGTCGCAACTTGTGCTCCGCCCGCTGGAGTGAACGGGGCACGACACCAGGACGACCTGACCGGGCGGGAAACCGTTTGCGCGCTTTGGGGGCTCAGGCTACCAATCGGCTGCTGCTGTTGCCTGACGTTCCCCTATGCCCCGTTTCGAATTCTGGTCCTGGTTCCGCGCGCCCTGGCGCCGCCTGATCGCCGGCCGTAACGCCGGCAGGGGCGGAGCGTGGGCTGCCCCGCGCGATCTCAGGACGCAGGCGGCCATCCTCGGTAGCGTCATTGGCCTGCACCTGGCCATTCTTGCCGCTTTGCTCAGCTATCGCCTCCTCCTGCCGGAGGCCCCGGATGAACCCATTATCCGGCTGGAGGCCCCACTACAGGTTCCGCCTGCCAGGGATTTGGCGGGCATGTCGCTGGCGCCCGTGCCCCTGCCCGACCTTGCGCCTGCGCTGCCGGTGCCTGATGCCGAGGCTCGCGCTGCGGAGCGCGCGCCGAAGCCTCGCCCGCCCGAGGAGATCATTGCCGAGGAGGCGCTGACGCCTGCCGTTGCGGCCCACTCGCTCAACGCGCGGGGCTTTGATCTGGTATCGCCGCCCCGCTATGCGGTGGCCTCCCTGCGAAACCGCCTGCCGGATTACCCGGCCGCCGCCCGCCAGCTGAGGGAGGAGGGGGTGGTGATCCTGCGCGTGCTGGTGAGCCCGGCCGGGAAAAGCCTTTCCGTCGACATATATCAGAGCAGCGGCCATGCGCGGCTGGACCAGGCCGCCCGCCAGGCCATTCTGCGCTGGGCATTCCTTCCCGCCGAGCGCGGCCGCCAGCCGGTGACAGCGTGGCTGCTGGTGCCCATTCGCTTCATAGGCGGAGTGCGGGTGCTGGTCGACGAGGCCGTTATTTTTGGCGGGCAATCCTCTGCCCGGCAGGGTTAGGAGCCGTAGGTTCCGGTCTTTAGCGGAGTACGGGCCATGTCGCGTCCGGCCAGGCAAGCCAGCAGCCAGGCTTCATAGGCGGCAATCGCCGCTGCGCTTCGGTAGGGCTGAATGGCGTTTTGCAGAACCGTCCGGTCGGGCTTCTGACTCAAGGCCTCGTCCATGGCTGCGGCCAGAAGTCCGGCGTCACCGGGCGGCGCCAGCCGGCCGATGCGGCCGTCCTGCAAGACTTCGCGCACGCCGCCAGGACAGTCGGCGGCAACCACAGGGCAGCCGCAGGCCAGCGCCTCGATGAGCGTGGCGGGCAGCCCCTCCCAGCGGGAGGGCAGAACGAACAGGTCAGCGTGGCTGAGCGCGGCGAACGGGTTGCGCGTGATTCCCGGAAGGCTGACCAGATCCTCTAATCCCAACTGGCGCACCTTTTCTTCCAGGAGCGGCCGCTGAGGCCCCTCGCCCAGCAACAGCAGGCGGGCGGACCGCCGCCGGCGCAGCTGATCGAAAGCATCAAGCAGCAGGTCAAACCCCTTCTGCGGTACGAAGCGGCCGATCCCCAGAAGGGTGGGGCGCGCCGGGTCGGGCGCGCGCAGCCAATCGTGCTCCGGCGTCTGCGCGGCGCGGGCGGCCAGATCGTCCGGCAGGATGGGGCTGGGCAGAACCGTGATGCGGCTGGGCGCAATGCCGAGGCCGACGATCAGGCTGTCGGCGACAGAGCCGGAAACGGCGATGATATGATCCGCCTGGGTCCAGAAGGGCTGCAGGTGCAGGCGCCGCAGGGCATTGCCATGGGCCGAGGGCGTGCGCGTCACATGATTGCTTGCCCGTAGCACAAGCAGGGTTGATTTCGGTCGTCGCATCAACGCGTGGCCCAGCGCGGCAATGGGCGCGACATGGTTCGCCATGCTGAGGAGGATGTCCGGGCCGGCGCTGTTCAGATACCGCGCGAGGGCCGGGATGCTGGTCATCAGGTCCGCAATCCGGCGCAGGCCGCTACCTACGGTCTCTGGCGGGCGCGGGCTCAGCGGCACGAGGCGGACACGCGGGTCGAGGCGCGTTTCACCGGCCGCGCCGCGTGCGGCAACGATCAGGTCGACCTGGTGGCCCCTGGCCGCCAGGCCGTTGGCAAGCGCCAGCGTGCGGCTTTGCGCGCCGCCGATCGTAAGAGCATGAATAAACAAGGCAATGTGCATAGCTGGAAAACCAGAAAATGCGCGAAATTAGAACCCGAGCCAACCCCCCGGGGAAAGTGTCTCTGGTAAGACGTCTGATCGATGAACAGGCCGTGTCAGATGCGTCGAGCGGTTCTGGCGCTCGGATATATGGAAAGGCGTGGCGGCAAAACCAAGGTCATATGGTGATGCAATCGCGCAAAGGACTGAATTCCGGGCGAAACCGGGGCGCGTGCCGGCCTCCTTCGCTGCTGACAGCATCTTTTTTCCGAAAATTGGAACGGCTGTAAACGCCCTGTCATCTAGCCAGCTTAAAGCGCTGCCTGTGTCCTTGATTTTTATGTGAGTTCTTTCTGGTGATGTCCTCCTCATCGCGTAGCGTTGTCAGCTGCCTGGCAATCCTGACTGCAACCTGCCCCGCCGTCGTTCAGGCGCAGGCAGCGCCGGAAATCGACGCCATCGTTGTCACCGGCCAACGCGCCCAGCAAATCCGGTCGCTTGCGCTGAAACAGGAAGCGCTTGGGGTAATGGATGCGGTTTCGGCCAACGATATCGGCCGCCTGCCGGATCGCAACGTGGCCGAGGTGATCGAGCGTCTGCCGGGCGTGGGCGTGCAATACGACCAGGGGGAGGGCCGCTATGCCTCGGTGCGCGGCGTTCCTTCCGAACTCAACGGCTACACGCTGAACGGTTTTGAAATCGGCAACCCGGATGGCGACACCCGCGCCCTGCCGCTCGACGTGGTCTCCGGCCAGCTGCTCAACCGCGTGGAAGTGTCCAAGGTCAAATCGGCGGACCAGCAGGCCCAGGGGATCGGCGGCACTATCAATCTTGTCACCCAGACGGCGTTTGATTTTCGCGACTCCTTTGTCGTCTCCGCCAACGGCCAGGTCGGTTACCAGGAGATGAACAGTAAAAGCCAGCCGGTGCAGGGCGACGTGAGCGTTGGGGGCCGCTTCGGCGAGGACGAACAGTTCGGCATTCTGGTTGGCGCCAGCTATTCCGACCGCACCTTCACCAGCAACGGCATCTATCCGGACGACTGGTTCGCGGTGGATGCGATGGAGCGCGGCGGCCTGCCGACCAACCTGAAATACACCGACTACCGGCTCAACCGCGAGCGTATCGGCGCCAGCGGCTCGTTCGATTGGCGGCCGAACGACGATCACCAGTTTTATGTGCGCGGCTTCTACAGCAAGTTCAAGGAAGACGAATACCGCCAGCGCATGCGGCTTGATTTTGCGGACGCGGATCTGGTGGCGGACGGCAGCGTCGTCATCCATCCTGATGGCCTGACAGGCACTTCGACCGCAACCCAGCAGCGTTCAGACCTGCGGCTGGAGCAGAAGGAAAAATCGGTGCTCGCCGGCATGGCGGGCGGGCAAAGCCGCTTCGGTTTATGGACGGCGGAATACGGTATCGCCCGCATTCACAATGAGCTGGATGAACCGAACCAGAGCTGGCAGTTCCGGGGTAATCCGGGCCCGCTCGATTTCGATTTTACCGACAAGCTCTATACCGTCACGCCGCAGAACGGCTACCTGACGCCGGCGGATCTGGAATTCCGCGAGTACACGGAGCAGGACGACCATGGTGAGGAAGACACCTGGGCGGCGCGGCTCGACCTGAAGCGGGACCTGGAGTTCAGCGAGAACAGCTTCGTCAAGTTCGGCGCGAATTTCCGTACCACCGACAAGTCGTTCAATGGCAACACGACCTCCTATGGCCGGGGCAGCGCGGGCAACCGCTTCTCCCTGGACGGGCTGGCGGGCGACAGTGTGTGGGTGGATGCCGGCGGCGCGTCGGATTACTACCTGTCGCCTTCCATCGATCAGGATGCGATCATTGATTTCACCGAGGGCAAGCTGGGCGGCCCCCAGTTCGTGCTCGATGAAAGCGGCACGCTCGCGGACACTGTTCTGCCTGACTATGACCTGACGGAAGAGGTCTATGCGGGTTACGCCATGACCAACCTGGAGTTTGGCGACGTAGCGGTGACAGCCGGCCTGCGCGTTGAACACACCAAGGTCGATATCCAGGGTTTTGACTTGGAGAACGAGGCGGATGTGGTCGCGGCCTCCGGGGACGCGGACTACACCAACTGGCTGCCTAGCCTCATCGTGCGCTATACGCCTGTTGAAAGCCTGATCGTGCGTGCCGCCTATTCGCGCAGCATCGGCCGCCCGCAATATGATTCGCTGCGACCGGGCGGCGAGGTTGGGTATGTGGACAATGGTGATGGCACGTTTGACGGCGCCGTCTCGCGCGGCAATCCGGCGCTCAAGCCCTATGTCTCTGATAACCTGGATCTGACCGCCGAGTGGTATTTCGCCGAAGGCGGCATCCTGTCGGCCGGCGCTTTCATGAAGTTCGTGAAGAACCCCATCTTCACCCAGAGCTTCACCATGGAAAACGCCAGCTTTGGCGGGCGCACCTATGACCGGCTCGAATTCTCCCAGCCGCAGAACGCGGACGAGGGCGAGATCAAGGGCGTGGAGTTCGCTTACCAGCAGCAATTCACCTTCCTGCCGGGCCTGTGGTCGGGCTTCGGTTTCGGCGCGAACCTGACGCTGGTTGATTCCGAACTGAAAATTCCGGGCCGGAGCAAATCCGGCTTCCCGCAGCAGTCGGATCTGCTCTGGGGCGTGCAGTTGTTCTATGAATATGGTCCGGTTGAGGCTTCCGTTGGCTACCACACCACCGGCAAGGCTCTTGCCAGCATTGGCGATGAGCGCCTGACGGATGTGTACAACGACGATCTGCGCCGGCTGGATGCCAAGTTCAGCTACGCCTTCAGCCCGAACTTCCGCATGTTTGTGGAAGGCAAGAACCTGACGGACGAGCCGACGCGCCAATATCAGGGCGGCATCGGCAACTGGGTGGTCCAGAACGAGCGCTACGGCCGGTCGTTCTACGTCGGCGCGGCTGTGAGGTTCTGATATGGCAATCCTCGCCTTGATTTTCGCCGCGGCCGTGGGAGCGGCGGCACCGCAGGCCGCTGCGCCCGCGCCGGTGATCCAGCGGATCCCGGCGCAGGAAGCGCGCCAGGGCGTGGCGTCGGATGGGCGCTATGTCTATGCCATCGCCAACAACGCCATCGGCAAGTATGACAAGGCGACGGGCAGGAAGGTGGCGGGCTGGACCGGTGACCGCCAGCTGTTCCCCCACATCAACAGCTGCACGATGGTCGAGGAAAAACTGGTCTGCGCCGCGTCCAACTACCCGGCCGTGCCGCAGGCGAGTTCGGTTGAGTTCTTCGATCCTGCAACCATGACCCATGTGGGCAGTCGCAGCCTTGGTCCCGGCACGGGGTCGCTGACGGTGATGATGCGCCACGATAATTCCTGGTGGGGCGTCTTTGCCAACTACGACGCCAAGGGAGGAGAGCCGGGGCGGGACCACCGCTACACCACGCTCGTGCGGATGAACGATCAGTTCCAGCGCGAGGAGGCGTGGCTGTTTCCCGAGGATGTGCTGGCTCGTTTCGCGCCGTCCAGCTGTTCCGGCGCGGCATGGGGGCCGGATAATCGCCTCTATGTGACCGGCCATGACCGGCGGGAGCTTTACGTTCTTGAGCTGCCGAAGGCCGGCGGACGCCTCGCGCATGTGGAGACGATCGCCATTGCGACGGGTGGCCAGGCAATCGATTGGGATGGAGCGCAGGCCGGCGTGCTCTGGTCGATCGAGCGGGGGCAGGGCGAAATGGTTGCCAGCCGTATCAGGCCAGCGGAATAGCGTTCAAAGGTCGTTCCTCACTGGGCGTTGCAACCTATGGCCTTTGAATGCTGGGCCTCCGGGTCAGGAGGGCGGGAATGGATCTCTTCCGCCTTCACGGACCCGGAGGCTTTTTCTTTTTCTCCATAAAAATGCGTGGCTGCCCTGAAACATCGTCACGTTTCCGCTTCTGGCGCGTGTCCTCCGGCATCCTGTTACATGGTTGTAATAATGCATGGGTATTGCTGCCCCCGGGTTGAGTCTCACCCACGTAACGCCGGACCCGACGTCCGATCTTCCAAAATAGCCGGGGGTTAATGAATGTCTTCCCATTTTCGTTTGAGGAGCCTTTTGTGCACAGCCTTGATGGCTGTGGCGCTGGCGGCCTGTAGCGACAGTTCGAGTGAAATTGCCTCACCAGGCAGCCAGGGGCCCAATCCGGGCGTTCCGGGCGGTGGTGACAACGGTGGCGGTGATGGTGACAATGGCGGCGGCAGCGCCGGCAATTGCCCGACCGGAACCACGCGGCAGCAGGTGGGCGATGAAACCCACTGCGCGATCAACGCTGGCGCCATCCTCTCTGACCTGACGCTCACCAAAGACAACATTTATGTACTGAACGGCCCGGGCAACATTTTCATTGGCGAGCCGACGGACGCCAACGGCAACGGCGGCACCCGCGTGACGCTGAAGATCGAGGCCGGCACCCGGATTTATTCTGATGATCCGGAAACCGCGCTGGTCATCAGCCGCGGTTCGCGCATCGACGCCCAGGGCACGGCCAATGCCCCGATCATCTTCACCAGCGCCCGCGACATGGGCATCGGCGGCTCGCCGTTCACCGGCAACGCGTCGGATGACCCGAACACCGGCGAGTGGGGCGGCCTGGTTCTGAACGGCCTTGCGCCGATCAATGCCTGCGCCGGCACGCAGGCGGTCTGCGAGAAGGAAGGCGAGGGCGACAGCGGCCTGTTCGGCGGCAACAACCCGGCGGACAGCAGCGGCATTCTCCGCTACGTGCAAATCAAGTACTCGGGCGCGCTCATCAATTCCGAGGATGAGCTGAACGGCATCGCCTTCCAGGGCGTGGGCTCCGGCACGACCGTCGAGTATATCCAGGTTCACAACGGCGCCGACGACGGCATCGAATTCTTCGGCGGCACCGCCACCGTTAAGCACCTGATCGTCTCGGGCGCCAACGACGATTACATCGACTGGACCGATGGCTGGCAGGGCAAGATCCAGCACGCCATCGTGATGCAGAATCCGAACCTGCCGGAAGGTGATCGCGGTATCGAGGCGGACAACCTCGACGACGATCATGACGCCTCGCCGCGCTCCAACCCGACGCTCGCCAACCTGACCTTTGTCGGCGCGGCCAGCAGCGATCCGGCCAAGAGCGTGGGCAGCCAGGGCATTCTGCTGCGCGTCGGCACCAGCGCCAAGATCTATAACTCGGTCGTCACCAACTTCGCCGATGGCTGCCTTGACCTCGACGATGCGGCGACCTTCGCCCAGGCGCAGAATGGCGCGCTGGTCGTTCAGTCCACGCTGCTGAGCTGCAGCCAGCCGACCGAAGAGGAAAGCGGCGACCCGATCGACCTGAGCGACTGGTTCCTCGCCCAGAGCAACAACGTGATCGGCGATGCCTCGCTCAGCGGTTATGTGAACGGCTCCGCCGAAGCGGCGGTGGTCGCCACCGACATGAGCAAGGTGGACGGCTTCTTCGATAAGGTCGACTACATTGGCGCCGTCAACGGAGCCGATGCGCCGGCCAACTGGACGCTGGGTTGGACCTTCGGCCTTAACGCGGCCGCCGGCTGCCCGAGCGTCAACGGCATCACCGAGGACTCCAACGGCAACTGCGTGCTGACCGGCACCATCACCGACGACGTGCGCCTCTCTGCCGGCCGCGACTACCTGCTGAACGGCGTGGTTCGCATCGGCACCGATGCCGGCATGGATCCGGCCAGCCCGCTGGCGGGCTCCGATCCGGCGACGCTCACCATCGACGCCGGCGTGCGTGTCCTCGCTCAGACTGCGGAATCCGCGCTGTTCATCTCCCGCGGCTCGCGCATCGTCGCCAACGGCACGAAGGACGCCCCGATCATCATGTCGGCCGTGGGTGACGACACGCACCAGCTCGACACCGACACCGCGCTGTGGGGCGGTCTCGTCATCAACGGTCGCGCGCCGATCAACGCCTGCGCCGGCGCCCAGCCGGTCTGCGAGAAGGAAGGCGAGGGCGACAGCGGTCTGTTCGGCGGCAATGTGCCGAACGACGATAGCGGCGTGCTGCGCTACGTGGTGGTGAAATATGCCGGCCGCCTGATTAACGCGGAAGACGAGCTGAACGGCATCGCCTTCCAGGGTGTGGGCAACGGCACCACCGTCGACTACATCCAATCGCACAATGGCGCTGACGATGCGGTCGAGTTCTTCGGCGGCACGGTCAACGTGAAGCACCTGGTCCTGACCGGCGCGGGCGATGACTCGCTCGACTGGACCGACGGCTGGCAGGGCAAGATCCAGTATGCCCTGATCGTGCAGAACCCGAACCAGCCCGAGGCAGAGCGTGGCATCGAGGCAGACAACCTTGAGGGCGACTTCGACGCCGCGCCCCGTTCGCACCCGAAGATCGCCAACATCACCTTCGTTGGCGCGGGTGACAAGGGCATCGGTGAGCGCGCGATGGTTCTGCGCCGCGGCACGGCGGTCAACCTGATGAACGTGGTTGCCGCCAACTGGTCGAACAGCTGCTTCGACCTGGACGACGCGGCCACCTTCGCCGTGGCTGGCCCCAATGCCACCACCCGCACGGGCGACCTGACGCTGCAATCCTCGCTGCTCTCCTGCAGCCCGGCCGTGGAGGTGGAAGCGGGCGATCCGTACGACACGAAGGCCTGGGTTGAAGCCCAGAGCAACAACGTGCTGGGCGTGGCCGCAACCCTCGCGTCCCCGGCCACCGGCGGCAAGAAGTACATCAATGGCTCCGCCGAGGCCGCGGTTACGGCAACCGATCCGAGCACTGTCGATCCCTTCTTCGACAGCGTGAACTTCATCGGCGCCGTGAAGGATGCCGGCAGCGACTGGACGGCCGGCTGGACCGTCTGGCTCAACCGCTAAGCCGAGCAAGACAGGAAACCGTGACGGGCGCTCTGCCCGTCACGGTCCGCTTGCATACTGTTTCAGAGAGGAAAGAGAATGGCCTCTTCTCGCACCCTGAGGCGAGCGCTGATGGCCTCGACGATCTGGATGGTTCCGATTGTCGAGCTTCATGCCCAGCAAGCCGCCCAGACCCCCCAGCCGGAAGCATTTGATGAGCTTCTGGTTCAGGGCGAATACATTCCCGACGAAAAGCGGGCGACGTCGGAAATCTCGAACATTCTCGATGCCGAGGATTTCAAGATTACCGGCGACTCCGATATCGGCAGCGCGCTTCAGCGCGTGACGGGCCTCAGCCTCGTTGATGGCAAGTTCGTCTTCGTGCGCGGCCTTGGCGAGCGTTACTCGTCGGTGCTGCTGGATGGCGCGTCGCTGCCGAGCCCCGAGCCGCTGCGCCGGGTGGTGCCGCTGGACATCTTCCCGACCGCACTGCTTGGCAGCGCGCTCGTGCAGAAGTCCTACTCACCCCAGTATCCGGCCGAATTCGGTGGCGGCGTTCTGGAGCTTCGCACGCGCGCGGTGCCGGAAGAGCGCTTCTTCTCCATCAGCCTGTCCACGGCCTACAATACGGAATCCACCTTCAAGAAGGGCCTCGGCTACGACGGCCATGACCTGGATTTCACCGGCTTTGGCGGCAGCAAACGCAAAATTCCCGATATCATCGCGAACAACTATCCGCTCAGCAACCTGAGCCCTGAGCAGCTGGAGCAGGCCGGCGAGGCCCTGCCCAACGTTTGGTCTCTGGATGAAGAGCCCAACATGCCTCAGTTCACCGGCGAGCTGGTCTATGGCGACCGGTTCGAGCTAGGCGAGAAGAACCTCGGCATCATCGCGGCCGTGCGGTACGACAGCAAGTTCCAGAACGAGTTCGGCACGCGCAGCCGCTACACCACGTCAGACGCCGGCCCGGTGGTGAACGAGAACATCTCCCCCGAGGTTTGCGAGAGCTACGAAGGAGCCACGGGCTGCGGCTACCGGCGCAGCGACTGGACGATCGGGCTCAACGGCATCCTCTCCTTGGGGCTGGAACTGGATGACGCCAACGCCATCAAGTACACCACGCTCCTCTTGCGGAAGACCGATCGCATCTCGGAAATCTATCAGGGCGAATTTGCATCCGACCCCGGCACGCTGCGGAACCGCTCCGGTTTCGACTGGATCGAGCAGCAGGTATGGACCAACCAGCTCTCGGGCGAGCACGCCTTCGAGATGGATGGCGCCACGTTCGGCGAGCTGAAGCTCGACTGGCGCGCCGTCTATTCGCAGGCCAGCCGCGAGGTGAAGCTGCGCCGTGACTACACCTACGATTTCGACGAAAACAGCCAGGTGTGGCGGAACCGGGCGCGCCCGGACGGCAACCGCACGTCATTCGGCGGGCTTGACGACACCAACATCGAGGGCGGCTTCGATTTCGATCAGGAGCTGGCGCTCGGCGCCATCGAAATGAACCTGAAGGGCGGCGCGGCCTATACCGACAAGGAACGCGACAGCGCCTTCCGCCGGTTTTATTACGCCTACCCTGCGGGCGCGCACCTGGAATTGCGCGAGCGTATTCCGGAGATCATCTTCGGGCCGACCAACATCGACCCCAACGGCTTCGTGCTGCGGGAAAACACCGATCCATCTGATTTCTTCGACGCCAGCATGGAGAACGTGCAGGGCTACGGTCAGTTGGATATTCGCCTGACCCCGACCCTGCGGCTCGCGGCCGGCGCCCGTTACGAAGACTCCAAGCAGATCGTCAACACGGTCGACCGCGCCACCGAAGAGGCCATCCGCACCACGCTGCGCGGCGAGTACCTCCTGCCCGCGGCAACCGCCACCTATGAGTTTGCGGAGAACATGCAGGTGCGCGCGGGCTACAGCCAGACCATCTCGCGGCCGGACCTGCGCGAGCTGTCGAGCGCGGCTTTCATCGACGAGCGCCGCCGCCTCACCCGGGGCAATCCGTATCTCAAGATCACCGAGATCAAGAACTACGACCTGCGCTGGGAATGGTACTTCGGCAAGCAGGACTCCTTGACCATCGGCGCCTTCTACAAGGATTTCACCAATCCGATCGAGTGGACTTACGTGCCGCGCGGCGAAGGCTTCATCCGCGAACCGCGCAACGCGCCGGGCGCGAAGCTGAAGGGCGTCGAGGCAGACGTCGAGACCTACCTGCCTTTCTTCAAGGGTTCGAGCAGCGAATGGCTGGCCCGCAAGGACTTCTTCGTGAAGGCCAACGTCGCCTATATCGACTCCGAGATCGAGCTTGAGCCGGGCGTCGAGACGACGGCCAACCGTTCGATGCAGGGCCAGTCCGACGTGCTGGTCAATGCCCAGGTTGGTTACGATGATCCGATCGCGGGCGAACGGTTCGCGCTCATCTTCAACTTCACCGGCGAGCGCATCGATGACGTGGGCCTCTTGCAGGCACCGAACTTCGTCGAGAAGCCGCCGGTCATGCTCAACCTGACCTACGCCCGCGCCTTCAGCCTGTGGGGCGGCGAGTATGAGTTCAGCTTCGAAGCCGAAAACCTGCTGGGCGATGACTTCATGATCAAGCAGGGCGACTTCGTTGCCGAGCAGTACGATATCGGCAGAACCTTCAAGATCGGCATCAGCGCCCGCTACTAAACGGGGCTGATGCCGGAAAACGGCATTTGATGCTTATCCAAAAGCCTAGAAAGCTTGCGCGAAGACAGAAGAAGGGGGCGGCTCGCGTTCCCTTCTTTCTTCCCGCCTTTTTGCGCGCGCAAACCCTCTCTGGCAGCCGGGCCCTGGTCCGGCTGCCTTCCATCATCAGTGCGTTGCTCGTCATGCTTATGGCCAGCACGGCCGCAAATCTGCTGTGGATGTGGGCTGACTTTTCCGATGGCCAAAACACAGCGGGAAGGAGGCCGCTTCCCGCGCAGGGCGCATCGGTGAAAACTGATTTCAGCGTGCTGTCGGCGTTCGATCCGTTTCATCGCGCGGCGCCAGCGGCCGCAGACGTGGCGGCAAAGACCGCGCCGGTAACCAGTCTCGACCTGCAACTGTTCGGCGTGCGCGCCGGCGAGAATGGCGAGGGTTCGGCCATTGTCCGCACGCCCGATAAAAATCAGGGCGTGTTCAGGGTGGGCGATGCGATCATGCCGGGCGTCACCCTGCGAGCTGTCATGGCTGATCGCATTGTCCTCTCCCACCAGGGGAATACGGAAAGCCTCTACCTCGACCCTGACGCCAGGGGCCACCAGACCATCGCCGAGGCTTCCGCACCATCGCAGCCAGTGGAGGCCGCAGGGCTGGAGGCGCAGAAACTCGATTTTCAGACCGTGCTGAACGCGGTGCGCCTGTCGCCGCGGGTGGTTGATGGCGTTGTCCGCGGCTTCTCGATCAATCCGGGCGCGGATGCGGAGGCTTTCCGCCGCAGCGGCCTTGAGCCGGGCGACGTGTTGCTGGCGGTCAACGGCACGGCGCTCGACACGGCAGAGCGCATGGCTGCGCTCGAGACCAGCCTGCGCGGCGCACGAAGCGTCCGGCTCGAAGTCGAGCGGGGCGGGGCCAGGAAAATCATCGAAATTTCGAATGCACTTTGACGTGCAATAGGGTGCTTGAGTGAGAAGACGTAGGCGAACCGACATTCTGGCCCTGGGGCTAAGCCTGATGCTGGCGAGCGCGAGCCCGGCCATGGCGCTGGATCAGACGCTCAATCTGCGCGAGGCGGATATCCGCGCCTTTATCGACGACGTGGCGATGTTGACGGGGCGCACCTTCATTGTGGACCCCCGCGTTACCGGCCGCGTGACCGTGCTGTCGAACAACGTCCTCTCGGAAGAGGATGTGCTCGATATTTTCATGGCAACGCTCAGCGTGCACGGTTTCACGGCTGTTCCGACCAGCAGCGGGGCTTACAAGATCATCCCCGTCGATGCCGCCGCGCAGCAGGCGCCAACGACTTTGCGCGCCGCCTTTGATGCCCAGTTCGTCACGGAGGTGTTCCACCTCAAGACGGCCGATCCGCTGCCGGTTCTGGAGATGATTAAACCGCTCGTCCACCCGAAGGGTCAGGCGGTGGCCAATCGCGGCGGCAACGCCATCATTGTGGTCGATACCAAGTCCAACATGGCGCGCATCCGCCGGATCATCGCCAACCTGGATACGGACACCTCCGTCACGCGGGCAGTGCCGCTGGTCAATACCTCGGCGCGGGAAATGGCGGATGTGGTGGCGGCGGTCCTCGCCACCGGCCAGGGCGATGCGCCGCGCCGCGCCGTGCAGGTGGTGCCCGTGCCCAGCAGCAACACGCTGCTGCTGCGGGGCGACGCGCAGACGCTCGAAAAGCTGGCGGTGACCGTGCAGGAGCTGGACCTAGGCAATCAGCGCAAGAACGACCTGAAGGTCATCCAGCTGAAGCACGCCGATGCCGAGCAACTGTTGCCGATCCTCGAGAAGATCAGCGCTTCGGTGAACGTGAAGGCCGCGGAGGGCGCGCCCGCTGCCGCGTCCGGCTCCGGCCGCGCCAACATCGCGTTCGATAAAGGCACCAACTCCCTCATCATTGCGGCCGAGCCGTCCATGCAGGCAACGCTTGCCTCGATGATCGAGCAGCTTGACGTGCGGCGCGCCCAGGTGCTGGTGGAGGCGATTATCGTTGAGGTGTCGGACACGGCAGCCAAGGAGCTGGGCCTTCAGTTCGTGCTCGCCGGCACCGAGGGCAGCACCGTTCCCTTCACCGTCACCAACTATTCCAACACCGCGCCCAACCTCCTGGCGATTACCGGCGCGGTCGCCCTCGATAAGAACGATGTGGACGACGAGACGCTGGATAACCTGCGCGAGACGGCCCTCAACTCGCTCCTTGGCATCAACGGCTTTGCCACCGGCTTCGGCGGCAAGCTGAGCGATGGCACCCTGTTCGGCGCGATCCTGACCGCGCTCAATCAGGATGTTGCTTCCAACGTGCTGTCAACGCCGTCGGTGATGACCATGAACAACGAGAAGGCTTCCATCATCGTCGGTCAGGAAATTCCCATCACCACCGGCGAGTCCCTTGGGGCGGACAACAGCAACCCCTTCCGCACCATCGACCGGCAGGACGTGGGCGTGCAGCTGGACGTGCGGCCCCAGATCACCGAGGGCGATACCATCAAGCTGTTCATCCGGCAGGAGGTCTCCAGCATCGCCGGACCTGTCACCGCCAATTCGACCGACCTTGTAACCGACAAGCGCGAGATCGAGACGACGGTGCTGGTGGATGATGGCGAGATCATCGTGCTCGGTGGCCTGATCGAGAACGACGAGCGGGTTTCAATCGAGAAGATCCCGCTTCTTGGCGACATTCCCCTCATCGGCCGGGCTTTCCGCTCCGAAGCGCGCTCGCGTTCCCGCACCAATCTGATGGTGTTTCTGCGGCCCACCATCATCCGCAGCGCGGAGGACATGCGGCAGGCGACCTCGGTCAAGTATGACTACATCCGCGCCGAGCAGCTCTTGCGCCAGGAAGAGCGCACGACCGATCTCGACGCCTTCATGCGCGGCGTCATGGGCTCGGCCCCCGGCTTGTCGCAGGGGGTGGTCCCGCAGGCAGGCGCCGCGCCGGAGGCAAGCAAGTGAGCGGGCGGATCGATCCGATCCTCCACTACAGCTTCGCCAAGGATTATGGCGTCGTGCTGCTGGAGGGCGGCGAGCGGCCCTGCCTCGGCGTGCGGGAGGAAGCCTCGATCGAGGGCATCCTTGAGGCGCGCCGGGCTATCGGCCGGCCGATCGTGCTCCAGCGGATCAGCCGTTCGGAATTCGAGCGCTGCCTGTCGGAACTCTATTCTGCCGAGGGTATCGCGGCGGACGTGAGCGCGGCTGGGCCCGAGGATGACGACTTCCTCAGCCTCGTCGGCGACATGCCGCAGACGGCGGACCTGCTCGACACTGGCGATGACGCGCCGGTCATCCGGCTCATCAACAGCCTCATCGCCGAGGCGGCGCGCAAGCGCGCGTCGGACATTCACGTCGAGCCGTTCGAAACCCAGCTTTCGGTGCGGCTGCGGCTTGATGGCGTTCTGCAGGAGGTCATCAGCCTCCCCGCGCGCCTGTCTCCACTGATCGTCTCGCGCATCAAGGTGATGGCGCGGCTCGATATCGCCGAGAAACGCGTGCCGCAGGATGGACGCATCTCGCTGACGCTTGGCGGCCGCGCGCTCGATGTGCGCGTCTCCACCCTGCCGTCCCGCCACGGCGAGCGGGTGGTGATGCGCCTTCTCGATAAGGAGCAGGCGCACTTCTCGCTTGAGAGCCTCGGCATGCCGGAGGCAACGCTCGTCGGTTTTCGCCGGGCGCTCCTGGAGCCCCACGGCATCGTGCTGGTGACCGGTCCCACCGGCTCGGGCAAGACCACCTCGCTCTATGCGGGCCTCGCGCTCCTTAATGACCGCACGCGGAACATCCTCACGGTCGAGGACCCGGTTGAATATTCGCTGGACGGCGTCGGCCAGACCCAGGTGAACGCCAAGGTGGGCATGACCTTTGCCGCCGGCCTGCGCGCTATTTTGCGCCAGGACCCGGACGTGGTGATGGTGGGCGAGATCCGCGACGTGGAAACGGCCCAGATCGCCGTTCAGGCGAGCCTTACCGGCCACCTGGTGCTCTCGACCGTCCACACCAACACGGCGGTCGGGGCCATCACCCGCCTGCGCGACATGGGGGTGGAGTCTTTCCTTCTTTCCTCCACCATCCGCGCCATTCTCGCCCAGCGGCTGGTGCGCCGCCTCTGCCCGCACTGCAAGGAGCCGCACGCCGCCGACGCGTCGGAGCGCGCGGCGCTGGGGCTGGCCTCGGATGCCGCAGTGATGATCTGCCGCCCCAAGGGCTGCGCGTACTGCAACAGCACCGGCTACGCGGGGCGGATCGGCATTTATGAATTTATCGAGGTGACGGAGGAACTGCGCCGCCTCATCCACGGCGACGCCAGCGAGCAGGATATAGCAAGCCTCGCCTTTCGTAATGCGGATACGCTGATGCGAAGCGGTGCGCGGCATGTGCTGGCGGGCATCACTTCGCTGGCCGAAGTGCTCCGCGTTTGCCGCGAGGAGTAGGCGTTCCATGGCGGCATTCGAATACGAGGCGCTGGATGCGGATGGCAAAACCCGCAAGGGCATCATTTCGGCTGACAGCCTGCGCCAGGCGCGCAGCGAGCTGAAGCGCCGCAAGCTGTTTCCCGTGAGCGTGGCCGCCGCCCATGAGCGCCGCCGGGCGGCCAGCCGCCTGCGCTTTGAACGCCACGGCCGCATGGGCACGCGCGATGTCACGCTGCTCACCCGCCAGCTGGCAACGCTGGTGGCGGCGAGCGCGCCGGTGGAGGAAGCATTGCAGATGGTGGCTCTTCAGGCGGAAAAGCCGGTGGTCAAGCGCACAATGCTCGCCATTCGCGCCCGCGTGATGGAAGGGTATCGATTATCCGCTGCGCTGGCCGAAGAGCCCCGTACGTTCGGCTCGCTTTATCGGGCCATGGTGGCGGCGGGGGAAAGCTCGGGCGCGCTCGGGCCGGTGCTGGAGCGGCTGGCGGACCACCTGGAAAAAAGCCAGCAGCTGCGGTCCAAGATCATCACGTCGCTCACCTACCCCTTTTTCCTGGCGCTGGTGGCTGTCGGCGTCATTGCCGCGCTCATGGCCTTCGTGGTCCCCAAGGTGGTCGACCAGTTCACCGGCATGGGGCAGGAGCTGCCGGCGCTGACCAACGCCATGATCGCCGCCTCCCATGCCGTGCGGACGCTCGGACTGCCGATGCTGGTGGCGCTGCTCCTTGGGCTGGCGGCTTTCGGGCGCGCCTTGCAACGCGAGGAGTTCCGTCGCCGTGTAGACCGCGTTGTGCTGCGTCTCCCCGTCGTTGGCCGCCTGGTGCGCGACCTGCAGACCGCGCGCTTCGCCCGCACCATGGCAACGCTGCTCGCCAGCGGCTGCTCGGTGCTCGATGGCCTTGAGGCTTCCCGCCAGATCCTCCGCAACATGATGTTCCGCGATGCGGTTGGCGACATGATGGCCCAGATCCGCGAAGGCTCCAGCCTGTCGGCGGCGCTCCGGCGCAGCAAGGCTTTCCCGCCGATGATCGGTTACATGGCGGCCAGCGGCGAGAACAGCGGCCGGCTCGATGACATGCTCGGCAAGGCCGCCCAATATCTGGAGCGCGAGTTCGAGGATTTCACCGCCGCCGCGCTCAGCCTGCTCGAGCCCGCCATCATCATCGTCATGGGCGGTGTCGTTGCAACCATCGTGCTTTCCATTTTGCTGCCCATTCTGCGGCTCAACAGCCTGGCACTGACATAAGGACAGGAAACAATGAAGAAGCTGCTTCTGCGCCTCATTTCCCCGGCAAAGGCAAACCGTTCCCGCGAGGCGGGCTTCACGCTGGTGGAGCTGATGGTGGTGATCGTGATTATCGGTCTGCTCGCCACCGTCGTTGCCATCAATGTGCTGCCGAGCCAGGACCGGGCGATGGTGGAAAAGGCGAAGGCGGATATCAGCTTGCTTGAACAGGGGCTGGAGATGTTCCGGCTGGAGGCCCTACGCTACCCGACGACGGAGGAAGGGCTCGAGGCGCTGGTGACGCCGCCCGAGAATGCGCGCGGCAACCGCGCCGAGGGTGAGGGCTATATCCGCCGCCTGCCGGAGGACCCGTGGGGCAATCCGTATCAATACATCTACCCCGGCGAGCACGGGCGCTTCGATGTTTATTCGCTGGGCGCCGATGGCCGGCCGGGCGGCGAGGGATCCGATGCGGACATCGGCAACTGGGAATAACCGCAGGGCGTGCGAAGCCGGCTTCACGCTGGTGGAGCTGATGGTGGTGGTGTTTCTGATGGGCCTTCTCTCCGGCATCGTTGCTCTCAGCCTGCCGCCGGGAATGAGCGGGCCCGAGCGCGAGGCCCAGCGCCTGGCCGCACGGCTGCAACTGGCGATGGAGGAAGCGGTGGTGACGGGAGACGCGCTCGGCTTTGGGGCCAATTCCAACGCTTACGGCTTCTTCCGCCTGAGGCGCGGGCAATGGCGCGCAATCGAGGACGAGCGGAAGTTCGCCAGGATCGCGTGGGAGCCCGGCTTGTCGGCCGTCATCGAGACCAGCGGCCTTGTTCTGGAGGGGGACAAAGAGGGCGAACTGCTGCCGGTGGTGCGCTTCGATCCTGTGGGCGGCATGACGCCCTTTGCCATCACCCTGCGGCAGGAGGGCGAACGGGTGCGGATCATCGGCGATGCAAGCGGCGCTATCCGGATTGAGAAGGGCGCGTGATGGCCGGGCGCACAGGCGAGGTAGGTTTCACGCTGGTCGAGATGCTGGTGGCGCTCGCCATCCTCGGCATTGCGCTGGTCGCGCTGCTGAACGCGGTGGGCGAGAACGTGCGGGCTGCGGGCAGCATCCGCCAGAGCCTGCTGGCAGGCATCGTCGCTGAAAATCGCATGGTTGAGACCATCGCCATTCCCGATGGCCAGCAGGCGGGCACTGATAGCGACGAGGCCGATCTGGCGGGGCAAAAATGGGTCTGGCGGCGGGAGATCCTGCCAACGCTCGACCCCACCATGCAGCGCATCGAGATCACGGTGATGCCGCAGGGGCAGGAGACTCCGGCCGCGCGGCTGACAGCCTTTCGGGCCAAGCCATGAGAGAGGCGGGCTTCACCCTTGTCGAGATGCTGGTGGCGTTATTGGTATTCGCCATCGTGTCGGCGGCAGGCGTTGGCATCGTTACCTACGGGCTGGACGCCAAGGCCTCGGTTGGCGCCATGGATGCCCGGCTGAAGGAGCTTCAGCTGGCCCGCGCCCTGCTGAAGGACGATCTGGCGCAGGTGATGAACCGGCCGACGCGGGGGGCTTACGGCGAGGACGGCGAAATCGTGTTCGAGGGCGGCTATCAGGAGCGCCCCGGCCAGCCAGTGCTGCGCTTCGTGCGCGGCGGCTGGCAGAACCCCGGCGACGCGGAGCCGCGCAGCGCGTTGCAGGCCGTGCGCTACGAACTGGAGGAGGGGAGGCTGCTCCGCGTCTCCCGCACCTATCTCGATCCGGCAAGCGATGAGGGCGCGGCGCGGCGGGTCGTGCTCTCCGGCATCAGCGATTTTCGGGTGCGGTTTTTCGTCGGCGGCTACTGGCAGGATCTGTCGCTGGTCCGCGCAGCGGGCGGCCAGTCCATCCCGAGCGTCGTTGAAATCGATGCGACGCTCGAGGGGCTCGGGCCGGTGCGTCAGCTGTTTCTGGTGAGGGGCTGATGCAGGGCGCCTCTTCCTTGCGGGTTTCTGAATCCGGCGCGGCGCTGCTGACCGTGCTGCTGATGGTGGCGGTGATGGCGGCTGTATCGGTTGCCATTGTCGATGACATGCTCATGGCCACCCGGCGCACCGCCAATGCGAACGAGCGCGGCCAGATGGCGTGGTATGCGCGCGGGGCGGAGGTGATGGCGGCAGAGCTCATCGCCCGCACCGATGAGGGAATTCTCATGCGCGCCCTGGCGGATCCAGATTCCACCGCGAGCGAACGGAATTTTCCGATCGACGGCGGGCGCATCCACGCCCGTGTGCGCGATGGCGGCAACTGCTTCAACCTCAACAGCGTGGTCACGCAACTGGAAAAGGGCGGCTACCATGCCGATGCCCGAGGGCGGCGGCAGTATATGAACCTGCTGGATGCGCTTGGCTTCAACGAGCAGGAGCAGGCGGAGCTGAGTTCGGCGCTGATTGACTGGATCGACAGTGACACCCGCACCTCACCGCGGGGCGCTGAGGATTATGATTATGCCGCCCTCAGCGTGCCCTACCGCACCGGCAACACCCTCTTGGCGGACGTTTCCGAGCTGCGGGCGATCAAGGGATATGACGCCGAAGTGGTTGCGAAGCTGCGCCCGTTCGTTTGCGCGCTGATGGGCGCGGAGAAGACGCAGCTCAACGTCAACACGCTGCGGCCAGAGCAGGCGGCGCTGCTGACCATGCTGGTCGGCAAGGACCTGCGCCCTGAGACGGCGCGCCGCCTGATCGAGGACCGGCCGGACGGCGGCTATGCGAATGCAACCATGTTCTGGGCGTCCGAGCCGCTGGAAGGCGCGCAGGTCGACCAGGAAACACGCTCGCAGGTGACCCTGCAAACCCGATTGTTCGCGCTGGAGGCGGAGGTGACATATCAGGGGGCCTACATGGCGGTAAATTCCCTCTTCGAACGCCAGGGAGACAAGGTCGTGCTCGTCTCCCGCAAGCTGGGAGATGTTCGGTGACGACGGTTCTGCTCATCGCCTTCGCCGAGGAAGCCATGCCCTGGGCGGTGTTCGCGAATGGCGCGCTAACGAGCAGCGGCACGGGGCTGGAGACCCTGCCGCCCGCGCCGACAGCGCAGGTGTGGCTGGTCGTGCCGGGCATGGATGTGACCGTGCGCCCCGTGACGCTGCCGCCCAAGGGCGAGGCGAAGTTGCGGGCCATGCTGCCCTTCGTGCTGGAGGACGAGCTGGCGGTGGGGGCGGACGGGCTGCATTTTGCCCTCTCGGGCCCACGAGAAGAGGGCGCGCGCCTTGCCGGGGTCGTCGCGCGGGAAAAAATGGAGGCCTGGCTGGCGGCGCTGAGCAGCGCAGGGCGCGCGCCCGATGTTGTAACGCCGGATTTCCTTGCCCTGCCGCCCGGAATGCATGGGGCGGGCAATACCGTCGCGGTGCGGCATGATGGTGGCGGCTACGCCATCGAGCGGGAGATTGCCGCGGACCTGCTGCAAGAGGCCTTGCCCCCGCCGCTCGCCCAGCAGGAGCTTTTGCAAAAATTCCATGATGCGATCAGCGCCGAGGTGGCGCTCAATCTGTTGCAGGGGCCCTATGTTTCACGTCGCAGGCAGACGGTCGAGTGGGGGCGCTGGCGCCAGCCCGCTCTCTTGGCGGCAACGGTGGCGGCAGCGCATCTGCTTTATCTCGGTATTGATGGCTGGCGGCATGGGCGCGCTGTGGAACAGCTCGACCAGCAGGCGGAGGCCGTCCTGCGCGCGGCCTTTCCTGACATCAAGCGCATTGTCAATCCGCAGGCGCAGATGCGCGCCCGGCTCGGCGAATTGCGCGGCGGGTCGTCCGACCGCTTTTTGAGATTGATGCGGATCTTGCTCGAAAGTCTCCAGCCGCTGGAGGGCATGAGCGTGCGGACGCTGCGCTTCGATGAGGCCAAGGGAGAACTCGCCGTTGAGATCGCCTACGCGCGCTACGATGAGCTTGAGGCGCTAAAGCAGGCAATCAGCGGCGCGGGTGGCGCGCTCAGCGAAGGCAGCTCGCGCCAGAACGGCGGCGGCATGGTCGGCAATGTGATTGTGAGGATGCCCTGATGCGCGACGCGATTGGCCGGTGGTGGCAGGAGTTGAATCAGCGCGAGCAACGGCTTGTGCTGCTTGCCTGCGCGCTTGGCGGGATAATGGCAGCATGGCTGTTTCTCTATCGTCCGCTCAGCGAATTCCGGGAGGACGCGCGGCGCGACCATGCGGCGGCGCTCGCCCGGCTGGAGGCCATGCGCGAAGGGGCGGCCGAGGCCGGGCGCTTACAGACGAGCGCCGCGCCGCCAGACAGCGATGGGACGGTGCGCGGCATCGCCACCTCAACGGCGCAGGCGCGCGGCATCAAGCTGTCGCAGTTGCAGCCTGGCGCAGACGGCAAGGTTGCGCTGTGGATCGAGGAGGTAGACGCCCGGAAATTTCAGGAATGGCTGGTCGCCCTCAGGGAAAAGCATGGCATCGCTGTGACCAAGATTTCACTTGCTGCCAATGAGGAGACGCCAACCGTGCGCGTCCAGATGGAACTGTCGCGTCCAATGCCGGGGGATGCATGAAAACGTCGCGTCTTGTCGGAATATTCCTGCTGAGCTTTGCTGCCTTTGCCGTGGCAAGGGCCCCGCTGGGTCTCGTCGCGCGGTTCGCGGCGGGGGATGGTATCTCCTATGGCCGGGCCGAAGGCACGGTGTGGAGCGGTATGCTGTATGACGTAACAGCGGGGCAAATCCCCCTTGGTGACCTTGCCATCAAAACCGCGCCGCTCTCGGTGCTGGCGCTCAGCCCCCGGATCGATTGGCAGTTAACCGATGGGTTGGTGAGCGGCCAGGGCGAGGCCGAGATCAACTGGGTTTCCGGCGCCTTTTTCCTGCGGAGCGCTTCGGTGGATGCCGAATTGACCCAGCTGTCCGGATTTGGCGGAACGCTTGCTGCGACGCTGACCGAGCTGGCATGGGGAAGGGACGGCTGCCGCGCGGCCAAGGGCAGGGTGCGGGCCGATATCATGAGCCGCCTTCCCGGCAGCGCCGGCTGGCAGGGACCGCCTCTCGCTGGTGATATCAGCTGTGCGGGAAACAGGCTGAGGGTTGCCCTGCGCGGGCGGAATGCAGGCGGCCTCCTGTCCGTCCGCGCTCAGGTCGAACCCGGCCTTGCCTATGAGTTGACGGCGCTGGCAAGGGTCAGGGACGCGCGGCTGGCCCGCGCACTGCCCCTGATGGGATTTTCCGAACAGGACGAAAATGATTACCGGCTTGTGCGAAAGGGCACTTTGGGCCAGGCACCCGGCAGCCCCGAGAGGAAGTGAAGATGATATCGAGCAAGCGGTTCATGGCCTTGAGTTCTCTGTTGGCGCTTGGCGCACTTCTGGCGGGCTGCACGCCCTCCGGCCGTGCCTCCCCTCGGGCGACTGCGCCTGTGGCGGCGCAGCCGGCCAAGGTTGGCATACAGGCGCGCATTGGCACCCTGCCGCCGCAAGATCTTTCTGCAGGCACTTGCGGGCTGTTCCTGTGGGCGCGGTCGGCGGAGCGCAACATGATCTTTTATGCAACCGATCGCACGGCGACGGCCCAGATGATGGTGGATGGCAAGCCGGTGAGCCTGCCGCGCAGCCTTGCCGAGGGCGATCTGGTCTTTGGTCACTATACGACGCAGGAATTCGCACAAGGTGATCTACGGGTGCGGGCGGTGATTGCGCCCCAACCCAACTCGGGCATCATTGGCGGCGCGGTCGTCCGGCGCGGAATGCTGAATGTGAGCGACGGAACCGGCCCGGACCTTGTATTGCCCGTTGCCGGTCTTATCGCCTGCAAGGCGGCCTGAGCCTCGGAGCACGCGCTACCGGAAAGTTGTTGCGCTTCGCAACGATAGGGTTTCCGGCACAGAGCGCCCACGCCATCTGTCTGATGCATTGTGTTTGCAAGTAAACCCGGTGCGCTGTCCGGGTCAGTACAGTCCGCTGCGTGGAGAACGGGGCTAATCTATGTTGATCTAATTGCGGCCTATAGTCTGGCCACCCTCGCGGCGGATGGCCGCCAGCAGGGCGGCCTGGTGCGCGTCGGCGGCGCATTCCAGGGCGGCAAGACGCCGGACCCGAGCAAGCCCTACCACGGCAGCTTCGTCGGCCGCTAGGACCTGCGTTCCGATCTGGATTCGACCGACGAGGTGCGGCGCGATCGGCGCCATTACTCCCGCGACGATCACAGCGTCGCTGACCGGCAGCACGACCAAGGTTTATGATGCGGCGACGGCAGCCAGCCTGCTTTCCGGCAATTACCAGCTGGCGGGTGTGTTCGGCTCCGATAGCGTCAGTCTCAACAACCCGGTATCGGGCCGCTACGATGATAAGAACGTCGGCACGGGCAAGATGGTGACCTTCGCCGGCTTGTCGCTGCGCGGAAGCGATGCCGGCAATTATGCGCTGACCTCCTCCAGCATCAGCGGGGCGATCGGTTCAATCACGCCGGCGCGGCTGATCGTCTCGGTTGAAGATGCGCTGCGAATGAAATCTCAGGCCGATCCAGCTTTTTCCTACACGCTCCAGGGGCTCATGCCGGGCGATACCGCTGCGTTGGTCCAGGGCATCGGCTTTGCGACAACCGCTGGCATCGATGCGAGGCCGCAGCGGACATGGCCTCCCAATGGACCGGGGAAATCACCGCGTCCGTGGATGGGTTGCCGCGCAAGGACGAGGACAGCTGCAGCACCCCCGAGACGGTGGTGGAGGGCTTCGCCGAGCCGGTGAAGCGTACAATCAAGTACAACCTCTCCAGCCTTTTGCACTGAGCGCATCCCTGAAGCGGGGCGGGGCAGGCTTGCCCTGAACCAGCGTCTCCCAAGTTTGCCTTGAGTGTGGCCTCGGCCACCCGACCTTCCTGCCCCTTCCCGGCCGACAGGCAGCGTCCGAGGTGATGCTATGCCGGGCGCTGCCCCGTTTGCGCGCCGGCAAAGGCTGCCTCCGGCATCGAATATCGGAATATAGCGTTATTTACATAAAATGAATGTCATGAAACCGTAACAGAGGCCGTTCCGCTCAAGCGGAATGCAGCTGATGGGAGGCGTCTATGAAACGAGCAATGCCGGTGTTTCTTGCAGTTCCCCTGATGTTCAGCGCTCTTGCGGCTGGGGCGGCGCCCGGCGACGGGCGCGCCGCGCCGCTGGTTACGGCTGATTATCACCTGATCCGCTCTGGCGACTTGGAGACGGCCGAACGCATTCTGACCTATGCCCATGACTCGCGGGAGAACAACCCGGCCAAGATGCTGAACCTGGCCTACGTGCTGCAAAAGAAGGGCGAGGCGGCGCAGGCGGCCTCCATTTATCAGGAAATCCTGCGCCTGGATGCCAACCCCTATGTGGTGACGGCCTCCGGCGAGCCGCGCCGCGCTAAGGCCCTTGCCCGTCTCGGGCTCGAGCGGCTGGATTCCGGATCGAATTAGAGCTGCCGCACCTGTCAGGGGGAAGGGCTGGGCTTTGCCGTGCGGCCATGACATAAACGGCCCATGGATGCAGGGCAGACCGAGGAAGATCAGGCTGATTATTGGCGGCGCGGGGAGAGGCTGATCGCAGCCGCGCTCCTGCTGCTGCATCTGGCCGGGCTCGCCGTCTTTCACGCCACAGGCCAGCCATGGGCGCTGGGCCTGCCGCTGCTGCTCACGCTGCTCGCCCTCAGCCTTTACGATCTGCGCTACATGCTGCTGCCCGATGTAATGACCCTGCCGCTCATCGGCATTGGATTGGCGGCTGCATTCCTGGCCGCCGCCCCCAATGGGCCGCAGCCGTGGGGCCATCTGGCGGGGGCGGCGATCGGCTATGGCGTGCTTTATCTGGTGAACGCCGCCTACCGGGCTTGGAGGGGGCGCGATGGGCTGGGGCTGGGCGATGCCAAGCTCCTCGCCGCCGCCGGCGCGTGGCTCGGAATCTTCGCCCTGCCATTCCTGCTGCTTCTCGCCTCGGCGGCGGGGCTGCTGGCTGGTATCGGCCTTGCGGTGGCGCGGCGGCAGAAAATGGGCGCGCTGATGCTGCCCTTCGGGCCGTTCATCGCCTTCGCGTTTTTCCTCCTCTGGCTGTTCCCGCTTCCCTATTGAAGGTGGAAATAGGAAAGGGGGACTCAGTCCCCCTTTGATCCCCCATTCTTTTTATCGAGCCGCACCCGGTCATGCCGATGTGCAAGCTTCAGCCGCTATGGCCCATGCAGGGCGCGCCCCGATAAAACGAAGGGGAGGTGCAGGAGGGTCGAGACCCTCCTGCAAGATAAGCATAAGTCACCCTAGAACGCGGCGCGCAGCGTGACCTGGAACAGGCGGCCGGAGCGCTCCCGTTCCTTCTCGAACTCATCCATCTCGCCGCCCGCGCGGTTTTCGAGAATTTCCGCCAGCGAGTCGCCATCATACTTGCGGAAGGTCTCGCGCTTGGCGCGGTCGAGCAGGTTCTGCGCCGAGAAGCGCAGCACGAACCGCTGGCCGAAGCGCTTTTCGATGAAGGCTTCCAGATCCTGCCCGTAGGTGAGATCAACCGTCTCATCGAAGTTGGATTCGCTCGCCTTGCTGCGGCCCGAAAGCGATGCGCCGAAGCTCATGTCGACGGCGCGCACGGTCTGGATGAAGCCGATGTTATAAACATGGTGCGGCTGGTTGTTGAACCGGCGCTTCTCGCCCGTGAACGGATCGCGGGTTTCGCTGTCGAGGTAGGTGTAGTTGGCAAAGAGGCCGGTGTCCGGCAGGCCAAGGGCGGTCAGCGGCATGGAGAAATCCACCTCCACGCCCCAGGTCTTGCCGTCGCCGATGTTGCGCGGCTGGTAGACGTTGCCGGGCTCGCCGTTCAGCGGGCTGTCGCCGGTCGCCACCAGTTCGATCAGATCCTTGACGTTGCGGTAGAAGACGTTGATGCCGACGATGCCCTTGGTGCCGAGGCGGCGCTCGTAGCCCACGTCGATGCCCCAGGAGCGTTCATCCTTGAGCATGGGGTTGCCGATGGTCTCGTCCTCGTCGCCCGGCGACTCTTCCTGCCGGTAGGGCGAGATCATGTCGTAGTCCGGCCGGCGCACGGTGCGGGCGACGGAGGCGCGGAACTGGTCCGCATCCGTCGGCGCATAGCGCAGGTGGAGCGAGGGGTTGAGGTTCTCGGCGTCGTAGTCCGCCGTCTCGAACACGTCCTGGCCGGCCACCGCATTGCTGGTCACGTCGCGGCGGGTGATCTCATAGCGCAGGCCCGCATCCACGCTGAAGGCGCTGGTGGGCTCGAACGTCAGGCGCACATAGGGGTCGTAGCGCTTCTCCTTGATGGTGAAGATCGCGCCCGCTTCCGGGTCTTCCCCTTCGATCAGGTCCTCGCCGTCGCGGGTCTTGGAGAGGTAGTCCATGCCCACCTTGGCGGTAAAGCCGTCGCCGAGGAAATTGTAATAGAGGGTCGCGCCGTACTCATCGTCCTTGATGTCGAGGAATTCGCGTTCATCGAGCGTGGCTTCCTCCAGCGTGTCGCCTTCATCGGTCTCAACCGTCGTGTCGTCGCGGAAGCCTGACCAGGACCCCGCAACCCCCAGCTCGCCCTGGCCCATCGGGTAGACGAGATCGCCGGAGAGGGCGTAGGTCTGCTGGCTGATCCGCTCGCGCTGAATTTCAACGCCGTCCAGTTCCAGTTCCTCGCCCGCGTATTCGATGGAGGTTTCGTCCTCGTCGCGGTCGGTATCGACGAACAGGCCGGAGAGGCGCAGCTTGCCTTCGCCGACGCGGGTGACGACCTCGGCGTTGCCGGAGATGTCCGTGCCGTCGCGGGTGTCTTCCTGCAGCTCGCGGTTGTCGAACGCCATCTCGCCGTCGTAGCGGTCGCTCACCTTCTTCTTCGGGTTGCGGCGCTGCTGATAATTGAGCGCGCCCCAGAAGCTGGTGTCGCCGATGGTGTCCGCATAGGCCAGCGCGCCGGAGGGGCGCACGCCGCCGTCTTCATTGATGAGCGCGCCCGCCTTCACGAAGCCGCCATCGAACATGGCGCTTTCCTTGGTGATGACGTTCAGCGTGCCGCCGACGCCCTCGCTCGGCTGGTCGGCGCGCGGCGCGCGGACGATCTCGATGCGCTCCACCAGTTCGGCCGGAATACGATCGACGAAGAAGCTGCGGTCCGCCTCCCCGCCCGGCGCGCGGCGGCCGTTGATGAGAACCTGGGTGTAACCCGGCGGCAGGCCGCGCATCTGCGCGCCGTCATATTCCAGCACGTCGGACGTGAAGGTGACGCCCGGCACGCGCTTCAGCATCTCGCCCACAGACACCGGCTCGAACCGCTGGAAATATTCCAGATCATAAGAGAGCACGGGGTTGGGATCGCGCGTGCGGTTGCGGAAGGCGATATCGCCGGTGACGATGATGTCTTCCGAGAGGATGGATACGCCCTCTTTCGTGGTGGAGGCCGGCTTCTCTGCCTCCGCGGCCTGCGCGGCCACCGGTGCAACCAGCGCCCCCATGGCGCATCCAAGCAACGAGATAATCTTCAAGGTCATCTTTACGCCCCTCATGCCTGCAACCTGTTTGTAAAAAAGGATGGGTAGGTTGCCGTTGGTGCGGGACCGTAATGGCCATGCTTGACCGTCTGTTTTCAGTTTGATTGCCGTTCGATGACACAGGGCAAAAAGCTGACGAATGAGGCGTTTGAAAAACTGTCATGTGCCGCACATGAGATCGGGGCATTTTTCGGGAGCAAACATGCGTTTCAATTCAATGATCGTTGCGGCCAGCCTGCTGGCGCTCGCCGCCTGCCAGAACGGCACGCAGGAGGCCGCGCCCGCGTCGACGCCCGTTGTCACCGCGCAAGGCGAAACCGCGCCGGTGGCAACTGAAGACGACGCGGCGGATGATCCCGCCATCTGGCGCAATGCGGCGGACCCGGCGGCCAGCCTCGTCATCGGCACGGACAAGAAGGCGGGCATTCACGTCTATAATCTGAAAGGCGAGCGGCTGGGCTTCACGCCGTCGCCGCGCCTCAACAACGTGGATCTGCGCGATCATGTGACGATCAATGGTCAGCCTTCGGTGCTGGTGGCCGCCAGCGACCGTGCTGACGAGGCCAACGCCAAGGTCGCCCTGTTCCGGCTGGACACAGGCGCTGCCCGGCTCGATCCGCTCGGCAGCTTCCCCGTCGGCGCGGGCGAGGCCTACGGCATGTGCCTGTGGACCCGCGCGTCAGACGGCGCGCTGTTCGGCTTCCTCGTGCTGAAGGATGGCCGCATCGACCAGTTCGCCATCGATGCCAGCGGCGCGCAGCCGCAGGTGGCGGTGGTCCGGAGCCTGAAGCTCGGTACCCAGGCGGAAGGCTGCGTGGCCGATGACCGCACCGGCATCCTCTATGTGGCCGAGGAAGACGTCGGCCTGTGGCGCTTCGAGGCCGACCCCTCGGGCAGCGCGGAGCCGGTCTCCATCGCCAAGGTGGACGGCAAGGCGCTGGTGGCCGATGTGGAAGGCGTGGCGCTCGCCCCGCAAGGCGCGGACGGCGGCTACCTCCTTGTCTCCAGCCAGGGCGACAACGCCTACGCTGTCTATCGCCTGCCGGGCGGTGAGTATGTGAACCGCTTCCGCATTGGTGACGGCACGGTCGACGGCGTGAGCGAGACCGACGGCATCGAGCTGATGCTCGGCGACTTCGGCCCCGGCTTCACCGAAGGCCTGTTCGTCGCGCAGGATGGCGACAACGCACCCGAAACCCAGAACTTCAAGCTGGTGGATTGGGCCCACATCCGCACGGCGCTGGGGCTGTAGGGTTTGTTTTTATAGTAGTTGCAGGAGGGGGGGTCCCGTGCGCGGAGGCGCACAAGCAAAAAGACCTCCCCCTGCACCCCCTGGCATTTACCGGACCGCGCCCTGCATGGGCTGTGGAGACGGCTGGGTTTCTCCAGATCAAGCGCCGGTCCGGCCGGGTGGGGCCCGATAAACGAATGGGGATTTTAAGGGGTCCGAGACCCCCTTAAACCTCTCGAAAAATTTAACATAAGACGAAGTCGCCGCTAAGGGGGTTTAAACGCCCGTGGAGAGGTTTTTACCTATCACAGCTAGGGTGGTAGCGGGCGGCTTCGTTTTGGCGTTGTAAGGGGCCTTCACGGGGCTTTACGGGGCATGTGAGGGCGAGGTCTCGCCCCGGTTCAGCGTTCGGCAGGCAACCGGCAGGTGGCGACGTGGTAGGTGCTGCGCGCGCCGTGGTCCTCGAAGCAGCGGATCACGCGGGCCAATGCGCCAGGGGTGAGCGGCTGGCGGCCGGGGGCGGGCACCTGCGCGCCGATGCCTTTCAGTTGCCGCAGGAAGTCGCGTCCTGACTGGTATTCTTGCGTGATGTGTTCCTCATCCACCCTTGCGCCCGGCCACAGGGCGGCGAGATCGGCGGGGGCGGGGTAGGCGGGCGTTGCGGCCTCAAGGCCAAGCTGGCGGTGGGCCTGCCGCCATTCGTGAAAGCTGTCCCGCGCCATGGTGGTGAAGGCGAGCCAGCCGCCGGGGGCCAGCATCCGCCGCAGGGCGGCGACGCTCTCGCCCAGCCGCTCGAACCACTGGAACGACAGGCTGGAGACGATGAGATCAAAGCGTACGTCAAGGCCAAAGCACGGCTGCTCGCCGTCCATCACCACATAGCGGGTGTGGGGCAACGCCCCGAACCGCTCCCGCGCCCTGGCGGCCATGTCGGGCGAAAGGTCGGAGAAGATCCACTCGCCATAGGCGAGGCGGGGCTGAAGGGCCTCGTGCAAGAAGCCGGTGCCGCAGCCGATCTCCAGCACGCGCGGGCGCGGCGGCAGCGGCAGGCCGGCGACCACCCCGGCCAGACGGCGTGCCACATGCCGCTGGATGTCCGCGTGCCGGTCATAGGTCGCGGCAGCAAGGCCGAACGCCTCGCGCACCTGTCCCTTGCGTGTCACTGCCGTGTGATCCTCGTTGTGCCGGGCATGGGGCCGCAGCCTCGCGGCTCCTTACCGGCAAAACCCTTCGACCGGCAAGATGGAGGCGGCACTTTCAGAAGGGGAAAGGGACTTGTCCCCCTCCCGACGCGGAGGCGTCAATTCAGGAGAGGAAAGGGGGGGCTCGGGTCCCCTTTCAATCCCCATTCGATTTTATGGGATGCACCCGGTCAAAACCAATGCGTGAACAGTGGGGTGCAGTCTTCAAAAATAATTCGATCAAACTAAAAATACAGCAAGTATTTAATGATTGTTTATTAATATTATAAGTATTCAGTTGGTATTTAATAGAAGTGTATTTTAGAGAATGTGTGTAACATAAGTATTAAAACGAGGGGGTGGGTGTGAAAAAACTTGCAAAAGCCGCCTTGGCGGCGTCTGTTTTCTTTATCCCGAACATTGCAAATGCTGCGCCGCCTGATGGTACGTACACAGGAACGGTGGCATTTACAAACGGCCCCACTCTTGTCTGCCAGTTGAGCTTTCGGTTAAGCGGTGGGGGTACCGTTGTGGATAATGTTACAATGATGTCGGCGGATCCATTATGCAGCTCGATCGCATTTCAAAATCAACCGTATAGTGCCGCATTTTCTGGCTCTGGATCTGGTTTTTATGCAATTGCTGGCGTCAATGTGACATTCATTATTCCCCCTTCTTGCTCCGGCATCATCTTAGGCACATGGAGCGGAAGTACCATAGATATTAATACTACTATAGGCAGCTGTGGAATGGTGGGAACTGTCTCCTATCCGTGATGCCGTTGCGCGAGGTCCAGCCCGGAGGGCATGGCTCGATAAATTCAGGGCGGTGCAGGAGAGGTCTTCTGGCGTGTGCGCCCCCGCGCACGGGGACCCTCTGCAAAATCTAATACACATCCCGGCGATAGAGACCGTCTTCGGTCATGCGGGCGATGCGCTCCGCCCCCAGAATGTCGGTGAGCGCGGCGTGCACGTCGCCCGCCATGCCTTCGGCGCTGCCGCACACATAAATGGCTGCGCCGTCGTCGATCCAGCGGCGGACGGCCTCGCGGTTTTCGAGCAGTCGATGCTGCACGTAGAGGCGGTGGTGCTGATCGCGGGAGAAGGCGAGGTCCAGCCGTTCCAAAACGCCGCTGGCCTGCCAGGCCTCAAGCTCTTCGCGCAGGAAGAAATCGTGGGCGCGGTTGCGCTCGCCGAAGACCAGCCAGTTGCGATGCCGGCCGCGCGCGGCCTGATGCCTGAGGTGGGCGCGCAGGCCCGCAAGTCCGGTGCCGTTGCCGATGAGGAGGAGCGGGCGCGTCGCTTCCTGCGGGTGGAAGCTGGTGTTGCGGCGGATGCGAAGCCGGATTTCGCCGCTGATTTCCGCGTGATGGGTGAGCCAGCCGGAGCCCGCGCCGAGCTGCCCGTTTTCGTGCCGCACCTGCCGGACGAGGAGATCGAGCGCGTTATCTTCCGGCAGGGAGGCGATGGAATAGCTGCGGTGGGGCGGGTGGCCGGTGGCGGCGTCGATTGCGCCGGGCAGCTCGATTTCCGCGATGTCGCCCGCTTCCCATGTCGCGCCCGGCACGGCGGCGCGCAGGCGCACGAGATAAACCGGCCCGCCGACGCTCCCCGGATTGAGGAGGCGGCGCTCCGCCAGCACCCACGGCGTGAAGGCAGGGCCGTCCGTAATGGCCTGCGTGGCGGACGCGCCCAGCCGGGCCAGCTGTTCGCGCCACTGGCGAAGCGCGGATTCCGCGCCGTTGTCCACCTCGATGCGCTCGAACAGGGGCGCAGCGCGGCTTGCGCGCAGCCACTCATCAAGGCGGCGGCCGAAGGCGCAGAAGTTCGCGTAGCGGCTGTCCCCCAGCGCCAGCAGGCCGTAGCCGAGGTGCGAAAAGTCAGCGGGGGCGTTCATCGTCTTGTGGGCGAAGCGGAAGGCGTGGGTGGGGGCATCGCCCTCGCCCGTCGTACTGATGATGAACAGCGCGCGGCGGTGTTGTTGCAACGTGGTGTGTTCCACAGCTTCAAGCGGGAGCAGCGTGACGGCATGGCCCGCCGCCCGCAGGCTTTCGGCCGTGCGCCCGGCGAGATATTCGGCAAAGCTGCTCTGGCTGGCGTATGCGACGAGGAAGGACGCCTCGCCCTCGCCGTTCAGCACGGCAGCGGCGCGGCTGCGCCTGTGCCTGTGGTGCCGCCACAGGGTCCACAGGCAGAAAAGGCCGTAGAGGCAGGCAGCGGCCAGGGCGCAGGCAAGACGCAACGCGGGAGACATGGGTTCAATCCAGCATTTGGCGGAAGGCAGGGGAGAGGATTTCCTCCACACCCTCGCCCGTGCGGCGGATCAGGCAGGCGGCGATGTCGCGCCCGGTCGCCAGTTGCAGCGCGGCATCCGCCCCCAGAACACCGAGGGCCGTCGCATAGGCGTCGGCCTTCATGCAGGAGGGGTGAAGCACGGTTGCCGAGACGATGCTGTTCTCGATCGGCCAGCCGGTGCGCGGGTCGAGCGTGTGGGAATAATGCCGCCCCTTGCTTTCGAACCAGCGGCGATAGTCACCGGAGGTGGCGATGGCGAGGCCATGCAAGGCGACGCGGGTCTCCTGCCAGCCGGCGGCATTTTGCGGGAGGCGCGCGGGCCGCTCGATGGTAACCCACCAGGGCGAACCATCCGGCTTCACGCCCTCGCCGCGCAGCTCGCCGCCGATCTCGACGAGAAAATGCCGGAGGCCCGCCAGCCGTAGCCCCTCGGCCACGTGATCGACCGCAAAGCCCTTGGCGATGCCGGAAAAATCCAGCCGCACCCCGCCGGGCTGGCGGATGGCGCGCCGAGCGGCATCGAACCCGATCTTTCGCCAGCCGGTGCGGGCGCGGGCGGCCTCGATCTCCTGCGGCGATGGCGGCGTGGCCCTCGCGGGCGCGGGGCCGAAGCCCCACAGGTCAACGAGCGCGCCGAGCGTGGGGTCGAACGCGCCCTCGCTTTCCTCTGTGATCTCGAGCGCGCAATTGAGCACCGTGCGGAAGGCAGGCGGTAACTCGTGCCACGTGTTCGGCGCGGCGCGGTTGAAGCGGCAGAGGAGGGAAGTTTTCTCCCACTGGCTCATCTGGTCGATGACCTCGGCCAGCTGCTGTCCGACCAGCGCGGCGACGGCGTCAGCGGAGAGGCCGGAGGCGGGCGGTGCGACGTACCGCACGGACCAGCTCGTCCCCATGCTCCGGCCGCCGAGCGTCTCGACCGGAGCGCTGGGCACCCGGTTGGCGATGGCCAGCGGCGAGAGGTGAGTGGGGACGAGAATCCGCATCGGACGAGCGGGCCGCCTTTACATCGGCATCACTTCAACGGTCATGTTGTAGCGGGCGACGCGGCGGCTGGCCTGCGGCACGGAGGCCTTGTCGTCCGCCACCTCGGCATCCAGCCAGTACATGCCCGGCTGCGGGAAGGTGAGAGCCACCTCGCCATTGGCGTTGGTGGTGGCGGTGATTTCAACCGGCTGGTTGCGGTAGCGCGTGCCGCCCGGAACGGCAGTCACCTTGAGATTCGCGGCGGGCTTGCCGTCCAGGAGGAAGCGGAAGGTGGCGGGCTCGCCCTCCACCAGATCATTGGGGTGGGTGACGGGCTCCAGCTCCAGCCCCTTGCCGGTGAGCTTGAACACGGTCGTCGTTAGATTGCCGTTGGTGACGAACGTCTCGTTGCGGCTGATGATCTCGGAGACCTTCACGTCGGTGGCGTCCTGCGGCAGGTCCTTCAGCCGCTCCACCGGCCCGCGCAGGCGCTTGCGCTCGCCGTTCTGCTGGTAGGAGGCCATGACCGAATGCCCGGCATTGGCGATTTTATAGGTGCCGGTCTGGTCCAGCTTCACGTCGAACACCGAGCGATAGCGGCCGGTCGAGCCGTTCTGGGGCTGCACGGCCGCGCCGTCCGGCGCCGTTACCTGAATGCCGCCCAACTGCATGGGGAAGTGGTCGGCGTTGAACAGGTTGTTGGAAATGGCGGCGTCAACGCTCACCCACATGTCGGTGCCGGAGACGGTGGTGGCGGAGGGCAGCAGCCATGCCCGGTGCGCGCTGGCGGCAACCGACACCATCGAGAGGGCGGCAATCGCGGCAAGGCCGGTCGCCAGGTGCTTGAAGCGGATCGACATGGATGGGCTCCCTTATTTCTTCAGGGTGAGTGAAACCGCGCCCAGCTCGGACGCGCCTTTTGCGGGCTGGGGCTGCTGGCCTTGCGGCGGCCATTGGAACGGAATGCGGAGGTATTCGCGCCCGCCCAGCTCCCGCGTGGCTTCGATGACGAACTCGTATTTGCCCGCGGGCAGTTTGGTGAGCGGCGCGCTGCCTTCGGTGAAGCGCACCTCATGGGTGCCGGGGGCGCGGGTCGCGCCGCTGACGCCATCGACCGGCATTTGCAGGTTGCGCCCGCTCTTGCGCCACCACAGGCGCATGTCGGAGAGCCATTTGGCCCCGCCGTTGTCCTTCATCTTCACGTCGTACCAGACGGCGAGATCAACCGGTTTGGCGAGGTTTGCGCCCTCGATCCACATGGCGACATAGGGGCGGTGGTATTCGCTCACCGTCAGCCGGGGGATCTCGACCTTCACGCTTATGCCCGCCGCCTGCGCGGTGGTCGCTGCCGACATGCCGACGAGCACGAGCGGGCCTGAGAGCCAGAGGGGTTTGGGCGACTGCATGGGGCCTCTCTTCCTAGTGGATCATCAGGATGGCGAGAATGACGGGCACGACGAGCCCGAGCCCGACCACCGGCCAGGTGGCCGGGCGGTGGCCGGCATAGAGCTGGAGCAGCAGCAGGCCGGTGACGGAAAAGACGAGGCAGGCGGCGGCGAAGATGTCGAGGAACCACGACCACGCGCCGCTGGTGTTGCGGCCCTTGTGGAGGTCGTTGAGGTAGGCGATCCAGCCCCGGTCGGTCTTCTCGTAGAAGACGTCCCCGGTCTCCCGGTCGATGCTCAGCCACGCATCGCCGCCGGGGCGGGGCAGGGAGAGGTAGATTTCGTCCGCCGACCATTCCGCCGGCTGGGCCTCCACCCACACGTCCAGCGCCTCGCTCAGCCAGTCCCGCAGCGGGGCGGGCAGCGGGGCGTCACCCTCCTCCATGCCGCGCTGGAGATCGGCCAGCAGCGGGGCGGGCAGGCTCGCCGCCTTCTCGACCACCTGCGGCTTGCCCTCGATTTGGGCTGCGTGATTGAGGGTGATGCCGGTGAGGGCAAACAGGATCATGCCGATGAGGCACACGCCGGAGCTGATCCAGTGCCAGCGCTGCACATGGCGCAGCCAAAACCCCCTGCGGTTCCGGAGCCTTGTTTCGTCTCGGGCGGTCGAATCAGACATACCGCCTCTATAGTGACTCTCAAGGTTCGCCGGTAGTCACAAATGAGAGTTATTTGCAAAAATAGCCGATAACGTGTGGCCTCAAGCGGGCCCTGCCTGCGATGCCGCCGGAGCCGGGATGCCCAGCCCCTCGCCAACGCGGCGGCCATACTCCGGGTCGGCCTGCGTGAAGTGGCCAACCATCCGCTCCTGAATGATGCGGTCGCACTGGGAGAGGGCGTTGACGAGGTTGCCCACCAGTTCGTTGCGCTCGTCCTCGGAGAACAGGCGCCACCTGTCTCCCGCTTGGCGGAAGTTACAGGGCCGCTCGATCGGCTGGCGGCCGACTTGCCCCTCGACGAAGATGCGCGGGGGCGGGCCCAGCCGCTCCTGCTGCTTGAGCCCGTCGCGGTTGGAGGGCTCGTAATTGACGTGCGGGTCCGCGCCCTGGTCCGCCCCATCGACGAAGTAGGACATCTGCCCGCCCCGCTGGTTGGTGGCGAAGGGGCATTTGGGCGCGTTGATGGGAAGTTGCAGGTAGTTGGGGCCGACGCGATAGCGCTGGGTGTCGGAGTAGGCGAAGGTGCGCCCCAAGAGCAGCTTGTCGTCAGAGAAATCGATGCCGTCCACCAGCACGCCGGTGCCGAAGGAGGCCTGCTCCACCTCGTTGAAATAGTCGGCCGGGTTCCGGTCCAGCACTACGTGGCCGACGTGGAGCATGGGAAACTCATCTTCCGGCCACAGCTTGGTGGCGTCGAGCGGGTCCCAGTCCAGCTCGGGGTGGTCGTCGTCGCTCATCACCTGGATGTACATGTCCCACTCGGGGTGCTCTTCGCGGGCGATGGCCTCGTAGAGGTCGCGCGTCGCGTGGTTCCAGTCGGTGGCCTGGATGGCGCTGGCTTCCTCTTGGCGAAGGTTGCGGACGCCCATCTTGGGCTGGAAGTGGAATTTGCACAGCACGGTCTGCCCGTGGCCGTTGACCAGCTTGTAGGTGTTGACGCCCGAGCCCTGCATCTCGCGATAGCTGGCCGGGATGCCCCACGGGCTGAACAGCCACGTGACCATATGGGTGGACTCGGGCGTCAGGCTCAGGAAGTCGAAGATGCGGCAGGAGTTCTGGATATTGGTCACGGGGTCCGGCTTGAAGGCGTGGATGAGATCCGGAAACTTGATGGGATCGCGGATGAAGAACACCTTCAGGTTGTTGCCAACCAAATCCCAATTGCCGGTTCCGGTGTAGAACTTGATGGCAAAGCCGCGCGGGTCGCGCAGCGTCTCCGGGCTGTGCGCGCCGTGGGTGACGGTCGAGAAGCGGATGAACACCGGCGTTCGCGTGCCCTTGCGGAACACGGCTGCCCGGCTGTACTCCTCAATGGAGACATCACCCGCCCGGCCGGTCGGCACGAACCAGCCGTGGGCGCCCGCGCCGCGGGCGTGCACCACCCGCTCGGGGATCCGCTCGCGGTCGAAGTGGGTGATTTTTTCGAGAAACTGGTAATCCTCCAGCACCAGCGGGCCGCGCGGGCCGACGCTGCGGGTATTCTGGTTGTCGTAGATCGGGTGCCCCTGGCGGGTTGTGAGGCCAACGCCGCTGGGATTGCCTCCAGGTTTGCTTTCCTCCGCCATAGCCGGTCTCCCTGCTGCTGGGTTTGACTGGCAGGAACGGACGAGACCCTTGGCTGTTGCGTTCCAGTGCGCCGGGAATTGCAGTGTTCTACGGCTGGTGACGGTCTGTTCGGGGACGGTTTCTTGAAGGCCGCCTCCCAGGGGGCACATAAAGGGATCAATGTTTGGGTTTCTTCAGCCAGAGGCGCGTTTGCCGTGACTGTTCTTTCGATTCTTGACCTTGTGCCGATCATCGAGGGTGGCGATGCCAGCCTGGCGTTCCGCAACAGCCTTGATCTTGCCCAGCATGCCGAGCGCTGGGGCTACCGTCGCTACTGGCTGGCGGAGCACCACAACATGCCGGGCATCGGCAGCTCGGCAACGGCGGTGGCCATCGGTTTCATCGCGGGCGGCACCAAAACCATTCGGGTGGGCTCGGGCGGCATCATGCTGCCCAACCACGCGCCGCTGGTGGTGGCCGAGCAGTTCGGCACGCTGGAGGCGCTTTACCCAGGGCGCATCGACTTGGGGCTGGGGCGCGCGCCGGGAACGGACCAGATGACGGCCCGCGCCCTGCGGCGTGATTTCGCCAACAGCGCGGAGCGGTTCCCGCAGGACGTGGCGGAGCTGCAACGCTACTTCGAGCCAGCCGAGCCGGGGCAGGCGGTCACTGCCGTGCCGGGGGCGGGGCTCAGCGTGCCTATCTGGCTCTTAGGTTCCAGCCTGTTCAGCGCGCAGCTGGCGGCAAGCCTTGGCCTGCCGTTTGCCTTTGCCTCCCACTTCGCGCCGGACCATCTGATGGAGGCGCTGAAGCTGTACCGGGCGCTGTTCCGCCCCTCCGCCGTATTGCAAAAGCCTTACGTGATGGCGGGCTTCAACGTCTTCGCCGCCGACACCGAGGAGGAGGCGCGCCGCCTGTTCACCTCCGTCCAGCAGCAGTTCGTCAACCTGCGGCGGGGCAGGGCGGGGCCGCTGCCGCCGCCGCGCGAGACGATGGAGGGCTTCTGGACCCCGGCGGAGAAATTCGGCGTCGAACATGCCCTGTCGTGCTCGGGCGTCGGCACGCCGGAGATGGTGGAGGAAGCCTTGCAGGCCTTCCTTCAGGAAACTGGCGTTGATGAAGTCATGGCAACGGGGCAGATCTACGATCACAAGGCGCGGCTGCGCTCGTTCGAAATTCTGGCGGAGATCGGCCAGCGGCTGAGGCGCGATTTGGAAGCAGACTAAAGAGCTTGGGTGCTGCGGAGGCGGGGCCGTGCCGCCCGGCCTGACGCGGAACGGCAGCGGCGGACGTGTGTTTAGTGGGCAGGACAATTGGGCGGGGGCGTTCCCTCGTTGCATCGAAGGAGCTCACTCAACATGGCGAACCGGTCTGCTGAAGGCAATTACTACCATGCGCGGCGCAACGTGACGGGCACGGAGCGCGTGCTTTCCATCCTTGGCGGTATTGCGCTGTTGGCGGGGGCCCGCAGGGGCAGCCTGGCGAAGCGGGCGCTGTTCGGGCTGGCCAGCGCATCCCTGCTTGCCCGGGGCGCAACACGCTACTGCCCGATGAAGGCCAGGATGACGGACAATGTTCCGCTGGGGCAGGGCTATGCCAACATGTTCCGCATCATGGCCAAGCCCTTTATGTCCGGAACGGCCAGCATCGATAACTTCAACACCCTCTATATCAACGAGCTTCAGGAACTTCATAACGCCAAGGCGCAGATGGAAGATCTGCTCGAGACGCTGGAGACGGCTGTTGAGCACGGTGCGATCCGCGAGCATCTCGGCCGCTACCGGACTCAGATCCAGCATCATCAGGATGAGATCGCCGAGATCTTGCAGCGGTGCGAGGCCGCGCCTGAGATTCACGAGGACGACGCCATGGAAGCCCTCGTGCACGAGACGGAGAAGATGCGGAAGGTCAGCGGGTCGGATGCGCTGCGCGATGCGGGCATCGTCGCGTCCCTCCAGCGGCTGATCCACCATCAGATCGCAGGATTAGGCACGGCGGCCACATACGCCAAGACCATGGATCGGATGAGCGAGGCCGAGATCCTTCACCGCATCATGGAAGAGGACAAGGCCGTGGACGACCAGCTGAGCGCCATGGCCAAGGAGCTGATTAATCCCGCCGCTGCGGGCAAACAGGACATCCAGGCTGCCGTTCCGGCCGGGGAACCCGTGCTGCCCTGAGCCGGCGCTCTCACTCCTATCAGCCGGAACACGCAGCTCCCTATTATGCAGTCGGCGCGGCGCGCATCGGGTGAGCCGGTGCGCGCACGGTGCCATGCGCGCCTGAGGCCGCCCAAGCCCTTCAAGGACATGGTGCGACGTGCCCCGCCGCGCGGGATGCAAGTGGGCAAGGCTTAGGCTTTTTCGAAGCGAGGCAATGACGAAAATGCCAGTCGCGGTGCGCGGGACTCTGAACTCTTACAATGCAAAGTGTCATTTACGCCACTTTACCGAAAGGCGGCCTAAAGTGTCATCAAGGCCCGGAGTTTGGGACTGGAAATCCAGCCTACACTGTCGGCGTTCCTTAATAGGCGAACTGGGGTGCCTTAACCCCGTACCGGTTCCTAAACCGCATACTGACGCAGGACATGGACTCTCGCCTTCGGTTGAGCACTATACAGCCAATAATACATGGCTTTATCCCACGCTATCGCATGGTTGGGTGCTATGCCATGGCGATGCTTGGCCGTGAGGGGGCTGTCTGCTTATAGGAGGCGAGCTCACACTAGCTGCCATTCCCCGGCTGGCTCGCACAAACGATCGTTAATGCCCCAATTGTAAACTTATGAAGACGCGCGGAGCGCCTTCATAAGCTACCGTTAGATTTAAGCGCTCATGATGCGAAGCTGGTTGAACGCGAAAGCTTCTCCCACGCGCTGATTTCGCCTCGCATCCCGTCGAGCTTCTGTTCGACCAGTCCCAGCGCGTCGTCGCCCAGGAACAGCCGCACCGGCGGATTGGCGGCCTCGACCAGCGCGAGCAACGCCTGTGCAGCCTTGGCCGGATCACCCGGTTGATTGCCGCTCTTCGCCTGTCGCGCGGCACGGATCGGGTCCATGACCGCGTCATAGTCGGCAATGCTGCGCGGCGTGCGATCCATGGAACGTCCGGCCCAGTCCGTGCGGAATTGGCCAGGAGCGAGCGCCGTCACCCGAATTCCAAAGCTTGCCACCTCCTTGCCAAGCGCTTCGGAGATTCCTTCGAGAGCGAATTTGCTCCCGCAATAGAAGCTGATCCCGGGCATGGTGATGAAGCCGCCCATGGAAGTGACGTTGATAATATGGCCGCGACGCCGCTCGCGCATGCCCGGCAGCACCGCCTTGATCATCGCGACGGGCCCGAAGACGTTGGCAGCAAACTGGCGCTGGAGATCGTCCATGGACGATTCCTCCAGCGCGCCCTCATGGCCGTAACCCGCGTTATTTACCAGCACATCAATCGGACCAGCCTGCAGTTCGGCCTCGGCCACTACCGCCGGGATCGCATCGAAATCCGTCACATCCAGCACAAGCGGGTAGGCACGATCCGGCGCGAGCGCGACGAAGACCTCGGCGTCATCCCTTCGCCGCACGGTTCCGATTACACGATGTCCCGCTTCAAGCGCACCTGTGGCAAACGCTCGCCCCAGACCGGAACTGACGCCGGTGATGAGGAAAGTCTTGGAGAGGGCAGCCGCCATGGTCTAACTCCGGGCTATGATTGAAACTATATCATGATATAAATAGAGACATGGCACAGAACAAGACCCAGGATACTGCCACCGCCACAAGAGGCGAACCGCTTCGTCAGCGTGTGATCGACGCGGCGGAACGGCTGCTCCGCCAAGGCAAGGCCGATTTCTCGATGCGCGACCTTGCTGCCGAAGCCGGGGTCAGCTTCGCGACGCCGTTCAATCAGTTCGGGAGCAAGGCTGCGATCATGTATGCCCTTTCGGGGCGGCGGATAGATACGATGGCAAAGCGCTTCGCCGGGCTGGCGCTACCTCCCGATGCCGCCGGTCGTGTACTGCTAGCCGTCGACACGGCGGTCGAGGTGATGCTGGAGGAACCGGAGATAAACCGAGCCGTGATGGGGTGGATCGGCACCGCCAGCCCATCGCCCGGAAAGGTCCTGGCGTACTCTACGGCCTTATGGTCGCTGGCGCTGGGCGCTGGCGAAGGCTTGAGCATGGCCGGGCGGGAGGAGGCGCTGAGCCGCCTGCCGCGCCAGCTTGCCTTCGCCTTCCGTGGGGTGCTGTCCTTCTGGACCGCGGGCGAACTGCCGGATGAGACGCTTGCTTCGAGTGCGCGAGAGATTGCGAAGACCTTGCTGCTCGGATTTGCTGAACAGCCGCTCTTCTGCGATTCCGCCTCCTAAGCTGCCGTTCGGGAATCCAAGGCGCCTCGTCACCTTGTCGAGAAACGGTCACCCGTTGGAATGCTGAGTCAGTTCGATTGGAATCAGCAGTCATTCCACTGCTCATACCGGGAAGGGGACAACAAGATAGCCCTCCTTGACGCCTAACCTACTAGTTGGTAGGTGATGCATATGAGCAATCCATCGACCACAGCTGATGACATCCTCCGCTGCGCGCGCACCCTGATTGTCAGGGGCGGCTACAACAGTTTCAGCTACGCCGACATCTCGGATGTGGTTGGCATTCGCAAGGCGAGCATCCACCATCACTTTCCCAGCAAATCGGATCTCGTCCGCGTGCTGGTTGTCCAGTATCGGGAAGAGGCTCAAGCTGGGATCGCCGAGTTGGAACGAAATGTCCCCGACCCGCTCGGGCAGCTTCGCGCCTATGTCGGCTATTGGGAGCGTTGCATTGCTGATGCGTCCCACCCCTTTTGCGTCTGCGCCCTGCTCGCCAGCGAGATCGAAGTACTTCCCGAGGCAGTTGCATTCGAAGTGCGCGCGCATTTCCGATGGCTTTCCGACTGGATTGCCTCTGTCCTGGAGCGTGGCGCCGCACATGGCCGGCTCTCTCTGAGCAGCACCGCCAGGGGCGATGCTGAAATGTTCATGGCCACCGTGCATGGCGCGATGCTTTCAGCGCGCGCTTACGGCGACGCCACCGCTTTTGGTGCGGTAACCCATCCCTTGCTCGAACGCATCGCCGTCTGATGCCAGCGCTTCGCCGACAAGCCGGACCGTGACTTTTTTCTCTACCAACTAGTAGGTTTGATTAGCCGCATCCCCCAGATTTGTCGACCGCAGCCTGCTCGCTCGCACATCCTCTCAGATGAGAAAGGCAATTCATCATGTTTGGAATTTCCCCGTTTGGCTGGATCCATACGATTGGCAGCCTGCCAGCCATTCCCGCGGCTCTCTACATGCTCGCCCGGTACGGCCGAATTGTCCCTCGATCCCCTTTGGGTGCCGTCTATTTCGTTTCCATGATGATCGGCGCTGCCACGGTGTTTCTCGTCGCGCACGGGTCGGTCAGCTACATCATCGGTACCGTGACCATTCTGCTTCTGATAGCGGGTTACAGGGTCGAGCGCATTCTGGGTCCGGCGCACCCGGCCAAGTATATCGAGACCATCTGCCTGAGCCTCAGTGTGTTTCTTTTGATGCTGCCGACCATTACTGAAGTGCTGCGCCGTGTCCCGGATGGTCACCCCTTAGTGACCGACTTGAAAGCGCCACTGCTTCTCGGCGCTCAGGGAGGACTGCTGGTCCTTCTCCTGGTCGGCTTGACCGCCCAGATCATTCACCTCGCAAGGCGCGGCAAGATTGCCGCAGACTAAGCCGCGCCCCGTTTACGGGCGCACGCGCCGCCCGGCCGCCGAGCATGAACGCTCGGCGGTTTCCAGGAACGCCGCTGAATGACGGCAAAGGGCGCACAACGGCCGGTCGGTTCCAAGCAACGAAGAGCGGGTCAGCAGCCGCTCTTTCATGAGCCGGACGGCCTCGTCCGTCACACCGTGCGGCGGCGGCCGAACAGGTCCATGTTGGCATCGCCCCACGCTTTAAGGGCGGCGATGATCGGCGAGAGCGAACGGCCGCGTTCGGACAGGCTGTATTCCACCCGCGGCGGGACCTGGGCGAAGACCTCGCGTTCGACCAAGCCATCGGCCTCAAGTTCGCGCAGCTGGTTGGTCAGCATACGCTGGGTCACATCGCCCGCGCGACGGCGCAGCTCGTTGAAGCGCACTGGGCCGTCCTGCAAATGGTAGAGGATCACCGCCTTCCACTTGCCGTCAATCAGGCTGATCGCCGCCTCAACCGCGCAGCCGGGCGTGCAATCGAGCCGGGAATGTCGGGCCTTGGCCATCGTGACAGTATCCTTTTCGACACTATAGGCGATTTTTGTACCTATGACATGATCCAGCCCTGCAATTACATCGCTCTTGTCCAAAGGAAAAGGAGCAAGACCCATGCGAGCCATTGCCTATCGCCAGCCCGGTCCGATCGACCGTGCCGATGCGCTGATCGACGTTACCCTGCCGCGCCCTGCGCCGACCGGCCGGGACATTCTGGTTGCCGTTCGGGCCGTATCTGTGAATCCGGTCGACACCAAGGTCCGCACCGGTGCCGCCCCGCTCGAAGGCCGGTCCGAACGGATTCTCGGCTGGGACGCGGCCGGCGTGGTTGAAGCGGTCGGTCCTGAGGTGACCCGCTTCAAGGTGGGAGATGCCGTCTATTACGCCGGCAATATCGCGCGGGACGGCAGCAATGCCGAGTACCAGCTCGTCGACGAGCGGATCGTCGGCTTCAAGCCGCGCACGCTCGGCTGGGCCGAGGCGGCGGCCCTGCCGCTGACTGCCATCACGGCCTGGGAAGCCCTGTTCGACCGGCTGCACACGAACGACAGGACGACAGGCGGCCCGCGAGCGATCCTGATTATTGGCGGTGCAGGCGGGGTCGGCTCCATTGCCATTCAGATCGCGCGGGCGCTGACTGACCTCACGATCATCGCAACGGCCTCACGCCCCGAAACCCAGGCATGGGTGCGGGACCTTGGCGCGCACCATGTGCTTGACCACAGCCGGCCGCTTGCCGCGCAGGTTGCAAGCCTCGGCATCGGCGCGCCGGACTACGTCTTCTCGACAACCCATACCGACCATCACCTGGCCGAGATTGCCGAGTTGATCGCGCCGCAAGGGCGCTTCGTGCTGATCGACGATCCGGAAAGCCTGGACGTGACCAGCTTTAAACGCAAGTCCGTCTCCATCCACTGGGAATTCATGTTCACCCGCCCGCTGCTGGACACCCCGGACGTTGCCGAGCAGGGCCGTTTGCTCGATACAGTTGCCGAACTTGTCGATGCCGGCCGGATCCGCACCACGCTGACAGAGACGCTCTCACCGATCAACGCCGCCAATCTGATTGCCGCGCATCGCCGGATCGAGAGCGCCAGCACGCGTGGCAAGATCGTGCTCGAGGGATGGGAGGCCGCTGATGCGTGACGGCGTGATCCATCTTGTCGCGCGGCTGATGCCGCAACCAGGCAAGGCAGACGAACTGGCCGCAGCGATTGCGGCGATCCTGCCGGAGGTGCGCCAGGAACCGGGCTGCCTTGCGTACTTCGCACATGAGAGTCTGGAGGAGCTGGGCACCATCGTCATGGTCGAGGCATGGGCCGATCAGGCCGCCCTCGATGCCCATGGGCGGGCGCCGGCGTTCACCGGTCTTGCCAGGCGCTTCAACATGCTTCTCGCCAAACCGCCGGTGCTCGAGCGGCTGCGGCGGATCGGCTGAAGCGCCAACGCCTCAGGCGACGCGCGCCATTCGGCGCAGCGCCTGGGGCGGCTGGCCGTATTGGCGCAGGAATGCCTCGCGCATCCGGCGCAGATCCGTAAAGCCCGCCTCACGCGCCACGGCTTCCAGGCTATGGCGCGTATCCTCGAGCAGCAATCGCGCGGCTTCGAGACGCAACTGCTCCACGGCCTTTGCCGGCGACTGCCCGGTTTCCGCGCGGAAGGCGCGGCTGAACTGCCGGGGCGAAAGCGCCGCGACGTCTGCCAGCTCTTCGACCGTCAATGGATTGGCAAGGTGCGTGCGAGCGTGGATCAGCGCCTTTTGAATGCGGTCGCTGCTGGGCGCCAGCTCCAGCATCTCGGAGTGCTGGGATTGTCCCCCGGCGCGGCGATGATGCATCACCAGGCGCCGCGCGACCGCGCGCGCCACGTCGGCCCCTAAATCTTTTTCGATCAGCGCGACCGCAAGGTCCAGCCCGGCCGTCAGCCCTGCGGATGTCCAGACCTGCCCTTCATTGATGAAGATGCGGTCATCCTCGACCCGGACGGACGGGAAGGACTCGCGCATCTGCCGCGCATAGGCCCAGTGCGTGGTCGCGCGGCGACCGTCCAGCAGTCCCATCTGGGCGAGCAGAAACGCCCCGGTACACAAACCCGCCACTCGGCGCGCGGCATGCGCCGCCCGGCACAGGGCATCGAGCGTCGGCGCGTCCTGCGGCGGGGGTGGGCTGAGCCCTGCCAGAAGCAGCAAGGTGTCGATCGCGCCCGCTTCAGCCAACGGCTCGGTCGGCACGGCAAAGCCGCTCGACGAGAGCACCGGCCCGCCTTCGGGCGACAGCATCGCGAGGGAATAATAGTCCTCGCCGACGACCGTGTTGGCCAGTTCGAAGGCCGCCTGAACCCCGAGCGCGAGGAACTGGAAGCCGGGCGTAAGGACCATGGCGACGTGGGGCACGGGACCCTCCCAGAGCGATGTCCGAAAACCGTTACTTATACGTCATTTGAGACAAAGTCCATCGGCGCCATAACCGGTGTGCCGAAAGCGACACCCCATCATCTCACTGCTCCGAAGGATAAAACCATGACGAAGAACAACACCGCGACGATTGCCGAGGGAACAGCGCTGATCACCGGCGCCTCCACCGGCATCGGCGCGATCTATGCCGACCGCCTTGCGCGCCGCGGCTACGACCTGATCCTCGTTGCGCGCAACAGGGACAAGCTCCAGGCGCTGGCTGCGCGCCTTTCCGACCAGACTGGCCGCGCGGTCGAAGTCGTTGCCGCTGACCTCAGTGATGCAGCGGCGCTTGCCCGGGTGGAGCGGATCCTGCGCGAGGATGCGAGCATCACCATGCTGGTCAACAACGCCGGCGTTGGGACGCACGCGGCGCTGCTGGAGAGCGATGTCGACCGCATGGAAGAGATGGTTCGGCTGAACGTCACTGCCTTGATGCGGCTGACCTACGCCGCGGTCCCCGGTTTCGTCGCGCGGGGCCAGGGGACGATCATCAACATCGCCTCGATCGTAGCGCTCGCGCCCGAGCTGCTCAATGGCGTCTATGGCGGCACCAAGGCTTTCGTGCAGGCCTTCTCGGCCTCGCTGAACCACGAACTCGGCAGCAAGGGGCTGCACATCCAATCGGTTCTACCCGGCGCGACGGCAACCGATTTCTGGGAGGCTGGCGGCCTGCCCGTCGAAAATCTGCCGCCCGAAATCGTGATGCGCGCCGAGGACATGGTCGATGCCGCGCTCGCAGGGCTCGACCAGGGCGAGACCTGCACGATCCCTGCGCTCGCCGATGTCGAGCTGTGGCGGGCCTATGAAGCGGCGCGTGCCGCCCTTGGCCCGCAGCTCTCCGCACGCAAGCCCGCGGCCCGCTTCGGCGTTGCCGCCTGACCATTCAGCCTCTCTCTCAAGTCATTACTGAAAGGACAAATTCATGTCGAACATGCCTCACGTTGCCGATGCCGACGCCGCGCCCAAAGCCTGAGCCCCTTTCGATCAAGGAGAATTTCGATGAAACTGACCGGCAACACCATCTTCGTCACCGGCGGCACCAGCGGCATTGGCCGCGGCCTTGCCGAAGCGTTGCACCGCCTTGGCAACAAGATCATCATTTCCGGCCGGCGCCGCGCGCTGCTTAACGAAATCATCGCGGTCAATCCCGGCATGGCTGCAATCGAGCTGGATATCAACGATCCCGCGAGCATCAAGCGTGCGGCCGAGACGATAATCCGCGACTTCCCGGAAACCAATGTCCTGTTCAACAATGCCGGGATCATGCCGTTCGATGATGTGGCAGGCCCGATCGATGACGCCACGGCGCAAGGGGTGATCACCACCAACCTGCTGGGGCCGATCCGCATGTCCTCGGCGCTTATCGAGCACCTCAAGGCGCAGCCGGAGGCAACGATCCTGTACACGTCCAGCGTCCTGGCCTTCGTCCCGCTCGCGACCAATGCAATCTATTCGGCCACCAAGGCAGCACTCCATTCCTATGCCCTGTCGCAGCGTTTCCAGCTGCGGGGAACCGGCGTCAGGGTTCAGGAAATCGCGCCGCCCTGGGTCGACACCGATCTGATCTACAAAAGCGGCGACCCGCGCGCGATGCCCCTGGAGGATTTCATTGTCCAGACGATCGCAGCGCTGGGCACCGATGCCCCGGAAATCCTCGTCGAGGCGGTAAAGCCGCTTCGCGACAATCCGGGGGCCAGCGAGCATGCGCTCGTCCATGCCTTCAACCAGGGCATTGTCGACCATCCCATCCCGGTTGGTTCCTGAAAGGCATTCGGCGGGGCCGCACTCGGTCCCGCCGCTTCCGCTCTACACCTCGCGGCTGCGCGCATGTTGAGAGTGTGTTCGGAAGGCCCCCCTCCACTCCCACCTAAAGGCAAATTGCGAGTACGTCGCGTTTTTGCATCCCATTTGGCAGTCCGCTTAGTGCGCGATTAAGAAACATTTCAACGCCAGTTCACAGTGTAGGAACCGCGAACGCTGGCCATGAGCCAGGCGGTGCAAGCCCTCGGTCCCCACCGCGATATCTGCCGCGGCGTCAACTTGGGGCGCCTCTGTTTCTGATATTTGTTTCTATTTTCAAGTATCAAGCGGCGCCAATCCAGTAATGGATGAAGCATTTCAATCAGCTTTGAGTCGGTTTTGTATCCCGCGTCGGCGGTAGTAAATTGCCAATGGCAATAATACAATTTACATGAAAGTAATAATATCCATCAAAAAAGGTTATCGTAGCGTTAATGGGTTTAATTTTCATGCCATGTTTTATAACTGGACAGAGAGGAGAAATTTTATTTAATCAAAGGTACAGAAAATAAAACCAAGTGCTAGTAGATACTATGGCTAAAGGCTGTTTTATTGAGGGATATAGGCATCGTGACTTCGGCGATACAGTTGCCTGTAGTACCCTTTGTGCCAGTTGAACGCCTGACGAGTGCGGTTCCTGTTTGTGTGCCTTGGATTGCCCAGGTTCAGGAGAAAGTTAAGGATCATGCGTAACGTTGAAAAAGGTTCACAGCTGCTAGGCCCGAATGGCCTGTCCACCGGCAGCAGGGGCGGCCGAACCCGCCTTGCCCTCGGCTCGATGGCAAGGGGTTTTCTGGGCCTTTCTCTGCTCGTTGCCGGGCAGCAGGCTCTTGCTGCTCAATCCGTGCCGAACGCGAGCGCAAATACGCCGGCACAGGCACCTCAATCTGCCGATGCCTTCCGGCAGCAGGCCGACAAGCTCGGCGTCCGGCAATGCGCCAATCTCTTCTCGGCTCTGGGCCAGGTTGTAACGCTTGGCTCCACATATGCCGTGCAGGCGCAGGCGGATGGCAAGGCGCCTGACAAGCACCCTGTCCAGGGCGTTGCGGGCATCGCCTATAATACGCCCGGATACAGCGGGCAGGCAGCCGGGGTCGTCATGGCAGCGCCTGTCGGCAAATCCTGCGAAGGGCAGCTGGTGCGCGTCGCGCCGTTCCAGCAGTCCTGCGCCGAGGTAATCAAACTGTTTCCGCAAGGCAGCACGGCGGCGGGCAATCTCTCGGGCGTGCCCCTCTACAATCTCGGAGGCAACCAAGGGCAGGCCATGATGATCGCCAATGGCCCGTCATGCGTGGTCGTGACCATCGCCCGTGTGGCGGACGTGAAATAGATTTTTGGCCGTCCGGCAAGCAGGGGCGGGGCGGACCATTCATTCAGGTGAGAGGCGGGGACGGCGCGCACACTGCGCGCCGCCAATGGGTTCTCCTTGCCCAGCGGCTGGCGCCGGGGCGGGGAACTTTTTCAGGGGGGACTGAGTCATGCTCGGATTGGAATCTGTTTCGCGGCGGAACCGGGGTGCTCGCTTTGCTGGAAACTGGGCGGCCGGTGCAAGCGCTTCGCAGCGGCGCCGTCTCATGGCCATCTTGCGAATGGCCCACCGCGTGCTTGGTGTGCGGCGCAACAATCTTGGCCTAGGCTCGCTGGGTGGCAGCGCTCCGGCGCGGATCATGCTCTCCGCCTCTGGCAGTTCCCTGGCACTGAGTGGCCTGAGCCGCCTCCTGACAGGCGTCGGGGCGCTGGCGCTGTCGGCCTCGTTTGCATCGCCTGCACTGGCGCAGAATTACGCGGTCGGCGGCGGCACGGCGACCGGTGCCGGTTCGGTGGCGATCGGCACCGGCAGCCAAGCGGCAGCCCCTGCCACCAACGCGGCCGTAGCGATTGGAATGAACGCGACGGCGAGCAACGGGACGGGAGAAGGGAGCCCGGTCGCCATCGGCGCGAGCACTTCCGCGACCGGTGTTTCCGCCGTTGCCATCGGTACCCTTTCAACTGCGGAAGGCGACCAGGCGGTGGTCGTCGGCATCAATTCCCATGCGTCCGGTTTTCAATCATCCGCCTTCGGCCGGATGGCCGATGCGACTGCGGCACAGGCCACCGCCATCGGCTATGATGCAGATGCTACAGGCAATTCGGCCGTTGCGCTTGGCGATTCGGCCAAGTCAGGCGGGCTCTATGCGACGGCAGTCGGCCGTACTACTCAGGCTTCGGGGATTGCTTCCGTTGCCCTTGGAAATGCATCTCGCGCGGAAGCGGATTATTCGGTTGCGCTTGGCTCGGGTGCCGTTGGTGCTGGCCAAGGTACTGTCGCTATTGGCCAAGGCGCTGGATCCTCGTCGACGACCGCTAACACCAACTCTGTGGCGTTGGGCGTCGCATCCGGTGCTCTCGTAAGCGGCGCGCAGAACACCGCCATCGGCGGCGGTATCGCCAGCACCATGCGAGGTGCTGGGTCCGGCGTGACCGGCACGCGCAACATCGCCCTCGGCACTGGCGATGGGACTACCATGTATGACGCAACGTTGCAGGCTGCTGCAGGCAGCTTGGTTGAGGGCGATGACAATATCGCGATCGGCACCAACGCGGGCATCGGCGTTGCCGGCAGCAGGACGACCTCCATCGGGTTCAATGCGTTGGCGAGCGGATCCGAATCCACTGCGATCGGCCCGAATGCCAGCGCAAGCGCAGTCAATGGGATCGCCATCGGCCTCAACTCGGATGTCACCGGCCAAGCCTCGCTGGCGATTGGCTATCAGACGGCGGCGTCTGGCATCAATTCGGTCGTCGTCGGAAACTCCTCGCAATCGACCGGGAATGCGGGCGTTGCGATCGGCCTGAGTGCCAGAGCGACGGGTACCTTGGCCTCGACGGCCGTCGGCCGCAGCGCCGTGGCCAGCGCGGACTTGGCTTCAGCCTACGGCTATCTCGCCAATGCCTCCGGGGTAGGCGCGGTGGCGCTCGGCGGCAATGCGACGGCCGGTGCCAACGCATCGGGTGTCAATGCGATTGCGATCGGCGGTCAATCCGTTGCCGATTCTGACGATGCCGTCGCGATCGGCACCGGCGCGCGGGCGACCGGCGGCAAGGCGGTCTCTGTCGGCTATGGCAACGTTGCCAGCGGCAACGGCGCTGTGGCGATCGGCGATCCCAACACCGCGACGGGCGACGGCGCGGTGGCGCAGGGCATGGACAACACCGCGACCGGCAACGGCTCGGTCGCCATGGGCAACACCAATATGGTCGGCGGCGGCGGCCAGGGCGTGAGCGTTGCCGGGACGGCGGCGCAGGGCGCGGTCGGCATCGGCTACCAGAATACCGTGGTCGGCCAAGGCAGCGTCGCAATCGGCAGCACCAGCCAGGCTCTGGCCGCAGGCTCGCTCGCCTTTGGTGACACCGCAATTGCCAATAACGCCGGCGACGTGGCGCTGGGCTCGGGCTCGGTGACGGCAGCGCCGGTTGCGGTGCCCGGCACTACCATTCGTGGCGCGCCCTACACTTTCGCTGGCAGCAACCCGACGAGCGTCGTCTCTGTGGGTGCAGTGGGCGCCGAGCGCCAGATCCAGAACGTCGCGGCGGGCCAGATCAGCGATACCTCGACCGACGCCATCAACGGCTCGCAGCTCTTTGCGACCAACCAGGCGATCAACAATCTGGCGACCAGCATCTCAGGCGCGACGCCGCACTATTTCAGCGTCAACGACGGCGGCTTCAACGGCGGCAACTACAACAACGACGGTGCGACCGGCGGCCGGGCGATTGCGGTCGGCTACAACGCCACGTCGGCCGGAACGGATTCCATCTCTCAGGGCACGGGTGCCAATGCTGCCCAGCAGAACGCCATCGCGATCGGCTTCGACGCGGAGGCGGCGGCGATCAACTCCATCGTCCTTGGTGCGCGCACGCTCACGACAGCGGGCGCTACGGGCGAAAGTGCCATCGCCATCGGCACCGATGTGACGGCGTCGGCTACCGACGCCATCGCGATTGGGCGTCAGAGCCATGCGTCGGGCCTGCGCTCCACTGCAACGGGTGCCTATTCCATTGCGGGCCACACCCAGGCCTCTGCATTCGGCTACATGGCCAACGCCAGCGGTCTGGAAAGCACGGCGATCGGCTATGATGCCGTTGCAACGGGCGTCAACGCCACCGCGCTGGGCAATCAGGTCCACGCCCTGGCGGACGGCAGCATCGCGATCGGCACCAACAATGCCGGCGACCACGTTGATGCCACCTCGACCAACGGTATTTCGATCGGCTTCTGGTCGAAGGTGACAAACGCCCCCTCGGGCCTCGCCATGGGCGACAGGGCCAGCACAAATGCCCAGAACGGCATCGCGATCGGAACAAACAGCATTTCGTCCGGTATCGCCGCGATCGCCATGGGCACCAACGCCAAGGCGGATGCGGCCGAAGCGGTCGCCATGGGCACCAACGCGGTCGCCACTGGCGGCAAGGCGGTCTCGATCGGCTCCAACAACACCGCCTATGGCGATGGTGCGGTCGCGATCGGCGACCCCAGCTACGCCAGCGGCACCGGCGCCTTTGTCGGCGGCGCGAACAACATCGCCAACGCCGACGGCACGGCGACGGCCACCGCCACGAACCAGGCGGCGGGTGCGGTTGCGATCGGCAACAGCAACGTGGCGGTCGGTCAGGGCTCGGTCGCCCTCGGCAATACCAGCCGCGCGGGCGGCGCAGGCGCGCTCGCCTTCGGTGATGGCGCGACCGCGACCAATGGCGCCGACGTCGCGCTCGGCAGCGGTGCCGTCGCCACCGGGGGCGGCAATCCGGGGCAGATGGCGGTCGCCATCGGTTCTGGCGCAAAGGCAACCAATGGCGGTGCCATCGCAATCGGTGACGCCTGGGACGCGGGCGTGGTTGCCTCCGGGCGCGACGCCATTGCGATCGGTACGTCGGCATCGGCCGCGGGTCACGCCGGTATCGCGCTGGGCATTGCGTCCAAGGCGGACGCGCAGTTTTCCACTGCCCTCGGCCGGTCGGCGGTTGCCACCAATGCCGGCGACGTGGCGCTGGGTAACGCTTCGGTGACCGGGACGGCGGTTGCGGTGCCCGGCACCACCATTCGCGGCACGCCCTACACCTTCGCCGGCAGCAACCCGACGAGCGTCGTCTCTGTGGGTGCAGTGGGCGCCGAGCGCCAGATCCAGAATGTCGCGGCGGGCCAGATCAGCAACACCTCGACCGACGCCATCAACGGCTCCCAGCTCTTCGCCGTGCAGCAATCACTGCAGTCGGCGGTAACCGGCGCGGCGACGCATTATCTCAGCATCAACGATGGCGGCACCGTAAAGCCCAACTACAATAACGACGGCGCGACCGGTATGGATTCGATGGCAATCGGACCGTGGGCTTCGGCGACTGCCAGATTGGCGACGGCGGTTGGGCGAGTCGCCAGCGCGACGGCAGAGGGTGCCGCCGCTTTCGGCCCGTCCAGTAGTGCAGAGGGCATCAACTCTCTCGCAGCGGGCCCTGCAGCGGACGCGCTTGGGGATTTGTCCACCGCAGTGGGCTATGTTGCGACCGCCTCGGCAAGAGCTGCCACTGGCGTGGGATACCAGGCGCAGGCTGGAGCGGAAAACGCCACAGCAGTGGGTTCGTCTGCTACGGCCTCGGGCCTGAATTCGACGGCCCTGGGCTCTGCCTCACAGTCAACCGGCGAACAAGCGTTGAGCGTTGGCTTCAACTCCCTCGCGTCCGGCTTGCAGTCGACGGCTGTTGGCGCAGGAGCACAGGCCGTCGGCCTGAGCACAGTCGCGGTGGGACACGGCGCGGGCTCCCAGTCGACTGTTGGTAACGCCAATTCAGTTGCAGTGGGCGTTGCCGCCGGTCAATTCGTCGAAGGTGCTCACAACATTGCCGTCGGCGGGGGAATATCCGCAGTCAGGAGAGGCGCCGGTACAGCCGTAACAGGAACGCGGAACATCGCCGTGGGAACCGGCGATGGCACGGTTCTGCTTGCCGAAGGCCCTGAGGCCTCGGCCGGCTCCGACGTGACAGGCGATGACAACATCGCCATCGGCACCAACGCCGGTATCGGCGTTGCCGCCAGCGGGACGACCTCGATCGGCCTTAACGCGAATGCCACCGGCGAGAGCAGCATTGCCATGGGCACCGGGGCGAACGTCACCGGTGGCAGCGCCATCGCAATCGGCTCGTCTGCCGAGGCGACCACGCAATGGGCCACGGCCATGGGTGTCGAATCGACGGCTGCAGGCCAGAGCGCCACTGCCCTTGGCGCATTTGCCAATGCTGCCGCCGACGGCGCGGTTGCTATCGGTGGCGGCGCAGGCGCCGGATCGGCAACAACCAACACGAACTCCATCGCAATGGGCGTCGGCGCGGGCCAGTTCGTCACCGGCGCGCAGAACGTCGCCATCGGCGGCGGCATCACCAACGCCCAGAAGGGCGCGGGCGCAGGCGTGACCGGCACGCGGAACATCGCGCTGGGCAGCGGCGACGGCACTGTCACCTACGACGGCACCCAGTCGGCCTCTGCGGGCAACAACGTGTCCGGCAGCGACAACATCGCGCTCGGCACCAACGCCGGTATCGGCGTTGCCGCCAGCGGGACGACCTCGATCGGCCTCAACGCGTTGGCCGATGCGGACGACGCCGTGGCGATCGGCACCAACTCTGTCGCGACCGGCGGCAAGGCGGTCTCGATCGGCGCTGACAACGTTGCCTATGGCGACGGCGCGGTCGCGATCGGCGACCCCAGCTATGCCAGCGGCACCGGCGCCTTCACGGGCGGTGCGAACAACATCGCCAACGCGGACGGCACGGCGACGGCCACCGCCTCCAACATGGCGAGCGGCGCGGTCGCCATCGGCAACAGCAACACGGCGATCGGCCAGGGCTCGGTCGCCCTCGGCAACATGAGCCGCGCGGGCGCGGCGGGTTCGCTCGCCTTCGGTGACAGCGCCATTGCCAACAATGCAGGCGACGTGGCGCTGGGCTCCGGCTCGGTGACCTCGGCGCCGGTGCAGACGCCCACCGGCGTGATCGGCGGCGCCACCTACAATTACGCTGGCGGCACGCCAACGAGCGTGGTCTCGGTGGGTGCTCCGGGCGCCGAACGCCAGATCCAGAACGTCGCGGCGGGACAGATCAGTGGCAGCTCGACCGACGCCATCAACGGCTCGCAGCTCTACGCGACCCAGCAGGCGCTGGAGGCGAGCATCGCAAGCGCCGAGACGCATTACTACAGCGTCAACGACGGCGGCACGATCGGCGGCAACTACAACAACGACGGCGCGACGGGAACGAACTCGCTGGCGGCGGGCGTCAGCGCTTCGGCCACGGGCACGATGAGCACGGCGACGGGTTACAATGCCCGCGCGACGGTGCAGGGTGCCACGGCTCTTGGTGCTTCAACCCGTGCGGAAGGCACCAATTCCCTCGCCGTCGGTCCGGCAGCGGCTGCACTTGCACAGAGCGCGACCGCAGCGGGTTACCTGTCGAGCGCATCGGGGGTGGCCGCCACCGGCCTCGGCTACCGGGCCGCGGCGGGCGGGCTTAACTCCACTGCAGTCGGTGCATTCGCCAGCGCCACCGCCGACGAGTCGGTCGCCATCGGCTCGAACGCCCTGGCGAGCAACGCCGGCGACGTGGCGCTGGGCTCGGGCTCGGTGACTTCGGCACCGGTCCCAACGCTCACCGGCGTGGTCGGCGGAACCACGTACAATTTCGCAGGCGGCACGCCGACGAGCGCTGTCTCGATCGGTGCTCCCAGCGCCGAGCGCCAACTCCAGAACGTCGCCGCCGGCCAGATCAACGACATGTCGACCGACGCCATCAACGGCTCGCAGCTTTTTGCCACCAACCAGAAGGTCGATGAGAACACCATCGACATCGCCAACAACACAACGGCGATCTCCAACCTTGATGGCCGGGTGACGACCGTTGAAGGCAACGTGACCAACCTCGATGGGCGCATGACGACCGTTGAGGGGAACGTGACCAACCTCGACGGCCGTGTGACGAACATCGAAGGTGATGTGACCAACCTCAACAATACCATCACCGGCATCAACAACGGCGAGGGCATCAAGTACTTCCGCGCCAACTCGACGCTGGCCGACAGCCAGGCGATCGGCACGGACAGCATCGCGGTAGGTCCGCAGGCCGTCGCCAACAACGCCAACAGCGTGGCGCTCGGCAACAACGCGGTTGCCAGCGTCGATGGCGGTCTGGCGCTGGGCTCCGGCTCGGTCTCGGATCGCGCGATTACGCCGACGACCGGTACCATCCCGGCCGGAACCGGCTATGTGCCCTACAACACCACGGATGCGACCCTCCTGGGTGCCGTGTCGGTCGGCAATGCCGCAACCGGCGAGCTGCGCCAGATCACCAACGTGGCGGACGGCACGGAAGCGCAGGATGCGGTGACGATCCGCCAGCTGCAGGGGGCGATCGGCGCGGTTTCGGCAACGGCCACGCGTTATTTCCACGCCAACTCGACGGCGCCGGACTCGCTGGCCGCAGGCGCGGAGGCGATTGCGGTGGGCCCGACCACGGTGGTCAATGGCGACAACGGCATCGGTATCGGCAACGGCGCGGTGGTGCAGATGAGCGCGCCGGGCGGCACGGCGATCGGCCAGAATGCCGAAGTCGCTCAGGCCGATGCCATCGCGCTTGGCACCAACTCGGTCGCCAACGGCATCCAATCCATTGCCATCGGTCCGGGCGCCGTCGTCAACCACTCCGGCAGCATCGCGCTGGGTGCCGGTGCCGAGACGCTTGTGGGGTCGCGCACCGGTTACATGGCCTATGGCCTGGTTGCGCCGCAGAATTCGGCCGGCGAAGTGTCGGTCGGCGCGGTGGGCGCCGAACGCCAGATCACCAATGTGGCGGCGGGCTCGGCCGCGACCGACGCCGTCAACGTCGCGCAGTTGCAGGCCGTCAACGCGGCACTCACCCAGAACATCCAAAATCTGGGGGACAGCATTGCCGGCAGCATCGGCGGCGGTTCGAGCTATGACCCCACCACCGGGACATTGACGACGAACTTCACCATCGGCGGCAACACCTACACCAACATCAATGATGCGCTGCAGGCGATCAACCAGACGGGATCGGCCGGATGGCAGCTCGAGGCGAACGGAGGGACGCCGACGACCATCCCATCCAACGGCACCCTCAATGTGACGGCCGGTTCCAACACGGTCGTGACGCTGAACGGCAACGAGCTGCAGATCGCCATGGCGGACAACCCAACCTTCAATGGCGTCGTCAACGCCAACGGCGGGCTCACCGTGGGGGCGAACACGACCGTGAACATGGGCGGCAACGTCGTGCGGAACGTGGGTGCGGGCGCGGTCAACGCCGGCTCGACCGATGCCGTCAACGGCTCGCAGCTCTATGAAGTGCAGCAGGTGGCCAACAACTCCGTGCAGTATGATGCGGGCGGCAATTCCGTCACCTTCAACCCCGGCGGTTCGGCAACCACGCTGCATAACGTGGCGGCGGGCGTTGCGCCCACCGATGCGGTCAACGTGCAGCAGCTGAACGACGGGCTGGCGGATGCGGTCGCGACCGCGAATGCCTATACGGACTCGCGGCTGGCCGGCCTTGATGCCGGCCTGGACGACCTGCGGCGCGATGCCGATGCGGGCATCGCGGGCGCGCTTGCGGCAGCGGCGCTGCCCCAGGCCTTCGAGCCCGGCCGCGGCATGATCGCCGTCGGCGCCGGCACCTTCCAGGGCGAGTCCGCGTTCGCGGTGGGTTTGTCGCGCGTCATGGATAACGGCCGGACCGTCATCAGGGCCGGGGCGACCTATGACACGCAGAACCGCGCTGGCGCCAATGTCGGCATCGGCTTCTCACTCTGACCTGCCCGCACCTGTAAAGTTAGGAGAGCGCCATGTACGCCAGGTTCCTCGTTCTTCCGCTGCTCTCAGGTCTTGGCCTGACCAGCGCTGCGGCTGTCGCCCAGGATGCCCCGGCATCCTCGCCATCGACCTATGTCGCCAAGGTTGACCCCGACGCCTTCCCCGAGAAGGCGGGCGAGCACAAAAAACCGGCGTGACGGTCGACCCGAAGACGGTGCGGCTCATCACGCCGGGTATCGACAAGTTCAGCATCTATAATCTGATTGGCCCGCCGCATTTCGGGGAGGGGATCACGCGGCGCTGGAATTATGTCCTGTTCTTTCCGGCGGCGCCGGGGAGCACGGAGCGTCAGCGGTGCCGGATGGAAATTCGGTTTGTCCGGTTGCCGGGCAAGTACGATGTCGTCGTCTCGGAAGTCGTCTGGAAGGATCAATCCTGCGCGGACCGGGTCGCCGCGGCCGAATGATTATGCAAGGGCCTGCGTTATGCGTTTGACGAAGTTCATAGCCGCCTTACTGGTGATTTGTGCACCCCCCCGGTTGCCGCGCAAACCTTCGGGCCTCCGATAAAGGGCGTGTGCCTGCTGTCGCGCGTCAGCGCGGTCAACGCCTCGCGCGCCAGCCAATCCCTGAATGCGGAATTGAAGAAGAAGAAGGACTTGCTGTCCACCGAACTTGCCAAACACCGTGCGGCGCTCGATGAGCAGCGCCATGCTCTTGATGTTCGGCAAGACAGGATTGCGCCTATCGAATACCAGCGCCGGAAGGCGGTGCTTGATCGGCAGGTGCAACAGCTGGAGAAAGAGCTGAATACGCGGTTTATCGCGGCGCAGGCGCATGGGCAGCAGCAGGTCGACAATGCTCTCAACCAGGCCCTCAGCCGCGTTATCACGCGCAACGCCTGCAGCTTCGTGATGGAACGCGACACCACCTATGGGTGGAACAACGCCATGGATATTACCAGCGCCGTGACGCAGGAGATGAACGCCATACTGACAACCGTCGCCATTCCATGAAGCTCGTGCCGGTAAGGAGCCTTGAGAAATTCCGCCGGTCTGCGGTGTTTTCCTGCTCCCCTGCCGTCAGCATGATGCCTGCGCCATATACGCGGCCGGCCCTGCGACCTCTGAACGGCTGAGGCTATTTTTGGTTGGAGGCAAGCTGCTCAAGAGCGCCAAGGTCGATACGGGAGATAACCTTTTTCAGGTCGTTCATGTTGATGCCGTTGGCCTCGGCCTCAATGACAAAACGGTTGGCGACGATGACGCTGTAATGACCGCTGCGGTCAGCCTGGTTCCAGCGTTCCGTGGTCAGGCGGCCATCCACCTTGCCGATGCGCTCGTACCCGGTTTCGGTCGTGCGGCTTGAGACGACATTGAGGGCTGAGCCGAGAGCCGCCAGGCCGCCCATGCCCGCCATGTCGGTAATCTTCACGGACGCGCTGCTGTCGTCGTTTTCATAGCGGGCGCTGGCGAACGAACCGAGGCCTTGCTCAGTGCCCGAGGCGGTTTGCATTTCGGTGCGCTCCAGCCCGGCGAAGGTGGAAGGCAGAAATGCCTCCAGCCGGGCCGGGCCGAAGGGAAGGGCAGCAGGCATTTCCGGCGCTGCGTCATCCCTATCCGCCGGGGCCGGTGCTTCCGCCAGTTCCTCAAAAACGGCTTCCGCCCTTTTGGCAGGTTCGGCGAGTTCGTCCATGTCGACCGTGCCCACCCCGGCGACGGTCAGCGTGCCCATGCTTCGGTGCGCGCCGAGCAGACCAGCAACAGGCATGGTCAGCGCGACGATGATGTACCAGACGACCATCCCCGCGATGGCTGTGACGACGATGTAAACCCGGGCTTTTTCCCGCTGGACCTTCATCAGCGGGGGCAGGCCGACATAGAGAAGGTAGAGGCTGTAAAAACCCAGGACCGACAGGATGGACAGGGGTGGCAGCAGCAGGAAAATTCCCGAAACCCAGCCCGCCGTGGCGGAATAGGCCGCAACCTTGAAGGCCTGCACGCGGTTGCGGGTGCCGTGGAAGGTCGGGGCAAGGCCGTCGATAATCAGCGCCATTGCATAAACGCCGATGAGCGTCAGCAAATAATGGACAACAGCAATGATGAGCGCGCTGCCAACCGATGGGTGATAAGTCATCCCAAGGGCGGAGAAGCCGAATACCACGGAGCCCAGAAACCCTGCGATCGCAGGAATGGCCGCCAGCGGTATCACATGGGCGCGGTAAATCTGGCGGATGGTTGTCGGCTCAAGGTCGATCCGATCCCACTCGGGGTCCGGGCGCAGCAGCAAGCTCTTCGCCCGACTCACCAGACCGGCATCGGTTGTAGAGTGCGCGGAACCGGTTTCCATAGGTCTTCTCCCCTGTTTCCTTGCCAGTAACACATGGCAAGACGCAAACGGCCTTCAGCCTGCTCTACCCTATAGGTTTGCAGCGTTCGGCCGATATATGCGACCATGTTTTACAACTATTTGTCTGGAAGGCGAATCACGGCGGGAAAAACATCCGACGCCGTGGCAGAAGACAGACCAAGGGGGGAGGGAATGAGCGGATGAGCGGCAGCCTTGCATCCAGGTGGCGAGTCGGCGAGGCAACGGCGGGCCTGTGGCTCAGCCTCGGCTCGCCCGCCGTCGCCGAACTGGCGGCGGAGAGCCGGCCGGATGTGCTGGTGCTCGATGCCCAGCACGGCCTGTGGGAGCGCACGACCCTTGAATGGGCCATCGGCCAGGCGGGGGCGTGCCCGGTGCTGGTGCGGGTGGCCCGCAACCGGCCCGAGTTGATCGGCGCAGCGCTGGATGCGGGGGCAACCGGTATCATCGTGCCGCTGGTCGACACGGCGGCGGAGGCGGCGCAGGCGGTTTCTGCCTCACGCTATCCGCCGGAGGGGACGCGCAGCGGCGGCGGCATCCGGCCGCTGCGGGACATGATAGGCTATATCGAGCGCAGCCGGGCCGAGACGCTGGTGTGCGTGATGATCGAGACGGCGGAAGGCCTTGCCAACGCGGCGGCCATCGCCGCGACGCCGGGCATCGACATGGTGTTCATCGGCGCGGGCGATCTTGCGCTCTCGCTTGGCGACAGCGGGGCCGGGCTGGAGAACGCGATCCGGCATATCCGCGAGGCCTGCGCGGCAGCGGACGTTGCTTGCGGCCTCTACACGCCCCACGTGGAGGCGGCGCGCAGGCGCGCGGCCGAAGGGTTTCAGCTGGTGATCGCGGCGGATGACGCCAGCCTCTTGCGGCAGGGGTTCGCCGCCGTGCGGATGGTGTTTGGAGGGGAGCCGGAATGACGGACAGGACGGACAGCAACAATAGCGCGCTGGCGGGCATCGCCCCGCACGTGGCGGCCATTTCGCTCGACAACATCGCTAATATCGCCAAGCAGGCGTTCGACAAGACCGACGTGCTGCCGCTGTGGTTCGGCGAGGGCGATTTGCAGACGCCCGCCTTCGTGGGCGAGGCGGTGGCGCAGGCCATCCGCGACGGGCATGTGTTCTACACCTACCAGAACGGCATTCCCGAGCTCCGCCAAACGCTGGCGGACTATCACACCCGCCTCTCCAGCACGGCCATCGGGCCAGAGCGGATCACCGTTACGTCCGGCGGCATGCCTGCTATCATGCTTGCCGTGCAACTGGTGCTGGAGCCGGGGGACAACATCGTCGTCATCGATCCCGTGTGGCCGAACATCGGCGGCATCACCCGGCTGCTCGGCGGAGAGGTCCGCTCGGTGCGAATGGACCTCGATGATGCGGGCTGGGCGCTCGATCTGGAGAAGGTCGCCGCCGCGTGCGATGGGCGCACAAAGGCGATTTTCTATGCCTCGCCCGGCAACCCGACAGGGGCGATGATTCCGCTGGGCGTGCAACAGGCGCTGCTCGCCTTCGCCCGCCAGCGCGGCATCTGGCTCATCGCGGATGAGGTTTACTATCGCCTCGTTTTCGGGCGGACGGCGGGCGATACCATCCTCGACATTTGCGAGCCGGAAGACCGGGTGCTGGTCATCAACAGCTTCTCCAAGGCGTGGGCTATGACTGGCTGGCGGTTGGGCTGGCTGGTGCACCCGCCCTCGCTTGCCCCGCGCCTCGCCATGATGGTGCAATACACCACCAGCGGCACCACGACCTTTTTGCAGCACGCAGGCATCGCCGCCATCCGCGAGGGTGAAGGGTTCGTTGCCCACATGAACCGCTATTGTCAGGAGGGCATGGAGATCGTGTGCGACGCGCTGGAGCAAATGCCGCGCGTGCGCCTGCGCGCCCGGCCGACGGCGGCGATGTACGTGTTCTTTGAGATCGACGGCATGGCAGACAGCCGGGCCGCATGCCTTGATATTTTGAACGCCACGCAGGTGGGCCTTGCGCCGGGAGTTTTCTTCGGCAAAGGCTCGGAGAGTTTCGTGCGCCTGTGCTTCTGCCGCTCGCCCGATGTGCTGCGCGCGGCGATGGAGCGGCTGCGCCCGTTCCTGTCGTGAGAGGGGAGACCATGCCGGAAATGGGAGACGAACGCCAGATCGCCCCGGCGGCGGAGCGCAACAAGGGCCCCATCCTCGATGTGCTGCGCCGCGCGCTGCCGCACGCCGGACTGGTGCTGCCGCACGGTGGACTGGTGCTGGAAATCGCCAGCGGCACCGGCCAGCACGTGGCCCACTTCGCCGCCCATCTGCCGGGTCTCATCTGGCAGCCGAGCGACCCGAACACCGCCTGCCACGCGTCCATCAATGCGTGGGTGCGGGATGCGGGTCTCGCCAACGTGCGCCCGGCGCTCGCGCTCGACGTGACGCAAGAGCCCTGGCCCGTCGACCGGGCGGATGCGATCGTTTGCATCAACATGATCCACATCAGCCCGTGGGCGGCAACGCAAGCGCTGATGCAGGGGGCGGAACGGCTGCTGCCGCCCGGTGGCGTGCTTTGCCTCTATGGTCCCTACAAGCGTGGCGGCCAGCACACCGCGCCGAGCAACGCCGAGTTCGACGCCAGCCTGCAGGCGCGCAACCCGGCATGGGGCGTGCGAAACCTGGAAGACGTGCTCGATCTCGCCGCGCGCCACGGGCTCGATCTCGTGGAAGTGGTCGAGATGCCCGCCAACAACCTCTCGGTCATCCTGCGGCGGCGCTGAGCCTACAGGGGAACAGACTAGGGTAGAATTGGGCCCCTGCAATAAAATGTGAAATTCAGTACTGCGCGGGGCGCCAGCCGGCGGCCTGCGCCTCCTGCTCGGTGCAGAACCAGCGCTCACCTTTGGATGTGTTGATGCCGGTGCGGTCGTACCAGGGGCTGGCGGGCGTGTGATAAATCTTCTGGCCCTTGGCGGTGATATTGCCCTTGATCGGGCAGTCGCCTGCCGTCACCGTTTGCACCGGGGCGGCTTCGGGCTGCGCGCTGCGCTTGCCGCGCCGCCAGTCCCATGGGTAGTCGAATGATCCGGCCCAGACGCCGCGCCTGGCCCGGCGAGCCTCGGCTTCCTGGGGCACGTAATCCTTGGCGTAGGTGCGATAAGCGAGGGCGTGGCCTTGCATCACCATCCAGCCGTTGAGATCGGTCGTGCCCAGCTTGCAAATGGCAACGATGCGGCCGTAGCGATCCTTGTCCTTTGGCTCGCAGGCAACCGGGCGGTGGCTGATGAGCTCATCCAGCGCCAGTGCCGCCGCCTGGCCGCAACGCACGGACCGTCCCCCCAACCTGGCAGAGCTGGCGTGACTCAGGCGCGTCAATGCCGTGCAGGCGAATGCGCGTGCCGCGCACTTCCAGCGTATCGCCGTCGATCACCGAGGGCACGCCGGACAAGGTGTCCGCCGCCTGCCGGGGCAGGGGGAATTCCCCCATGATGGCGGTGGCCATCCCCGCGACAATAAGGGCCGCCGCACCCATGATGGAATACCAGCGCACGATGAAACGCTCCGCACTTGAGGAGGAAGAAATGAACTTATCGAATTAAAAGGATTTATCGAATGGTCTCCCCTGGGGCAAGAAAGAGGACGGAAAATCCGGCGCGCTCAGGGGCCGGCGGATTCCGGCTTGCCTCTCGACAAGCAGGAACCCGCTGTTTAACGACCGGAGATACGGCAGGATGCCTTGTGTCTCTCCGGCTTCGGTGCGGGGAGGGGCGCAGGCGCCAGGCGGCGTAAGGGGAAATTCGATGAGCCAACGGGCCACACGCATGGGATTTTGTACGCAGCGGCTGGCGCGTTTGGACCGGTTCCTGCAGACCCGATACATCGATACCGGCCGCCTACCGTGCGCCGAGACACTGATCTATCGCCACGGCGAGGTGGTGCACCGCAGCCGCCTCGGGCTGGCCGATGTGGAGCGGGGCAAGCCGCTGGCCGGGGACACCCTCTACCGCATCTATTCCATGACCAAGCCTATCGCCAGCGTCGCCTTCCTGATGCTGGTGGAGGAGGGGCTGGTGGCGCTGGACGACCCGGTGCACCGCTTTATCCCTGAATGGGAAGGGCTGGGCGTCTATGAGGATGGCGCGCAGGGCGCCTTCCGCACCCGCGCGCCGGAGCGGCCGATGCAGATGGTTGATCTGCTGCGCCATACCTCGGGCCTCACCTATGGTTTCCAGCAGCGCACGCCGGTTGATGCGGCTTACCGGGCGCTCGGCGTCGGCGAGATCGCCCTGACCATGCCCCTGGAGGAGATGATTGGCGCGCTCACGCGCCTGCCGCTGGAATTCTCCCCCGGCACGGCCTGGAACTATTCGGTATCGACCGATGTGCTGGGATATCTGGTGGGCAGGATCGCGGGCAAACCCTTCGAGGATGTGGTGCAGGAGCGGATTTTGGACCCGCTCGGCATGAAGGACACCGGCTTTGCCGTGAAACCCGGCCAGGCCGAACGGCTGGCGGCCTGTTATCAGGTAGCGCCGGAAGGCGGCTTCTCATTGTATGACGACCCGGCCTCCAGTCCCTATTTGTCGCCGCCGGTCATGGCCAGCGGCGGCGGCGGACTGGTCTCGACAACCGAGGACTACCTGCGCTTTTGCCGGATGCTCCTGCAGGGCGGCCAGTATGAGGGCGCGCGCCTGCTCGCCCCCAAGACGATCGAGCTGATGACGGCGAACCATCTGCCCGAGGGCAAGGATATCCAGAGCCTCTCCCAATCCATGTTCAGCGAGTCCGCCTATGCGGGGGTCGGCTTCGGCCTTGGCTTTGCCGTTACCATGGACCCGGCGCGCACGCTGCTGCCGGGCAGCGCGGGCGATTACTTCTGGGGCGGCATGGCCAGCACCTATTTCTGGGTCGACCCGAAGGAGGACATGGCCGTCCTCTTCATGACCCAGCTTATTCCCTCCTCCACCTATCCGGTGCGGCGGGAGCTGCGGACGCTGGTTTACTCGGCCCTCGTCGAGCCGAACTGATCGCGCTGGGCCTGATCGCGTGAGGGTCGGGGCTTTTCCGCAACCGGCCCTGCGCCCAATCGTTTCTCCCCTGTGCCACGCTTGGAAACAAGCCTTGGAACAGGGGTGATGTCATGACTCTGGCCGTTTGCGTCCAGACCTTGCCTGTCGGCGCAATCGTGCGCGACTGGAGAGTGGACGCTGTGGCCAGCGTCAGCGAAGAGGCCGTTCTCTACGTGGCCTGCCACGTGGCGACGGGCGAGGGCCTGCTTCTGCAGGAATATTTCCCCCTAGCCTTGGCCTGCGCCACCCCGATGGCACGGTCAGCGCGAGAAACGGCGCGGCAGCCAAAGATTTCGATGCGGGCAAGGAGACCTTTCTCATGCAGGGCGCGGCCCTTGCCGGTCTCAGCGCCTCCCGCCCACTGCCCAACCTGCCATGCGTGCGAACCGTCTTTGCCCACGCGGGCACCGCCTACATGGTGCTGGAGCGCCAGGGGGCGTGCCGCTGTCCTCCGAACTGGAGCTGGGGCACCGGCAATCCGAGGAACGGTTGCTTTCTCTGTTCCGGCCCATGGTCATGGCGCTAGGGCAGCTGCACGAAGCGGGCATCTGCCATTTGCGAATCCACCCGGACGTGATCTTGCGCCAGCAGCGCCGCCTGGCGCTGACTGGTTTTGCGGGCGGATTTGCTTCCCACGCGTGGGAGGAGGACCGGAACACGGCCTACAGTCCCATCGAGCTGCTGGTGCCCGTCGCCGAACCAGGGCCGTGGAGCGACATCTACTCCCTTGGCGCTGTTCTCTATCATTGCGTGACGGGCGCGCCGCCGCCGGAGGCGATCACGCGCGTTGGCGATGTGCAGATGCCATCCTCCTGTGCCGGGCAGTACAGCCCGGCTTTCCTGGGGGCGATCGTCTCGGCGCTCGCCTGCATTCCAGCAGACCGGCCCCAGAGCATCCGCCAGTGGTGCGAGGCGTGGCCAGAAACGCCTGCGCCAAGCCAGGCCGAGCCGGAGGCCACGGCCCTTAAGGCGGGCCCGCCCGCGCCGATTTCCCGGCCAGCCTCCGAGGAGAGGCCCCGCGCCAGCCTGGTGCCGGTGGAGAATGCGGCTGCCGCGTCGCCTCGGCGCTTCCGAGCCGGCCTGTTCGGGCAGATGGCCCTGCCCTGCCTCGGCGGGGTGGCAATGGCGGGCGGCATTCTCCTGGCTCTCTCTCACGACAGGGAGTTCCTGCCCGAGCGGGCGGGGGGCGCCGGCATGGAAATGCTGGCAGGCGGCTTGCCATCCTCGGGAAATGAAGCGGCGCCGCAGCAGTTGTCCGCGCCTCTCCTTCTGCTGGAGCATGAGCTGGCGACGGCGCGCGACACGGCAAAGCACATTGATGCACAGATCAGCGAGGCCAAGGCGCTTGCGTGGCCTGCCGCGCGGGTGACGGCATTGCGGCAGGCGGCAGGGCGGGCGGCAAAGGCCCTCGCCGAGATGGAGGCCCTTTACGCCGCGCCGGATCTGGCGCGGCGCAAACCGACGAGCGCCTCGTTCCTGACCGTGTTGAATGAACAGAGCCGCGCGGTGCGCGCAGCCCTGCAGGAGGCCTGGCGGATCAGCATTGCCGGCTATGCGGAGACGGCGGATAAGCTGCTGACCAACGGCAATGCCAATTTCCAGCTTCTGGAAAAGCTGCTGGCCGACGATGACCGGGCTGCGCCCGCCCAGCTCATGGGTACTGCCGCCACCGCCCATGAGCTGATGAAGGCGGCCTATCAGCGCCTGCGCCTGGCGGCCAGGGCGGAAGAGGCGCCGGCCAATGCCATGGCCGCAAGCCAGAAGCTGGCGGAAATATCCGCCGCGTTCGGCGAGGTGCAATCCCAGGCCACGGCCATCCGAGAGGCGCTGCGCGCGGGTCGGCAGCACGCGGCGGAACGGGCTGACGAGCTGAATGATCGAGCCAGGGAGCGCAAGACGTTCAACGCCGCGCTTGTCTCCGCGCACCGGACAGCAACGGCGCTGGAGCGCGCCATCGCCGCCGCGCGGGACGGCGACAACCACGATATCCCGCGTGAGTGGCGCGCTTATGCGACTGCCAGGCTCCGGGATGCCAACCGCCGGCTGGCAGGGCTGGAGCGGATTGTCGAGGACACGCCCGATATTCGCGGCCCCCGGCTGCAAACCGCATTGACCGAGGTGCGCGAGACGGAGAAGACCCTGCGTGCCCTGCTGCAGGAAGCGCGCCAGCCGGCCGTGGCAAGCGCCGAGGCGGCCCCTGATCCGGCCGTCGCCCGCCTGCTGCGCCGGGCCGACTCCAGGCTGGCGCGCGATTACCGGCGCTATGCGGAGTTGCGAAGCATGCTGGCCGAGCAGGGGGGCATCATTCCCATCAAGGGGGGGTGATTCCGTCGGCAAGCAGGACATGGGAACGCTCTACCGCGACCTGAAAACGCTCGCCGCGATCCGCGATCGGCTGTCCTCCGTTCGGGAGGAGGAAAAAGCGCAGGATGTCTACAAGCAGTTCGCCCGCCAGCATGAGGAGGTGGACGATCAGCTGGACCGAATGCTGCGCGCCGCCTCAAGGGCCGCGCGCCTGTCGCGGGAGGCCGCGCTGCGCTGACGGCGGCTCTATCCTCCGGCGCAGGGCGGGCAGGGCGGCCGCGTCAGCAGAGCAAAAGTCGCCAGCGCGGCAAAGGCGACGAGCCTGGCCCCGAACCCCATCCAATCTGCCGCGCCAGAGCCTGCCTGTGTTGCTAAAGTCACACTTTCAGCCTTGTTGCGTCCCGGACGGGTGAGCCACGAACAGAAAATCGCGCCAGCCAGAAACACGAAAGTCGTCAGGATGAACCAGACCTCCGGTCGCTCGGCGCGCAGGAGAACGGCCAGGATTGCCGTCAGCAACAGCGCGCCGCCATCGACCAGAAGGAAGGCCGACCGCAGGGTCCGCGCGGGCACGGGGCCAGACCGAGGGGCCGAAGAGGCGGCCGGCAGGCCAGCCAGCGCCTGGGTGAACGCCATGCCAAGGCCAAGCGCAATCAACAGAAATGCGCCCATACTGAGCGCGAAATCAACCATGCCACACCGCCTTCGCACCATATCGCTGGAAACAGGAACGCAATGGCGCTGTTTTTGGTCCGGTCCGCTCTCGGAAGGCCCGTCGCGCCTGCCGCCGGCAGTTGCCTGCCTTGGTTGCGGCGGGGTGTCGGATTTCCGGGGAATTGCGCGTGTCCAGCGCTGCCAATACTTAATACTCAATAATTAAGTATGACGCTGATATTCTGAATGCATGAAAAAAGTGCTGTAGATGGTTGCGTCCGGTAATCATCAATGACATTATCACGCCAGCGCCACTTCTGGAAACCATCGTATTGTTCCGTTGCGATATGCGTCGCAAGCTGGAGTAGTCAGGCAGTGGCGGCCTTTCTTGCCCTGTTCTGCTGCCTCCGGCGACCCCGGCTTTGGGAGGGTGCGACGCGGATCTGGGTTTTCAGGGGTTATCACACGAAACTGACTTGTGGACTTCACCGACGGCGGCAGTCACTGCCGCAGTGCTGCTGCGTCAGCCGTCGCGTGAAAACCAGCAGGCGAGAAAGGACTGTCCGATGGCCTTGTGTGATGTGTCTGAGCCGATTGGGAACAAAATCCAGAACGACCAACCCAGAATAAGAAAAGAAAGAGGGGGATCAACCAAGGAACGGCTGATTTTGGCTGCAATTGCGCTCAGCGCACAGCGGGGGTTCTCCAACGTTCCCCTGCGGGAGGTGGTGGAACGAGCGGAATGTCACAACATCAGCGCGGTCCATTACCATTTCAAGAACCGGGAGGGGCTGCTGACAGCCACGCTCCAGATGATCGACCGACACTGGGCGGTGGACGTGCCGGGCTTCGCCCAGCGCGCCGGCGTCTTCGAGGTTCTCCATGCCTTCGTCATGGCGCTGGATGATCTCAAGCGAGCCTCGCAGTGGGGCAACACGGTGGTGAAGTTCCTCACGCGGCTGGCAATGGATGACGATCCGTCCACGGCGGATGCGGCGACCGCGTTTCTGGCGACGCGGCTGAACGCGGTCTTCGACGCCATTGCGCCCCATTGCCCTGATGCGGAGCCATCCGTGCTCCGCCTGCGCGTGGGCAACGCATGCCTGTTGCTGCTCACGGTCTCCAGCCATCTCGACCGCAGTTGCATGGCGGCCTTGGGTTGCCACAACCTTGTCGAGGTCAAGGAGAACCTGTTGCGGGAGACCGTGACAATGGCGGCCAGCATCATCCATGGCTCCAATCCGGTTGAGGACGCAGACGCCGATGCCGAGCCATGGCTTCCCGATGCTGCCCATTGCAACGGGATGCGCGATCTGGCGACGCGCCATACGGCAATGCCGGAGCCGGTCGTGGCCTGACACGACGCCGGAAACTGCCGCAAGCCGGGCCACCCTTTCACGACCTCCGGGCCGTGTTCTGGTGGCCCGGCCGCTTGCCTGCGCCTTTTGGCCCTTCATGGCTGTGCCTGGAATCCCGGTTGATGCCTACTGCCGCCGGAGAGAATTTCGGGCCGCCCGATTGGTTCCCTTCGCGCGCCTCCATGAACGCCGGGCCTGTCCAGGCGGGAGCATCTCCAAACGGCGATATTTTCAATGGCCGCATTTCCAGAAGCCGCGAACCATCAGGGCGGGCGCTGGAAGATGGTGCGTCATTGTTAAGTAATTCAATTTATTTCATAGATTTTAATGCAGTTGATGAAGTTAATCCTAATGATTGGCAGGTAAAATCCTAACGCGAGGAGAATGTGCTGTATAATGGTCACGCCGCCGTAAAATATATTCTGGTTAATGTCTCTTTCATATTTCATGGAATTCATATTTTATGCATTCGTTATATTTTCATGATGTTGCCTAGAGGGTTGCGTTCCCTTTGTTGATCGCGGTCTCGTCCCTGGCGGGCGGGAAGTCCCTTAAGTGGCGTGCCATCCGGCAAGCTTGCCTGAATGCGCTGGTTGCTTCGATGTCTGAACGGAAGGGCTGATCCGCAGCGTCCGCTCGGGGAAGTATCTTCCCGGATCAGGATGCGACAGGCGGAGGTTTCCGGGGAATTCTAGCGACGGGACGCCAATGAACGTCAATTGCAACCGGGCCACCATATCTGAGGAGCCTCTTTCCCGAACCATGGATGAGCCATGGTCGCCGCCGCTGCAGGAGCCATGGATAGTGACGCGCGCGGCTCTTATGGAGGTGGAGTCCGAGCTGCGCCGCTATGCCTATGCGCGGCTGCCGCATCAGGATGCGGAAGATATCGTGCAGGACGCCTTCGTTCGCCTGTACAGCCGCGATGCGCGCACCGGGCCAATCGGCAACATCACCGCCTTTCTCAAGCGGACGGTGCGGAACCTGCTGTTCGATCGTTACCGCGCGCCGCGCTTCCTTGAATATGTGCCGGAGGAGGAAATCTCCGCCATTGCGGATGAGGCGTCCTCGCCGGAGCGCATCATGCTGGGCCGGCAGGCATGGGAGGCCATTGCGGCCGAGCTGTCGCGTATTCCACCAAAGACGCTGGAAATGTTCCTGCAGCATCGCTTCGGGGCTGCGACCTGCCGCGAGCTTGCCCAGCAACATAAGCTGCCGCGCTCAACCGTTCATGACCAGCTTCGGCAGGTGCTCGAGCGGCTGACGCGGGCCGCCAGACCCTATCTGGAGCGATAGAATCCCGTGTCGTGGCGTCTCCGTTTCAACATCAGACAACCGATGTCGGATTGATTGCTGGACAAATGAAAAAGCACACAGATGACGGCGCAACGCCTGATCCGCTGGCCCTGTCGATCTGGGAAGGGTTCTCCGAACTCACCGACTGGCCGGATATCGCCTCCAATGTGGATGAGGCGCTGCGCTCTCTGGAAGATTTTCGGGCACAGCAGCGGGCCGAGCGCCGCAAGACGATCAAAACCGCTTCGATGACGGCTGGCGCGCTTGTCATTGTTTGCATGGCGGTGGGGTCTCTCCTCGGGCGAGAGGGTATGCCCGGTGAGGCCTGCCCGGTGCAGGCTGCGCCCGTGTCGGGCGCCTTGGAGGCGAAGGGCGGAAAACATGTCTTCGCCGGGGCGGCGATGGCCGATGTGGTGGCGGAGATGAACCGGAATGCGCGCCGGCCCATCGTGCTGGCAGGTCACTGGCAAGGCGATTACCGCCTGACGGCCGACATGTGCCTCGGCGATACGGACAAGCTTGCCACCCTGCTCATGGATTGGGGGCTGGCGCAGAAGGTGGAGGCAACGACCGACGCCATCGTTCTGACCGCCACCTGCCAGGCCGGCTGCGTCGCGCTGCAGGCCGGATAAAGATTATACATATTTTGAGAAAATATTCGGACAAACCGGCCCTTGATCCGTCTACCTGGATAGAAGTGGGGAAAGAGCAGTAGGGGGGTAATAGCGAAAATGAGCATTGCTCATATGCCAGCAAGCCGAACCTGGGCGAAAGGCTTTGTCTGCATCAAGCAGGATGCAGAACAGGCACGGTAGAAAGCCGTTTCCCGGTTGCCTGTGCCTTGCCGAATTTCCGCAAAAATTGGAGACACGGGTGATGGGCTTTCTGGCGTTACGCTTGTGAATTTCATGGTGGGCATAAGCAGGGCTGCTGCACAGTCAGGATCGGTAAATACAAACCGATGTTCCTGCTGTAATCGAGCATCCGACGCTGGCGCCAGCACCATTTGACGAGACAACGAGACCAGCGGGAAGCAGCCCAATCTTGGGCCCGAAGGAAGATCCCTAAAAAGCGGAAAACGCTATGCTGGTCTGAACTGGAGGCCCGCTCTGGCGCTGGGCGGGCCTCAATTTCTTTGGCCTAAAGGGGAGGCCGGCGTCAAGCATTTTTTCAATCCAAAGTTGCATAAATTCAGATGTCGCAATCTGCGCTGATGCAAGCGGGCGAGCCATGCCGGCAGGCTGTGCCGTGGAGACGTAAGCGAAGATATTTTCCCGGCTGTTCCCGGTGGTTTTTGTCTTGGCGGATTTCGCAGCATCGCAACCCCGCGCTTCGCGCAATCCAGGGAGAAACTCCTGATTGTCGTCTGAACCTTTGATCGGGCCTGTGGTGCAGGCGCATGGTTTTTGAGCGTGCCGCATCTCGATGCCTAATTCCAATTCCTCAGAATTAATTTTTGCGCTGTCTTGCCGCCGTCTTTTGCTCAGGGAAGCGAAACCTTGTCTCCGACATTTCTGCAAAAGATCACCCCCCGAAAAATCATTCTCAGAAAATCACGCGGCAGCAGGCCTTGGTCTGGCCTCGTTTCCGGGTCTGGCCTCGTTCCGGAGAAAATGGCTTTCCGCCGCGAAAGCCCCAGCCGTGGTTGTTGCTCATGGCTTCCGCTTCTGTTGCAGGTCTGCCCAAGCGAAGCCGGAGCGATCGGTTCCATGACGGCCCGTCTGCAGGGTGGCGCAATCTGATGCCCCGCATCGAACAGGCATGGGAAGGTTAGAGATTATACGCCCCTTACCCCTGAAAGGATCACAACCGTTATGCTGAACTGGACAGAGAAGCGGCCAATACCGCCCCTGCAGGAGCAGGATGCGCTCGATCTTCTACTGCATTTCTATGAACGGTGGGCCGCCGTCTTTCAGGGACAAAGGCCACTCGACTGCGTTGCGCTGGCCGACTGGGTTGCCGGGCATTTCGACAGGATTGAACACCTTGTCATGGGGCGGCCGGACGATCCCCTGAAGGTGGGGCTGGTCGCCGTGGCGCAGGCGGACCCGGCTGTCGGCGCGACCAGGGATTATGCCGTGCTCTCCCGCGCGGCCCGGTTTCAAAATCCCTGCGGTTCGACTCCCCGCACATCGCCCTGTTCCCAACCGAGGAACTGGCGCAGCGGGCGGCCGAGAAGGCGCAGAATCGCTGCCCGACAGCCTCGCTGTTTTTCATTCACCTGAGCTTCGGCGTGATGCCGATGCAGTCTGGCGATGGCGACCAGTTCGCAGTGGCGACACAGATCAGGGCGCGCGCCCTGGACGCTGATTCTGCCCGGTGCTGAACGGAAAGCGCCGTTCTTGCGCGCCTGCGCGCCCTTCCGGCTGGCGGCGCTGAAGCGGGCGGGATCATGCGCCCTTCGCATCGAAATGAAATGGGGAACAGCGGCCCGCGGCTGCCGTTGGTATTCTGAGCGGGGGCAGGCGATGGCCGCCTTTTCGGCCGGTGTTGCGTCTCCAGTCAGCGTCGCGGCGCAAAAGGGAGCGGGCGCGAAACAGGGCAGGCGCAGAGCGCGGGAGGCCAGCCCTGGGCATGCCCGCGATTGCCGGAGGAACTGCCTTGTGGTCGTGGCACGCGCGAGGGTGGCGCTGTGGGTTCGCCAGCGGTGGGGGCTGGCGGCGCTTGCCCTCCTGCTGCTGTCTGCAGGATTTGCCGCAGCACAGGGAGGCAGCAAAGGCGTGGCCTCGCGTGCGGGCGAAGCCGTGGCGCTGCATGTTGACGGCGCCATCGGCCCGGCGACCGCTGATTACCTCTCCAAGGGCATGGCGGCGGCGCGCGACCGTCGCGCTGCGCTGCTGATCCTGCGGATCGATACGCCCGGTGGGCTCGACACGGTGATGCGCGCCATCATTCGCAACATTCTCGCCTCGCCCATTCCGGTTGCCTGCTATGTGAGCCCCAGCGGCGCGCGGGCGGCAAGCGCCGGCACCTTTATTCTCTACGCTTGCCATGTGGCTGCCATGGCTCCCGGCACCAATGTGGGCGCGGCGACGCCCGTGGCGATTGGCGGCGGGGGTGGCGGCGGGGGCCGAGCACCGGATGACGACGGCGACACCAAGCAGGGCAGCGCGCCCAGCGCGGGGGAGCGCAAGGCGATCAACGATGCGGTGGCCTATATCCGCAGCCTGGCCGACCTGCGCGGCCGCAATGCCGACTGGGCGGAGCAGGCGGTACGCGAGGCCGCCAGCCTGCCGGCCGAGGCCGCGCTCCAGCAGGGCGTGATCGACGTCATTGCACGGGATATGCCGGACCTCCTGGCGCAGATCGACGGCCGGGAGGTGCTGGTGGAGCAGGAGCGGCGGCGCCTGCAAACAGCGGGCCTTGCGCTGGTCGAACTCGCGCCCGACTGGCGCACCCGCGCGCTTGGGGCCATCACCGACCCCAACATCGCCTACCTGTTGCTGATGGTCGGCCTCTATGGTCTGATCTTCGAATTTCTCACGCCCGGCACGTTCGTGCCCGGCGTCATCGGCGGGCTGTGCCTGCTGGTCGGGCTGTTCGCGCTCAACCTGTTGCCCATCAACACTGCGGGCATCCTTCTGCTGCTGGCCGGCATCGGCCTGCTGGTGGCGGAAGGCTACGCCGCCTCCTTCGGCATTCTGGGAATAGGGGGCATCGCCGCCATCGCGGTCGGCTCGCTGCTGCTGTTCGATGCCGAGGTGCCCGGCTTTGCCCTGTCGCGCGGGCTGGTGCTGGCGGTCACCGTGCTGAGCGCGGGGTTTCTGGCGCTGGTGGCGCGGGTGGGGTGGCGGGCCCACCGGCGCCGGGCCGCCATGGGCGATGCGGCGCTTCATGGCACCACGGCGCAGGTTCTGTGGTGGTCCGGCAACAGAGGCGAGGTGCTGTGGCAGGGCGAGCGCTGGCAGGCCCATGCCAGCCAGCCCTTGGCGCCGGGGCAGGTGGCGCGGGTGCAGGGGCGCGAGGGGCTGGTGCTGTTCGTGGAGGCGGCCGCTGCCGAACCCGGCGCGCCGGTGCCGCCTTCGCCGGGAAGGAGCTGAGCCATGTATAATTTTATCACCTATGGTCTCCTCATCCTCTTGGTGCTGTTCATCCTGGCCTCCGCCATTCGCATCCTCAGAGAATACGAACGGGCCGTGGTGTTCACGCTTGGCCGTTTTTCCGGCGTAAGAGGGCCGGGGCTGATCCTGCTTATTCCCATCATTCAGCAGATGGTGCGGGTGGACCTGCGCGTCGTCGTGCTGGACGTGCCGAGCCAGGACGTGATCTCGCGGGACAACGTCTCGGTGAAGGTGAACGCGGTGGTCTATTTCCGGGTGGTGGATGCCGACCGGGCGATCATCCAGGTGGAAAACTTCATGATGGCGACGAGCCAGCTGGCCCAGACCACCTTGCGTTCGGTGCTGGGCAAGCACGAGCTGGACGAGATGCTGGCCGAACGGGACAAGCTCAACCGGGATATCCAGGAGATCCTCGATAGCCAGACCTACGCCTGGGGCATCAAGGTGACAAACGTCGAGATCAAGCGGGTGGATATCGACGAGAGCATGGTGCGCGCCATCGCCCGGCAGGCGGAGGCCGAGCGCGGGCGGCGCGCTCGCATCATCAGCGCGGAGGCGGAGGAGCAGGCGGCGCGCAAGCTGGTGGATGCGGCCACCATGCTGGCCGCCGTGCCGGAGGCGATGCAGCTGCGCTATCTCTCGACATTGCAGGACATCGCCTCGGAGAAAAGCTCGACCATCGTCTTTCCCCTGCCGATCAACATGCTCCAGGCGCTGGCCGGAGGCGGGCAAGCCTCTGCGCCGCCTCCGCCGTCATCCTCGTCCTCATCCCCCTCTCCGCCCGCCGATGCGCCGGAGAGGGGCGATGGCCGCCGAAGCCTCTGAACGGCTTCGGCTTTCAAGCGTTGCCTCTACGATACGGCCATGCCGGGCATGGCCAATGGCGGTGCAGGAAGGCGGCAGGCGGCATGGATTTGGACAGGCGCACCCTTCTCACCCGCGCGACCTGTGCCCTCGGCGCAGGCGTGGTGGCGGCGTCGTGCGGGAGCGAGGATCAGGCAGCGGCCGGCAGCGCCGACCGGGCGGCGTGGGAGAGCTACTGGGCGGGCATCCGCCGGCAGTTTCCGTTGAACACGGACGACGTTCACCTCAGCGCCATGCTGATCGCCTCCCATCCGCAGCCGGTGCGGCAGGCCATCGAGTGGCATCGCCGGGCGCTGGATGCCAGCCCGGCCGGCTACCTTCAGGACAACAACGGCCGCTTGCGCGAGGCGGCGCTGGCAGCGGCGGGGCGCTACATGGGCGTTGATCCGCGCGACATCGCGCTCACCGACAGCACGACCATGGGCGTGGCGCTGGTCTACAATGGGCTGATGCTGCGCCCCGGCGAGGAGGTGCTGACGACGGAGCAGGATTACTACGTCACCCACGAATCCCTGCGGCTGGCGGCCCAGCGCACGGGGGCGCGGGTGCGGAAGATCGCCCTTTACGAGGATATTCGCCAGGTAACGCCGGAGTCTCTGGCCGAACGGGTGCTGCAGGAAATCCGCCCCGAGACGCGGGTGCTGGCGCTGACATGGGTGCATTCCAGCACGGGGCTCAAGATTCCGGTGCGGATGATCGCCGACGGACTGGCCCGGATCAACGCGAGCCGCAGCCCGGAGACGCAGGTGCTGTTCGGGCTGGACGGGGTGCATGGCTTTGGCAACCAGAACCAGATGTTCGGCAGCCTGGGGTGCGATTTCTTCATGGCCGGGTGCCACAAGTGGCTGTTCGGGCCGCGGGGCACCGGCATTATCGTTGCCACCCCGCGCGGCTGGGCGGCGCTGCGGCCAAGCATCCCCAGCTTCATCGATGGGGAGAGCTGGACGGCGTGGTTTGAAAACCGTGAGCCGCAGGGGGCATCGACCGCCGCCCGCATGACGCCGGGCGGCTTCAAGCCCTACGAGCACCAGTGGGCGCTGGCCGAGGCTTTTGCATTCCATGAGGGCATCGGCCCGCATCTCGTTCAGACGCGCACGGAGGAGCTGGCAACCCAGCTGAAGGAGGGGCTGGCCCGAATGCCGAACGTGACGCTGCAAACGCCCCGGCGGCCGGACTTGTCCGCCGGGATCGTCTCGTTCGACGTGAAGGGCATGACGCCTGCCGCGGTGGTGAAGATGCTGAAGGAGCGGCGGATCATCGCCTCGGTCGCGCCCTATGCCACCCGCCACGTGCGGCTGACGCCGTGCATCTACAACAGCCCCGCCGACATCGAGCGGGCATTGCGGGAGGTGCGCGCCGTGGCGATGGTGTGAACGGGCGGGTTATGATGGGGTGCCGGCAGGCCGGAAGGCGTCGCTCGCCTGAGGCTGCGTCGCCTGCTCCCACATCTGGTCGAGCACCGCCTGGGGGGCCTGCTCGATGAAACGGAAGGCGAGGGCCGTGCGCGCATCGATCGGCACATCCCCCGCCTCCCATCGCTGGACCGTCCTCGTTTCGACGCCGAACAGGCGGGCAAGCCGCTCCTGTGTCAGCTTGAGCGTGCCGTGAAGCCAGCGGTTCTTGCGAATGGCTCTGGCTTCTGCGCCGCTTAACCTGGTCAGCATACTGTCTCCCTTGGTCGTCCCCGGAGAGGCTTGCGCCGCCCTCGGGAACCTGACCTTTATTTCCTAGGCCGGATGTTGATCGAGATCTCGATCCGGGTTAGGATCAGGGCCAGAAGGATGAGGAGGTCCATATCCATCCCCTTCTGGAATCGACGGGAGCAATCCCGCCAATCACCGGGTCGGCCAGTCCGTCCCGGTGATTTCGTTTTTAGGCTGAAAAGACTAATCCCCGCAATCAGAATACGACATTAATGTCGTGTTCTTAAATGGCGTGCACCCCCTAAAGACGGCGAAGGTGGATGCGGCAATCCTTCGAGAAAATGGATAAGGCTGTGGACTGACCGTTTCCGGATCGGCGGATTTTCGGGCGGTCTGCCTGCTGTTACGGTTCGCGCCGATTGAAGTCTTTCCGGCCGCCCGTGCGTTCTGGCGCACGAACGTGGCACACCCTTCCTCGGTAAGAAAGGTCAGCGTTATGGCGTCACTCAACCTGTTCAGCCCTCTCCAGCTGCGGGGCGTGCACAGCCGCAACCGGCTGGTGATTTCACCCATGTGCCAGTATTCCGCCATCGATGGCTTCGCCAATGACTGGCATCTGGTGCACCTGGGCCGGTTCGCGCTGGGCGGCTTCGGCATCGTGATGGTGGAGGCAACGGCGGTGCGCCCCGAAGGGCGCATCACCCCCGGCGACATTGGCCTGTGGGACGATGCCCATATTCTGCAACTGGCGCGCATTGCCGAGTTCCTGCGCGAGAACGGCAGCGTGCCCGCCATCCAGCTGGCCCATGCCGGGCGCAAGGCCTCCTGCCAGCGGCCGTGGCACGGCGACAAGCCATTGATGCCCGAGGATGAGGCGGCGCGGGGCGACAAGGCCTGGCAGGTGGTGGCCCCCAGCGCGATCCCGCACGATGAAGGCTGGCCCACGCCCCAGGCGCTGACGGCGGACGATCTGAAGGAGCATCTGGCCTCCTGGCGGCGGGCGACGGAGCGGGCGCTGGAGGCGGGCTTCGACATCGTGGAGATCCACGCCGCTCACGGCTACCTGCTGCATGAATTTCTCTCGCCGCTCGCGAACAAGCGCGAGGACGAATACGGCGGCTCGCTCGCCAACCGGATGCGCTTCCCGCTGGAGGTGATCGAGACGGTGCGCTCGGTCTGGCCGGAGGACAAGCCGGTGTTCGTGCGCGTCTCCGCCTCCGACTGGGTGGAAGGCGGCTGGACCATCGAGGACACGGTGGCCTTCGCCGCGCGCGCCAAGGCGCTGGGCGTCGATGTGCTCGACTGCTCCTCGGGCGGCATGGCCGTGCCGCCGGGGGCGATCAAGGCCCGGCCCGGCTTCCAGGTGCCCTTCGCCGCCCAGGTGCGGAAGGAGGCGGACATCGCCACCATGGCAGTCGGCATGATTGCCGAACCGGCCATGGCCGAGGCCATCGTGGCGGACGGTCAGGCGGACCTGGTCGCCATCGCCCGCGAGGCGCTCTACAACCCGGAATGGCCGCACCACGCCTGGCGTGCGCTTGGCGGCGACCCGCAGGATTTCAGCCAGTGGCCGGTGCAGGCGGGTTTCTGGCTTCGCAACCGGGAGCGCGCCCGCGCCAAGGCGCAGGCCGAGGCCACCAACGTGGCGGACTGATTGCCGGGAAGGCCGCCCGCGCCGGTCCGGTGGGCCGGTGCGGGCGTTGCTGCGTCTTAGCTCTTGCGGCGGCGCACGGCGGCGACGCCGAGAAAGCCGAGGCCGACAAGCCCGGCAACGGCAGGCTCGGGCATCTCGACGGGCGGGTTGAACGTCAGTCCGGTGCCGGAATAGCGCGGCAGGTGCACCTGTCCGCCCTGGGCGAAGCTGCCTGCCACCACGCTGCCATCGATGGGCGTGACGTTGGAGAGCAGGGCGTTCGGGGCCAGCACGGAGCCGAAGATCTGCGTTGAGAGCGAGACGGTTTCGGCCTCGAAGAAGTTCCAGATCACATGCTCGCTGGCGAACAGGTTGCTGAGCGTGCCGGATTGCCAGTTCGCATCGATGGAAACGTGGGTGCCGGCCACGTTGATGACGACGGTATCCAGGCTGGACAGGGCGTCGCCGTAAAGGCCGTAGCTGGCGAGGGAGTCGAGGAAGCCCTCCTCCAGGTTCACGACGGCGATGCCGTTGTGGTCCAGGTCGGCGACGGTGAGGCGGTAGTTGTTGCGATCGGTAATGTCTGCGGTCGAGTAGGTGGTCTCGGCCGCGAACCGGGCCAAGGCTCCGGAGAGGTCGCGGAAGTCCGCCTTGTCGAGCCGCTGCGCGAAGGTGCTGCTGCCGGTCTCGAGCGTGCGGCCCTGCTGGTTGCCGTTGATCTTCACCGCGCCCGGCGCGGCGCTGCCGCCGATGTAGGCGCTGCCGCCATCGTTCACCTCGATGGAGCCGGTGACGTTGCCGCCCACGTAAACGTCGCTGTTCTTCACCTTGACGTTCTGGCCGGTCACGTTGCCGGTGACGGTGAGCCCCGGCGCGCCGGTGTAGCGGCTGTGGTTGGACCCCACCATGTTGCCGCCGGACAGATCGCCGTCCACGTAGACGCTGCCCTGGATGTCATGGTTGAGCTGAAAGTCGTCAAACACGATCAGGTTGTAATCGCGCATGGCATTGAGCGCATCCACCGGGGCGGCCTCAGCCGTTCCGCTGATGCCGGCAACCGCGACGCCCGCCAGGAGCCAGGAAAAATGTTTCATGGGTGTCCTCTGCAATCGGGGCACCCCATAACACAGAGGGTGTCAACAAGACACTAACATTATGCATAGGCGAGCGAACGGGAAACGGCGGCCGAGGTGCGTCAACAGGGCCCGTGCAAGGAAGAGGGGGAGCGCTTACATAAGCCAATATCAAGGCCGGTATGAAAGGCGCGTCGTCATGGAGCTTGAAGGCAAGGAAAAGCTGGGGTGGATCCTCAAGACCGGCTGGCTTGGCCGCTGTCCCCACTGCGGCAAGGGCAGGATGTTCGCCAGCTGGCTCAAGCTCGCCAAGCGCTGCGACGCGTGCGGGCTGGACTACAGCTTCGCCAGCCCGGATGACGGCCCCGCCTTCTTCGCCATGACCATCATCTCCTTCCCGCTGGTGGGCTTCGCCATCTGGCTGGAGCTGGCCTACTCCCCCGGCTGGTGGGTGCACCTGCTGACCTCCGGCCCGCTGATCCTGGGCAGCTGCATCGCCTCCTTGCGCCCGCTCAAGGGGTGGATCGTCGCCTCGCAATATGTGAACAAGGCGGAGGAAGCCGGCTCGGAAGAACTGGCCCGCCGCCTGCGCGCCCGCGACGCCGGCCTTTAACTGCCTTCCCATAACCGCTTCGCGCCGAGACAGGGAATGGGAAAGCCCCCCGGCGTGGACCCATGTTTCGAATATTTCGTTTATTTCGATTGCTGCGTTTGCGGCAACGAGGATATAACAGTTCAGAAGATGGGAGAAGGTTATGACACTGCCAGCATTCGCTGAGGAAATTGGCGCGCGCCTGCCTGATGCCACGGATCGGCAGGCGGCAAATCAGCTGCGCCAGTTGCTGGCGGCTTATGCGGCCGGTGAGGCGAAGCTGCACGTTCTGGATGAAGCTAAGAAGCCGGTGGAAATCACGCTGACTCCCGGCCTGTCGCATCTGCTTATGGAGGTGCTCCGGCACATCAGCCGGGGTGACGCAGTGACGTTGGTGCCGGTCACGCAGGAGCTGACGACCCAGCAGGCGGCGGACATTCTGAACGTCTCCCGGCCGTTTCTCGTGTCGTTGCTGGAGAAGGGAGACATACCCTTCACCCTTGTCGGCCGCCATCGCCGGATCAGGGCGGCGGACCTGTTCGATTACAAGCGCAGGCGGGACCAGAGGCGCAGCGAAGCCCTGTCCGGCATGGCGGAACTGGATGGGGAGTATCTCTGACCTTGTTCGCCAACCGCTACACCGCCTTTGCCGATGCGTGCTGTCTGGCTGGCGCGCTGAAGCGGAACCTCCTGTTGACCCTGGCCGAGGCGGAGTTCTTCAGGGTTCGGTGGTCGGCGGAGGTGCTGGAAGAGACTGAGCGGGCGATGGCCGGCTTCTTTGCCAGCAAGGGGGTGGCTGACCCGGCGGCTGTTGCGAAGGAACAGCGCAGGCGTATGGAGACCGCCTTTGAGGATGCCCTAGTGAGCGACTATGCGGCCTTCCTGCCGGCGGCCGACCGGCTGCCCGACCCGAAGGATGCCCATGTCATCGCGGCAGCGGTAAAAACCCAGGCTGCCGTGATCGTCACGGACAATCTTAGAGATTTTCCGGCGGAGGTGCTGGCGCCTCTCGGCCTTGAGGCGCGCAGTGCGGATGCCTTCATCGCAGACACGATCGCCCTGGAGCCAGGGCGGGCCGTCGCCGCAATCCGCCGGATGCGCGAGCGTTTGAAGAGGCCGGAGAAAACGCCGGAGTTACTGCTGCTCGATATGGAGGCGCACGGCCTGATGGAAACCGTGGATGTCCTGAGGCCCTACGTCTCTTCGCTTTAGAAATTCTTCGCTTTAGAAATTCGCTTCGCCCTTGCGCGCCGCCTGATAACGACAACCAAATGTATGATCTGCTCTGGCGGCCTGCCGGGGCTTGACAGGTAATAGGCTTTCGATTATAGGAAAAAAACTATCGTCCTGGTTCCGGGCGGTGGTGGTTGTGTTGCGTGGGTTGAAGGGAGAAAGTGCAACAGGCGCAACCGGGGGAGACGGGGCCGTGACGCAGGGGGCTGGGGCATCGGGTAACGTATTGGGCGCAGGCGGCAGGGCCCGCGGCGCGGGAGCGATGGCATGAGCCTGTCCCTCCTGAGCGCGGCGGGGCTTATTGCCGGGCTGGGTCTTCTGATCTGGCTGACGGTGCGCGGCCTCAACATTCTCATCGCAGCGCCTTTTTGCGCGGCCATCGTGGCGGCGGCGAGCGGCCTTGCCTGGCTGCCGGTGGGCGAGGACCAGGCGAACTTCGTCTCCGCCTACACGGATGGCTTCACCGGCTTCTTCGGCGACTGGTTCTTCATGTTCCTGCTGGGGGCGATCTTCGGCGAGGTGATGGGGGCATCGGGCGCGGCGGCCAGCGTCGCCCGCTGGACGTTGGCCAAGATCGGCGTCCGCTTCGCTGCGCTGGCGGTGGTGGCGGCCTGCGCGCTCCTCACCTACGGCGGGGTGAGCGTGTTCATCGTCGCCTTCTCGGTTCATGCGCTGGCGGTGCACCTGTTCCGCGAGGCGAACCTGCCGCGCCGCTTCATCCCCGGCGCCATGGCCTTCGGCTCGGTCACCTTCACCATGACCTCGGCGGGATCGCCCGAAATTCAGAACCTCATCCCCATGCCGTTTCTCGGCACCAACGCCTATGCGGCGTGGGAGGTGAGCCTGGTGGTCGCCGTGCTGATGGCGGCGCTGGGCACCGTATGGCTGCAGGCCATGCTGCGCCGGGCCGTCAGGCGCGGCGAGCGGTTCGTGCCCCGCGCGAATGATGCGCGCGGCGAGGCGGCGGCGGAGGCGCTGCCGCACCCGCTCCTCAGCCTCCTGCCGCTCATCGGGGTGCTGGGGGTGTTCCTCGCCTGCCAGTATCCGGCGCAAGCACCCGCCCTTCTGCGCCCGCTGCTGCCGGCGGCATCGCTTGGCAAATATGCGCTCGTCGCGGCGCTGGGGGCCGGTATCATTCTTGCCCTGCTGGTGGGATTGGCCCGCCGCCGCGACATGCCCGCGGCCTTTTCACGCGGCGGCACGGGGGCGATCATCGCCATCACCAACACCTGCGCGGTTGTCGGCTTCGGCGCGGTGGCGCAGCTGTCGCCCGCGTTTCAGGCGGCGGTCGATGCGGTGCTGGCCATGCCGGGCAGCCCGCTCATCGGCGCGGCCGTCGCGGTGACCGTGATCGCCGGGCTCACCGGTTCAGCCTCCGGCGGGCAGACCATCGCCCTACCGCTGCTCGCGCCGCATTACCTTGGACTGGGTGTCGACCCCGAGGCGCTGCATCGGGTGGTGGCGATTTCCTCCGGCGCGCTCGATAGCCTGCCGCACAATGGCTATGTGGTAACGACGATCCGCGCCGTCTGCGGGGAAAGCCACCGGGATGCCTATGGGCCGGTCGGCGTGCTCACCGTCATCGTGCCCACCATTGGCCTTGCCGTCGCGCTGCTGCTGTTTGCGCTGTTCTAACGCTGGGAATCTGCGGCGTCCCGGCGTGCGGAGCAGCCCCGCCGAGCCCCTCCGCCAGGAGCCAGCCACAGCGTATCCGAATGCCTGAGCCTTGCTCAGGTCGTCTCATTGTCGATCCGATCCTGTTTATAATTAACTGAATTTCAACCAAGAACGATGCTTATAGCGTCTGGCGAACAATCCTGGCGGTGCAATCGGCCCTTTGCGGGGCGCTTTCGGTTCCGTCCGGACGTCCGGCAAGGCGCCTTCTCGTTCATGGCTGCGTGGAGAAGGCGCGCAAGGCACACGCGGCCGTCAGGAAACGATAAAACGATAATCGTTCTACGTTCGCGGGGTAGGTGTGCTCCCCTTGCGGGTGTGGCGTTCAGGTTGAGGAAAAACACATATGTGGCGTGCAGTTGGCCGCAAGGCCGCACTGTCCCTGGCTCTGCTGGGGACGAGCCTTACCCCGATCGGGGCGATGGCGCATACCGACTCGCTGGGCTTTCTTATTTTCGAAGGCGACACCAGCGGCTTCTACAATGTCCAGATCTTCTACGGAAGCTGGCACTCCGACATGACCGTTCCCGAGGGTTCGCTTGATCTGAGCACGGCGGACGGCAACCTTGTCGGCAACCAGACCTTCACGCTGGTGGACGGCTTCACCAATGTGTCCAATGGAACGGTGCCGACCGGCCTCGTTGCGGGCAGCAACTATTTCTTCGCAAACACGGCCACCCCCGAGCCCGGCGACCTGACCGGCGATCCGACCGGGCACAGCATTTACGCCTTCCAGTCGGTGATCTTCAAGGACCTGGCGGCGGGCTCCTACAAGTTCGGCTATGCGGCGGGTTCGTCGTTCACCCAGAACTGGATGCCTTCCGATCCCGCCATCAACAACGGCTCCTTCGTCATCAATGCCGACGGCAGCCTGGGCGAAGTGGGCGGCGCTACGCCGTCGACGCCCGATATCGATACCGCCGAGGCGGCCTACACCACCAGCCAGCTGGCCGACGGCTCGGTCAACCCGGTCTTCGCCGGCGGTGTCCTGGCTGTGGACGCAATCGCCACGATCGGGAATGATTTCACCATCGGCAACGAAGGCGGCACCATCGACACCCAGGGCAACGATGCGGTGTTCGAAGGCGTGTTCAGCAATGCCGACGGCGCTTCGGGCGGCCTCACCAAAACCGGCGAAGGCACCCTGACCCTGGCTGGCGCCAACACCTACACGGGCGGCACCACGGTGCTGGGCGGCACGCTGAAGGGCGACACCGCCTCGCTGCAGGGCGCGATCACCAACAAGGCCGTGGTCGAGTTCGCGCAAGGCACCGATGGCACCTATGCGGGCGTGATGTCCGGCACCGGCCAGCTCGTGAAGTCGGGCGCGGGCACCCTGACCCTGACCGGCGCCAACACCTATGCCGGCGGCACCACGGTGCTGGACGGCACCCTGAAGGGCGACACCACCTCGCTGCAGGGCGCGATCACCAACAAGGCCGTGGTCGAGTTCGCGCAAGGCGCCGACGGCACCTATGCGGGCGCAATGTCCGGCACCGGCCAGCTTGTGAAGTCGGGTGCGGGCACGCTGACCCTGACCGGCGCCAATACCCACACCGGCGGCACGCGTGTTGACGCGGGCGCGCTGCGCGTGTCGAGCGACGCCAACCTGGGCGGTGGCGCCGTGACCCTCGGCGCGGCGACGCTGCAGACGACGGCGGCTTTGTCGAGCGACAACGCGATCGTGCTGACGAATGCCAATTCCACGATCGATACCGGCGCGCATGCGGTCGAGCTGTCGGGCGCCGTCTCGGGCAAGGGCACGCTGAACAAGACCGGCACCGGCACGCTGCGGCTGACCGGGGTCAACAGCCAGAACGGCGTTTTCGTTCGGGGCGGCACGCTGGAGTTCAACAGCGACGCGGCCCTGGGCGCAGCCGGCAGCACGGTGACGATCGCCGAGAACACCACGCTGCGGACGCTCGACTCCTTCACGATCGAGCACAGGCTGCAGGTCAACAACACGCAGCAGGCCGCGTTCGATACGAACGGGCATGACATCGTGATGGCCGGCGACATTACCGGCGCGGGGATCGTCCGCAAGCTGGGCGAGGGCACGCTGACCCTGACCGGCGAGAACACGCAGGTTCTGATCGACGTTTACGGCGGCCGGGTCGTGGCGGCCTCGCAAAGCGCCGTCGGCGCGACCGGCGGCGACATCATCCTGCGCGAGAACGGCGGCTTCACCGCCGGCGCGGACATGACCCTGACGCAGAATGTCCACGTGACGGGCAGCAACGCCGTCTTCGACACCGGCACTTTCGATGTGGAGCTGACCGGCACGGCCGACGGCGCCGCCTGCCTCATCAAGCAGGGCAGCGGCCGGCTCAACCTGACGGCTGCGGCGTCGAACGATATCGGCGCTTGCGTTCAGGAAGGCACGCTCAGCTTCAACAACCAGTTCAACGGCAACGTGTGGGTTGACCCCACCGGCACCGCCGGGGGCTCGGGCGTGGTCCTCGGCAATATGGAAGTCGCGGGCGTTCTGGCGCCGGGCAACTCGCCGGGCCAGCTGATCGTGGCGGGCAGCGTGACCCAGGCGGCGGGCAGCCAGCTGCGGCTCGATATCGACGGCACGACCGCAGGGATTGGCGCCGGTCACTTCGACACGCTCATCCTCACCGGCGCGAACAGCGTCTTTACCGCTGGCGGCAGCATCGCTCCCATCACCCGTGGCATCACGGGCGATGCGACCAACGAGTTCACCCCGACGATCGGCGATGCCTTCCAGGTGGTGGTGGCCGAAGGCGGCGTTGAGGGCAGCTTCGATGCGCTGGTGCAGCCGACGGAAGGCATGGCGGCGAACACCCGCTTCGACGTGCTCTACCTGCCGGATTCCGTGGTGCTGACCGTGACGGCGGACAAGTACGCCAAGCTGTTCTCGGGCCGCGAATGGGGCAACGGCGCATCGCTCGCAGGCGCGGTCGATACCTTCCGGGGCGCCGCGGGCGTGCGGAACACCAGCGCCTCCGGCCGCTTCCTCGAGGGCCTCATGGGGCTGAACGCCCAGCAGGCCGCCGCTGCCCTGCAGCAGGCCGCCGGCGAGGTCCATGCGGACTCGCTCGACACCGCCGTTCAGGCGAACCGCACGGCGCGAACCGCCGTCTCCGACCGCGTGAACAGCCGCTTCGACCTGGCGCATCTGGCGGGCGACAACGGCGTCTCCACCAGCCGCAGGGTTTGGGGCACGGTGAGCAGCGATGTCGGCCGGATCGCCGCGAGCGATGTCGCCGGCCGCTACCGCGCCTCCACCACCTCGATGGTCATGGGTGTGGACGACAACGTCACCCCGAGCCTGACGCTCGGCGCGGCGCTGGCCTACAACCGCTCGCGCACCCAGGCCTACTGGCTGGGCTCGGCCAAGATCGACGGCTACCAGGTGCTGGGCTACGGCCAGTGGCAGAAGGGCGGCTATTACGTCAACGCCATCGCCTCGTTCGGCTATGACTCCTACCATGTCGATCGCACGGTCAGCCTGTCGAACGGCAACTACGAGCTGAAGTCGCACCCGGACGGCACCAGCTTCGCGGGCGACCTGGAAGTCGGCAAGCTGGTCACCAGCGGCAACCTGTACCTGACGCCGTTCATCGGCATCGGTTACGACAACGTGGTGCGCGACAGCCTGATGGAAGAGGGCGACGACGCCGTGGCGCTCTACTTCGATCAGGAACGCCGCCAGTCGCTGGTCGGCCGGGTGGGCGCGCGCTTCAACGGCGCGACGACCATCGGCAAGGTGCGCGTGATGCCCTACGGCTCGTTCGCCCTGCTGCGCGAGCTGGATGATCCCGCCTCCGTGATGACCGGCTCGCTCCACCTCACCGACTACCGGGTCGAGGCGGCATCGGCAGGCCGCTCGGCGGTGCGCGCCGCCGCCGGCGTGAGCGCGGACCTCACCGAAGCCGTCAACCTGCGGGTGGGCTACAAGTACACCGACGCCGAGGCGGCCCATAACCATGCGGTATCGGGCACGCTCTCCGTGCGCTGGTAACAAAACAGAATATCGACCGCTTCATGTTCCCCCCGGACCCAGCCGGTCCGGGGGGATTTTTTTGCGCCTCTTGTCGCGGCTGGCGGCAGGTCTGGCGCGCCGTGCCCTTGCCATGACATGCGCCGGGGGCTTATGGCTGCGGGCGCGCTTGAATAGCGAAGCCGGAGCCTTGAGACATGACCACCGAACCGCTGCCCATCCTCGTGGCGGCGCTCTACAAGTTCACGCCGTTTGACGATTGCCCCGCCATTCAGGCGCGCCTGAGCGATGCCTGCGCGGAAAACGGCATTCGCGGCACGCTGCTGGTGGCGCAAGAAGGCCTCAACGGCACCATCGCGGGCACGGATGAGGGCCTGGCGGCGGTGCTCGAGGTGATCCGCGCGCTGCCCGGCTGCGCCGGGATCGAGGTGAAGTATTCCCGCGCGCCGGAAATGCCGTTCAAGCGGATGAAGGTGCGGCTCAAGAAGGAAATCGTGACCATGGGGGTGGAGGGCACCGACCCCCTGAAGATCGTTGGCACCTACGTGCCTGCGGACAAGTGGAACGATCTCATCACGGCCGAGGACGTGGTGGTGATCGACACCCGCAACGATTACGAGGTGGAAATCGGCACCTTCGAGCGGGCGATCAACCCGAAGACCACGACCTTCCGCCAGTTTCCCGAATGGTTCCGCGACTTCTCCCGCCAGTACGAAGGCAAGGCGGAGAAGCCCAGGATCGCCATGTTCTGCACCGGTGGCATTCGCTGCGAAAAGGCGACGGCGTTCGTCAAGGAACAGGGGTTCGACGAGGTCTATCACCTCGAGGGCGGGATTCTCAAATATCTGGAAACCGTGAAGGAACAGGAGAGCCGCTGGCAGGGCGAGTGCTTCGTGTTCGACGAGCGGGTGTCGGTGGGCCACGGCCTTGCGCCCGGCCGCCACGCCATGTGCGAGGACTGCGGCCGCCCTTACGCCGAGGATCTTCCCGCCTGCCCCCATTGCAAGGATGAAGCCGCCTGAGAGGGCTTGGCGCCCAGGGATGCGACCATTTGATGGTTATGACGGCTATGACGGTTATGACATTGTCGTTGAAGATCGCCGAGCCGGAGCGTATATAAATCCCGGTTCATAAGGTACGGATTGCTATCCACCTTTCTAAATTAAAAGACCCTGCGGCGTGCAATCCGCGGGGTCTTTGCTTATGGGGCACCAGGCGGTGCCGAGGCGTCTGCTGGCACCGCCTGGTTGAACCCCTACGCTCCCGATCTAGTCGCGGTCGCGCTGCCCAATGGACAATCCAAGCCGGATTGCCACAAGGATTAGGGCTGCCAGAGACAAGATTACGGACAGAAGTTCATAGGTACTTATTGCTTCATCCTCCCTTTCCAGGTCCCAGGATTTCCATTGGTCGGAACTCAGTCTTCCCATGGAGCATGTTCGGTGCAGCGAGACGCGCGCTGGTGCAATCACCGAGGCATGAAGACCAGGACTAGTTATAACTACCTGTTCTGGTAGCACAATAGGAAGCTTGGCAGTATATTGCTATTGCTGGGGTTATTAATTTCTATGTATCAACATCAACTGTTTTAATGCTGTGATATTATTAACTCAAATCTTTTGATATCGTTTAATTAATTTGACTTATATTGAGTATTTATTTCATGGTCATCGCTGATTTTCCCCTGGTGACATGCGCCGGATGCGGCAAGGTTAGATCAATCACGGGCGTTTGGGCCCGGATACGGCCTCCGGCCACGCGTGCACATGGCCCGCACATCGCCAGACCTCACGCGCGAGCCATTCTCAAACGGCCCTTAAGAGGGCTTGCCCCCGGCTTCCTGGCGGAATAGGCAGGGCGTAATAATATTGCTCGCCTGTCCGCCGCCTGCGGCGCGGAGAGGGCGAGCCCTAAACGCAGAATATGGGGAGCCTTATGGAACTGAACGGCATTGCCGCCATCGTCACCGGCGGCGCATCGGGCCTTGGCGGCGCAACCGCGCGGATGCTCGCCAACCGCGGCGTAAAGGTTGCCATCTTCGATCTCAACGCGGAGGTGGGCGAGGCAACGGCGCGGGAGATCAACGGCGCCTTCTTCAAGGTGGACGTGACCGACGACGCCGGCGTTGCGGACGCGGTGGCGCAGGCGGAGGCGCGCCACAACATCGCCCGCGTGCTGGTGAACTGCGCCGGCATCGCGCCCGCCATCAAGGTGGTGAACCGCGAAGGCCAGCCCCATGGGCTCGATGCCTTCCGCAAGGCCATCGAGATCAACCTCATCGGCACGTTCAACGTGCTCTCCAAGTTCGCGGCCCGGCTGACGGCCGCCGACCCGCTGGGCGAGGAGCGCGGCGTCATCATCAACACGGCGAGCGTTGCCGCCTTCGACGGGCAGATCGGCCAGGCGGCCTACTCCGCCTCCAAGGCGGGCGTTGCAGGCATGACGCTTCCCATCGCCCGCGAACTGGCACAGCACGCCATCCGCGTCGTTACCATCGCGCCGGGCATTTTCCTGACGCCGATGATGCAGGGCTTCCCCGAGCACGTGCAGGAGGCGCTGGGCAAGCAGGTGCCCTTCCCCAGCCGCCTCGGTAAGCCGGAGGAATACGCCATGCTGGTGGAGAGCATCCTCGCCAATCCCATGCTGAACGGCGAGACCATCCGCCTCGACGGCGCGATCCGCATGGCCCCGAAGTAAGGGGATTTCGGGAAATTTGCGGGAGGGTCGCGGACCCTCTTGGCAACCTCCCGTTCCTGCTATCGGGGCGTGCGTGGCGCTCCGCCGTATCGCGCGCTGGATTGAAGCGCGAAAACGCTCCTTAAAATCATTCAACGTTTTGTAACTGAATAGGGGGCAGAAGCGCAGGCGGTTGCCGTGGGCGCGGCCCGAAAAACGCATGGGGCGCAGGGGGTTCAAGCCCCCTGCGATAAAGTCACGTAAGCGAACTTACAGCCACCCGTGCGTTGCCGCCCAGCGGTCGAACAGCTGGGGCCAGGCTTCGGCCGGGATGCCGGCGGCGTCGCGCAGGCCGAAGCCATGGCCGCCTTTTTCAAACAGGTGCATCTCGGTCGGGATGTTTTTGGCAACGAGACCGGCGTACATCATCAGGCTGTTGTTAACGGGCACCGAGCGGTCGTCGGTGGCGTGGAACAGGAAGGTGGGCGGCGTTTCGGCCGTTACGCGATTGCTGGGCGCGTTGATGGCCTCCACCTCGGGCGCGGCGTTCTCGCCGATGAGCTGCGCGCGGGAGCCCATGTGGGCGTGGGGCGCGGACATGGAGATGACCGGATAGCCCAGCGCGGCGACCGTGGGCCGGGCGGAAAGCCGGTCTGCGGCGTCGACGGGCGCGTAGGTCTCCTCCGCGTGGCGGGTGGCGAGGCTGGCCGCCAGGTGCCCGCCCGCCGAGAAACCGAGAACGTTGATGCGGTTGGGGTCGATGCCGTATTTGGCGGCGCTGGCGCGGATGAGGCGCATGGCGCGCTGGGCGTCCTGCAAGGGTGCGCGGGCGCGGTCGGCCCAGCCGTCGGCGGGCAGGCGATAGCGCATCACGAAGCAGGTGACGCCCTTTTCGCTCCAGCGGCGGGCGCACTCGAAGCCTTCCTTGTCGATAACGACGCGCACATAGCCGCCGCCGGGGATGATGAGCAGCGCCGCGCCATTTGGCCGGGCGGGGCGGAACACGGTCATCATCGGCGTGCCGATGCGGCTGACGGCGCGATCTGGAACCGTCGACGCCGGGTTGCGGGTGACGACCTCTTCCTTCGGCAGCGTGGATGGCGCGCCGGGCGGATTGCCAGGCCAGAGCCGCATGGTTTCGTCGGGATCGCCCGCGGCTTTCATGTCCTGCGCCAGCACCGGGCGGGCGGTGGCCGCAAGCGCCGCCGCGCCGCCGAGCGCCAGGAGAGCGCGGCGGTTCAAACCTGTTGCCGGAGTGTCCGTGGCCATTTCTTCTCCCCCTTATGCTTGGCTATGCCGAGGCGGTCTCTATCCAGTTCTTCACCGCCGCCTCCAGGCCCGGATTGGACAAGGGGCCATGGCGCAGCACCGCCTCATGGAAACCGGCAAGCGTGAAGCGTGCGCCGAGCCTGGCTTGCGCGTCGTCCCGCAGCCGGGACAGGCATGCGGCGGCGAGCATCTGCCCCGCTGCCGCGCCGGGATTGGCGACCATGCGCGAGACGTCCTCCTCGATGGTGATGAAGGCGACCGGTTCGCCCTGAATCTCCCGCACCGCATCAATCGCCTGCTGCGCGCTCCAGCCGAGCGCATGAATACCGGTATCCGCCACCAGCCGCCCGGTGCGGAACAGCATCCAGTGGATGTAGCCGAGGCGGGCGAGCGGATCGTCCCCCAGCCAGCCTTGTTCTGCGGCGAGCTGCTCGGCGTAGATGGCCCAGCCCTCGCTGTAGCCCTTGGCGTAGCGCTGCTGGACGGGGTGCGCGTGGGCGCGCTCCCCGAACGGGGCCTGCAACAGGTGGCCGGGGGCCAGCTCGTGATGGACGACGCTGGGCAGGGTCCACGCCGGGCGGCGCTCGATCTCCCGCAGGTCGACCACATAGCCGCCGGGGCGCGTGCCATCGGCGGAGGGGTCGATGCGCTTGCCGATGGTGGCCTTGGTTGCCTGCTCCGGCGGCAGGGTGCTGACAGAAAGGTTAGCGGGCGAGAGGTTGCGGAAGGCTTGCCCCAGCCGCTCGCGCGTGGCGGCCAGCTGCGCGTTCATGGCCTCAACGGCGCGGCGGCGGCCGACCTCGGTGTTCGGGTACAGGTGGCGCGGGTCGCGCATGAAGGCGCGCAGGCGCTCGGCCACCGTGCCGGAGGTGAGGCCTTGGGCGCGCAAAATCCTGTCCGCCTCCGCCTGCAACGCCCGCACCCGCGCCTGCCCCCACTGGTGCGCCTCGTGCGGGGAAAGGCCGGGCCCTGCGTTCAATCGCAGGGCAAGGGCATAGCTGCCCGCCTGACCGGCGCCGGAGAGCAGCGCGGCTTCGGTTTCGATGCCGTCGCGCACGGCGGCGAGCAGAACGCGACCATCGGAGGAGAGCTTTTCCGGGCGAATGCCACCCAACTGCGCGGCGGCGGTGCGAAGCGCCTGTTGCTGCGCGGCGTGCCCGGCATCGGCAGTCAGCGCCGCCGCCAGCCCGTCGAGCAAGGCGGTGAGGGAGGCATCCGGCGCGGACGTGTTCGCGGCGAGCGCCGGGCGCGCGCCCATGCCCAGAGCGCACAAGGCCCCGCCCAGCCCAAACAGAACCGTGCGGCGAGAGTGCCCCGCCGCGCCGCAAGCGGCGGACGGGGCCAGGGAGAAGTCCGTGGGGTTCATGTCCGCAAAGATGACACCGGTATCAAACAATCGTCAACCCCTCTTCTGGGAAGAGCTGGCGCGCTCCCCTCAAAGCCCGTTTGCGAATGTGCGCGGCCCTGACTGCGGGCGCGGATTTCTGCCGAATTCCCCGCTTCCCTTCACATTGCGGATTTATCGCCCTATGCTTCGTTGCTCTTCACACAGATCTATTCGGACATGTGGATCGTTGATTGATCCGCAAACGCGTATGCCATCGGAGGAGCAATGACAGCAGTAACCGACGAACAAGCGCCGGCACGATCCGGCCTCCTGCCGTCGCGACGCGACATCGCGCCGGTCACCTTCTTCGGGTCAGCGGTCATTGCGCTCGGCCTCATTCTTTACGCCAGCATTCTGCCCGATCGCGCCAATGCCCTGTTCGAGAAAGCCAACCGCTGGATTATTCTGGATGCCGGCTGGTTCTACCTGCTTGCCGTTGGCATTTTCGTTGTCTTCCTGTTCGGCATCGCGATGAGTTCGCTCGGCAAGGTCCGCCTCGGTCCTGACGATGCCGAGCCCGACTACAAATTCAGCACCTGGGTCGCCATGCTGTTCAGCGCCGGAATGGGCATCGGCATTGTTTTTTACGGCGTGGCCGAGCCGATCACGCATTTCTCCAATCCGCCGGATGCTGCGCCCGGCACCCCGCAGGCGGCGCGCGACGCGATGGGAGTGACCTTTTTCACTGGGGCGTCCATGCCTGGGCGATTTATGCGGTGATGGGCCTGGCGCTTGCCTATTTCGGCTACAGGCGGAACGAGCCGCTTGCGATCCGCTCCGCCTTCCTGCCGATTTTCGGTGAGCGGGTGCGCGGCCCGCTCGGCGATTTCATCGACATTTTCGCGGTCGTCGGCACGCTCGCCGGTCTTGCCACCTCGCTTGGCCTCGGCGTCGCGCAGCTCAATGCCACGCTCACCTACCTGATGGGCGTCAGCCAGACGGTGGAGATGCAGATGATCCTGATTGCGGTTGTCACCGTGCTCGCGACGATTACGGTCGCAACCGGGCTCGACAACGGCATCCGCTGGTTGAGCGAGGCAATTATCGTCATTTCGGGCGTGCTGATGTTCCTCATTCTCGTACTCGGCCCCACGCAATATCTGCTGCAGGCGCTGGTCGAGAATGTTGGTCTCTACATCAACGCCTTCGTCAGCCGCACCTTCCACATCTACGCCTATGAGCCGACCGATTGGGTGGGCACCTGGACGCTGTTCTACTGGGGCTGGTGGATTTCCTGGGCGCCGTTCGTCGGCCTGTTCATCGCGCGCGTCTCGCGCGGGCGCACGATCCGCGAGTTCCTGATCGGCGTGCTGCTTGCGCCTGCGGGGTTCGCCTTCGTGTGGTTCACGATTTTCGGCAACGCCGCGATCTGGCTCGATGTCAACGAGGCGGCCGGCCAGATTTCGCGCACGGTGGCGGACAATATGCCGATCGCCCTGTTTTCGGTGTTCGAATATCTGCCGCTCTCAACGCTGCTCGCCTGGTGCACGGGCTTCCTGGTCGCGATTTATTTTGTCACCGCATCAGATGCCGGCGCGCTCGTCATCGCGATGATTACCGCGCGTGACCAGACCGAGGAGGAGCCGGCCTTGTGGCTGCGCGTCTTCTGGGCGCTCACGTGCGGCGGCGTCGCCGCGGTGCTGCTGCTCGCGGGCGGCCTCGCCGCGGTGCAGATGGCGGCGGTGATCGCCGCGCTCCCGCTTTCGATCATCATGCTCCTGATGTGCTACGGCGTCCTCACCTCGCTGCGGCGAGAGACGGCGCTCGTGGTGAGCGGCCAGCTTCCCGCCGCGCCGCTGGTCGGCGAGACGGGCCAGTTCGAATGGCGCCGCCGCCTCGCCGCCATCGTCAGCCACCCGACCGAGAAGCAGGTGCGCGCCTTCCTCGACAACAAGGTCGCGCCAGCGCTGGAACAGGTGACGGCCGAGCTTGCCCGGCGCAGCATCGATGCCACCGTTGACCGCGAGGGGGATGGCATCACGCTCACGGTGCCGCAGGGTGAGGCCGCGCCCTTCATCTACGCCGTGCGCCCGGTGCCGAAGCCGCTGCCTGCCTTCGCGCTGGTCGATCCGCCGGGCAAGCGCGAGGCCCGCCGGAAAAGCTACTACCGCGCCGAGGTCTATCTGGTCGTCGGCGGGCAGGGCTACGATATCTACGGCTACGATACCGAACAGGTGATCGCCGATGTGATCGCCCACTTCGATCGCTACCTGCACTTCCTGAGCGCGCATTAGGGGGCTTGGGCCCCGCCCGTGCGCTAAGGCGCGCAAGCAAAAGGGTATGAGGGGGTTGAGAGAACCCCCTTATCACCCCCCATTCGTTTTATTGGGCCACGCCTTTCGGGCAGGGCGCGGCCGCTTGAAACGGCCGCCTCAGCCCGTGTTCCGCAGGCCGGCGGCAATGCCGTTGATGGTGAGCAAAATGCCCTCGCGGACGGCGGGCCGGTCGTCGCCGGCGCGGCGGCGGCGGATCAGCTCCACCTGGAGGGTGTTGAGCGGCTCGATATAGGGCAGGCGCAGGCGGATGGCGCGCTGGGTATCCGGCGTGCGCTCCAGCAATTCCGACTGGCCGGTGAGGCTGAGCAGCTGGTCATGGGTGCGCTGCCACTCGTCGCGGATGCTGTCGAACACGCCGGCGCGCAGGTCCGCGTCCGGCACCAGGCCTGCGTAGTCCGCCGCCACCGCCATGTCGGACTTGGCGAGCACCATTTCCATGTTGGAGAAGGCGGCTTGCAGGAACGGCCACTCGGCCACCATTTCGGCAAGCAGGCCGCGGTCCCGGAAAGCTTCGAGCGCGGTGCCGACGCCATACCAGCCGGGCAGCATGATGCGGGCCTGTCCCCACGAAAACACCCATGGGATGGCGCGCAGATCCTCGATCTTGTCCGACGTGGTGCGGCTGGCCGGGCGGGAGCCGATCTTGAGGTCGGCAATTTCGGCGATGGGCGTTGCCGCGCGGAAGAACTTGGTGAAGCCGGGGGTATCGTAGACCAGCGCGCGATAAGTGCGGAAGGCGGCCTCGCTCATTTCCGCCAGCGCCGGGCGGAAGCGCTTGAGGTCGCCGTTCAGCGCGGGCGGGTCGAGCGTGGCGAGCAGGGTGGCGGCGGCCATGGTCTCGAGGCTGGCCGCGCCCACGGCCGGGTTGCCGTATTTGGCGGCGATCACCTCGCCCTGTTCGGTGATGCGGATGCGCGCGCCGACCGTGCCCGCCGGTTGGGCGCGGATGGCGGCGAAGGCCGAACCGCCGCCCCGGCCCACCGCGCCGCCGCGGCCATGGAACAGCTGCATCCTGACGCCATGCCGCCCGAACACCTCAACGAGCGCGCAGGCGGCCTCGTGCAACGACCAGGTGGAGGTGAGGTAGCCGCCATCCTTGTTGCTGTCGGAATAGCCGAGCATCACCTCCTGCATGCCATCGCCCGCGTGCGCCAGCGCTGTCATTTCCTCCAGTCCGAGGAAGCGGTCCATGACGGCGGGGGCGTTGTGCAAGTCCTCGATGGTCTCGAACAGCGGCACGGCCATCACCGGGCAGCGGGGCGTGGCGCCGGGCTGGTAGAGGCCCACTTCCTTCAGGAGCACGTAGACTTCCAGCAGGTTGGAGACGCCGCTGGTCTTGGAGACGATGTAGTTGCGAACGCAGGCCCGGCCGAAGCGGGCGTGGGCCTCGGCCAGCGTCCGCAGGATCCTGATTTCCTTTTCGGTTTCCACCGAATAGGCGAGGTAGGGGTTGTGCAGCAGGCGGGTGTGGGCCAGCTCCTGGCGCAGCAGATCGATGCGCGCGTCCTCATCGAGAGCCAGATAGTCCGCCTCGACGCCCGCCGCGCGCAGCAGTTCGGCGACCACGCGGTTGTGCACGTCCGCGTTCTGGCGCAGGTCGAGCGTTGCCAGGTGGAAGCCGAAGGTCTCGACGGCGGAGATGAGCGAATCCAGCCGCCGGTTGGAAAGCGGCGCATTGCCCGAGGCAAGCGAGGCGCGCACCACCTTGAGGTCGGTCAGCAGCTCCTCGGCGCTGGCGTAGGGCTCGGCGGCCACGCTTGCCCGGCGCGGCGGCACGTCGCCCACCAGGGCCTCGAAGGTGGCGGCCAGGCGCGCGTACATGCCGGTCAGCGCGCGACGGTAGGGCTCGTCCGCCCGGTGGGGGAGGCGTCGCCGCTGCGGTCCGCCAGCTGGTGCAGGTCGGGCGTGGCCTTGATGAGCGTGTCGGAGAGGGACAGGGCCCCGCCCAGCGCGTGCAGTTCCTCAAGGTAATGGCCGAGCGCGGTGCGGGCCTGCTGGCGCAGCGCCAGCGCGAGCGTCTCGGCGGTGACGTTGGGGTTGCCGTCCCGGTCGCCGCCGATCCAGCTGCCCACGCGCACGAAGCTGGAAAGGCTTTCGCCCGTCAGTTCCTGCCAGCGCAAATGCAAGCGCGGCAGCACCTCAAGGAAGGTGGTGCGGAAGTAGGAGAGGGCGTTCTCGATCTCATCCGCCACGGTGATGCCGACGGCGCGCAGGGGCCGCGTCTTCCATAGCACCTCGATCTCGCGGAACAGGTCCGTCTCCAGTTCGCGGCGCACGGCGGGGTCGGTTTCCCGGTCCAGCTGGGCCATCAGGCGGCTGATGGCGGTCTCGCGGTCGATGACGCTCTTGCGCCGCACCTCGGTGGGGTGGGCGGTCAGCACCGGGGCGATGAGGGCGCCGTCCAGCGTCTCGGCGATGGCGGCGCGGGTAATGCCCTTCTGCTCCAGCGCGTGCATGGCCTTGGCGAGCGTGTCCGGCCGGCCGCCTTCGCTCGCCTGCGCCGCCGCGCGGCGGGCCTGCCGGTCTTCCGCCAGGTTGGAGAGCAGCGAGAAGCACAGGAAACCCCGCACGAAGGCAAGCATATCCTCAAGGCTCAGCGCGTTGAGGCGGGCGGAGAGGTCGGCGTCATGCTCGGGGCTGGGTTCGCGATGGGCCTCCACCGAGGCGCGGCGGATGGCCTCGATCTGGTCGAACAGGGCCTGGCCGTCCTGCAGGCGGATGGCGTCGCCCAGCAGGCGACCGAGATAGCGCACGTCTTCGCGGGCAACGGCGGGGTTCATGGCTTAGTCCTTTCCGCTTAACTGTCAGACGCGTCCGAGCGCGGCGGCTTGCTCGGCAAGACGGCGGATCGTGCTCCAATCCTGCCGCGCCAGCGCCTCCTTCGGGACGATCCAGGTGCCGCCAACGCATAGCACATTTGGCAGGGTAAGATAGTCCGGCGCTGTCATCAGCGTGATGCCGCCTGTCGGGCAGAAGCGCACCGCGCCGAACGGCCCGGCGAGGCTCTTGACCGCATTCGCGCCGCCGCTGCTCTCCGCAGGGAAGAACTTGAGGTGAGTGAGGCCGTGGTCAAGCGCGCGCATGATATCACCTGCGGTGGCAACGCCGGGCAGGAAGGGCACCTTGGCGGCGTGGGCGGCAACGGCCAGCCGATCCGTAAGGCCGGGGCTGACGATGAACTGCGCGCCGCTATCAGCGGCGCGGGCAAGGCCGTCGGGGTCCAGCACCGTGCCCGCGCCGACGACAGCGCCTTCAACGCGCGCCATGCGGCGGATGGCCTCCAGCGCGGCCGAAGTCCGCAATGTCACCTCGATGACCGGCAGGCCGCCGGCCACCAGCGCCTCGGCCAGCGGCTCGGCGTGGTCGGCGTTGTCAATGGCCAGCACCGGAATGACCGGCGCTTTTTGCATGATGGCGCGAATGGCGGGTTCGGGCATGGTCACGGGCGATATCTCCGGCGTGTGGGGACAGTCCCGGCCGCAAGGCGGCCAGGCGCGGTATCCAGATTTGCTCTAAGGCAGCGGGCAGGCGGCAGGAGATTCCCCCCGAAATCGCGCCCGACGAGCCGGGCGCAATCCTGCTACGCAAACCCATGGACAGGCAAAGTAACCGGTGTCATTAAAAACACAAGGACGACTTCGCACGATTGGGTATAAGGGCGAATGTAAGGGTGCGTTGAGTCAAGCGGGCGATGAGGGATGGGGATTTCCGGTGGGTGTAGAAAAAGCAGCAATAGCCGAGCAGGACCGCGCGACCGAGGGCATTAAGCGGCGCGCCACCATCAACGATATTGCGCGTATCGCGCAGGTGTCGAAGAAGACTGTCTCGCGGGTCATCAACCAGTCGCCGCTGGTGCGCCCCGAAACCCGGGACCGGGTGACGGCGGTCATCAACCAGCTCGGCTTCACGCCAGATCCTCAAGCGCGCGGGCTTGCCTTCCGCCGCTCGTTCCTTATCGGGCTTATTTACGACAACCCGAATGCCCAGTTCATCGTCACCTCGCAGTACGGCATTCTCGACGGCCTGCGCGGGAGCGGCTTTGAACTGGTGGTCTATCCGTGCGACCGGGGCAGCCCCTCGCTGTTCGCCGACGTGCGGGCGTTCGTGGAGCGGCAGAAGCTGTTCGGCGTCGTGCTCCTGCCGCCGGTCTCGGAGAACGATGCGCTGGTAGCGCTCCTCAAGGAGCTGGGCTGCGCCTACGTGCGCGTGGCCTCCGCCGCGCTGGACGATCCGGCCCACATCGTTGCCTCCAACGACCAGGTGGGCACCGGCGAGGCTGCCCAGCATCTGCTCACGCTCGGCCACCGCTGCATCGGCGTCATCAAGGGCCCATCGGGCTATCGCTCGGCGGCCGAGCGCTGGCATGGCTTTCGCGACGTGCTGCGGCAGGCCGGGGTCGAGCCCGCGCCCGACTATGTGGTGGAAGGCGGCTATAACTTCGAGATCAGGCGTCGCCTGCGCCGAGCGCCTGCTCTCTCTCGAGCCTCGGCCGACCGCCATCTTCGCCTCCAACGACGAAATGGCGGCGGGCGTCTACCACTACGCCAACCAGCGCGGCATCCGCATTCCGCAGGATCTCTCCGTCATCGGCTTCGACGATACGGAGCTGGCCGCCCGCATGTGGCCGCCGCTGACCACCGTGCGCTGGCCGATCCGCGACATGGGCCGCACCGCCGCCCAGCTGCTGCTGGCCCAGGCGCGCGAGGGCGAGGTGCGCCGTCAGGCAACGCCCATCGAGCCTCGCCTGGTGGTGCGGCAGTCAACGGCGCCGGCGCGCGCCTGAAACGCTGGGTTCAAAGACCGCCGGAGGGGTCTTGCATCCGTGATTGACACCGGTTACCAATGGGTCAGGACAAAATTTGGCGCTCCGCAACGGGGCGCGGGAAACGGGCGCACGGGGCGCGAGATTGCGCGCCTTCAGACCAGCGCCGCCAAGGGGAGGTAAACGCCATGTTTCAGAAGGTCTATCACGCCACTCATCCGGATATGATGAACAGCGTGACCAACGAGGAGCTGCGCCAGCGCTACCTGGTCACCGGCCTGTTCCGCGAGGGTGAGGTCGTCCTCAACTATTCGCACAACGAGCGGTTCGTGATCGGCGGCGTCGCCCCGGCCGGCAAGGCCGTGCGCCTGCCCGAGCAGACCGAGCCCGCATCTGCCAAGGGCCACCCGTTCCTGGAGCGGCGCGAGCTGGGCGCGGTCAACGTGGGCAAGGGCAAGGGCCGCATCACCGTTGACGGCCAGGTGTTCGAGATGGAGCCGCGGGACTGCCTCTACATCCCGATGGGCTGCAAGGACGTGGTGTTCGAGGGCGAGGCCGCCCGCTACTATCTCGCCTCGACGCCGGCGCATGTCGCCAAGACGCTGAAGAAGATCTCGGTTGCCGAGGCCAACCCGCTGGAGCGCGGCAGCTTGGACGGCTCGAACGAGCGCACCATCTACCAGCTGGTGATCCCAGGCGTGTGCGACAGCGCGCAGCTGCTGATGGGCCTCACCATCCTGAAGCCGGGCTCGGTGTGGAACACCATGCCGCCGCACCTGCATGACCGCCGCTCGGAAATCTACTTCTACTTCGATCTCGAAGGCGATGACCGGGTGTTCCACTACATGGGAGAGCCGGATGAGCTGCGCCACATCGTCATCGGCAACGAAGAGGCGGTCATCTCTCCGCCGTGGTCGGTGCACATGGGCTCGGGCACCCGCGCCTACGCCTTCATCTGGGCGATGGGCGGCGAGAACCTCGACTACACGGACATGAACGTCCTCGATATCTGCCAGCTGAAGTAAGAGGGCAGATCCATGGGCAATCCGTTTGACCTCAGCGGCCGGGTGGCGATCGTCACCGGCGCGAACACGGGGCTTGGCCAGGCGCTGGCCGTGGCGCTGGCCGCGGCCGGGGCGGATATCGCCGCCGTTGGCCGCAGCGACATGAGCGAAACGCAAGGCCTGGTGGAAGCGACGGGCCGTCGCTTCCTCGGCATCCGCGCCGACCTCTCCACCATCGAACCGGTGCAGCGCGTTGTTGACGAGACGCTCTCCGGCCTTGGCGGGCTCGATATCCTCGTCAACAACGCCGGCATCATCCGCCGGGCCGATGCGGTGGACTTCTCGGAGGAAGACTGGGACGCGGTGGTCGACACCAACCTCAAGTCCGTGTTCTTCCTGTGCCAGGCCGCCGGTCGCCACATGCTGAAGCAGGGCTCGGGCAAGATCATCAACATCGCCTCCATGCTCAGCTTCCAGGGCGGCATCCGGGTGCCCAGCTACACGGCCTCCAAGTCGGGCGTCGCCGGGCTCACCAAGCTGCTCGCCAACGAATGGGCGGCGCGGGGCGTTAACGTCAATGCCATCGCGCCGGGCTATTTTGCCACCAACAACACGGCGGCGCTTCAGGCGGACGAGGCCCGCAACCGCTCGATCCTGGAGCGGATTCCGGCCGGGCGCTGGGGTCAGCCGGATGATCTGGGCGGCGCGGCGGTGTTTCTCGCCAGCCGTGCGGCGGATTATGTTCACGGCCATATTCTGGCGGTGGACGGCGGCTGGCTGGCGCGCTGAGGAAACAAGAAGGAGCTGGCGGTGGGCGGACTGGCTGACGGTAAGATTGTCTGCTTCGGCGAGCTGCTGCTGCGCCTCGGCGCGCCGGGGCGGGAGCAGCTGCTCCAACGCCCCCGCCTCGAGGTGTTCGTGGGCGGCGCGGAGGCCAATGTGGGGGTGGGGCTCGCCCGCCTCGGCCACAGGGTCTCCATGGCGACGGTGGTTGCCGACAATGCGCTGGGGCAGGCGGCATTGGGCGAGCTGCGCCGCTATGGCGTCGAGACCCACCACGCCGTGCTGCGGCCGGGGCGCATGGGCCTTTATTTCCTGACGACCGGCGCGATCCACCGCCCGTCCGACGTGCTTTACGATCGGGCGGGCTCCACCTTCGCCGTTGCTGAGCCGGACGCGGTGGACTGGGATGCGGCGCTTGAGGGCGCGGCGCTTCTCCACCTCTCCGGCATCAACGCGGCGCTGGGGCGCAGCGGCACGGATGCCGCGCTGAAGGCGGTGAAGACCGCCAAGGCAAAAGGCATCGCGGTCTCCTTTGATTGCAACTACCGCGCCAAGCTGTGGGCGGAGTGGGGCGGCGATGCGCCCGCCATTATTCGCGAGCTGCTGTGCCACGCGGATGTGATTTTCGGCGGACGGCGGGACTTCGGCCTGGTGCTCGGCCGCAAGTTCGAAGGCGAGAACAGCCCCCGCATCGCGGCGGACGCCGCCTTCGAGGCTTTCCCGCATGCGCGCTGGATCGCCAACACCTCGCGCGAGCAGGTGACGGTTGACCACCACATTCTCTCCGCCCGCCTGCTGACGCGTGAGGGCACATATCTTGCCGACCCGGTGCATGTGGCCCCGATCGTGGATCGCATCGGCGGGGGCGACGCCTTTGCGGCCGGCATCCTGCATGGCCTGCTGACCGGGCGGCCGGAGGCCGAGGTGGTCCGCATGGGTCTGGCGGCGGCGGCCTTGAAGCACGGCGTGCCGGGGGATCTGGCGCTGGTGAGCCGCAGCGATATCGAAGGGTTTCTGGAGGGCGGCGCCTTCGACGTGCGCCGCTGAGAAGATCCAAAAACACAACCGGGCGACAAGACCCGGCTCAAAAATGGGGGAGGACATGGCAGATATGAGGCTAACCCGCCGCGCCATGATCGGAGCAGGCCTATCGCTGGCGGCTGCGCCGGCGCTTGCGCGCGCCGATGCCGCCGCGCCGGTGGTGGCAACGCAATACGGCCGCGTGCGCGGCCTGCGCGAGAATGGCATCAATGTGTTCAAGGGCATCCGCTACGGCGCGGATACCCGCACCACCCGCTTCCAGGCGCCGCAGCCGCCGCAGCCGTGGTCTGACATCAAGGATGCCACCCGTTATGGCCCGGCCTGCCCGCAGGGCCGCATCGACGAGGAAACCAGCGAGGACTGCCTGTTCCTCAACGTCTGGTCGCCGGGGCTGGACGCCGCCAAGCGGCCGGTGATGGTCTACATCCACGGCGGGGCCTATGCCTCCGGCTCGGGCTCGCATCCGCTGACCGATGGCGCGCGGCTCGCCGCCAATGGCGACGTGGTGGTGGTCACCATCAACCACCGGCTGAATGCCTTCGGCTATGCGTACCTTGCCCGCCTGTCGCCCAGGTTCGCGGATTCGGGCAACGCGGGGATGCTGGACATCATCATGGCCCTCAAATGGGTGCGCGACAACATCGCCGCCTTTGGCGGCGACCCCGGCCGGGTGATGCTGTTCGGCCAGTCGGGCGGCGGGGCCAAGATCGCCACGCTGATGGGCATGGAGGCGGCCAAGGGCCTGTTCCACCGCGGCGCCACCATGAGCGGCCAGCAGGTCACCGCCTCCGGTCCCTTGAATGCCACCGCCCGCGCCAAGGCATGGATGGCGGCGCTTGGCGTGCCGGACGCCGAGCCCGAGCGCCTGCTGGACCTGCCGGCCGAAAAGCTGGTCGAGGGGCTTTCGGCGGACGATCCGGTGCTGAACGGGCGGGTCTACTTCGGGCCGGTGCTCGATGAGAAATGGCTCACCCGCCATCCGTTCTGGCCCGATGCCAACCCGCTTTCGGCGCATATCCCGATGATTCTGGGCAACACGCTGGATGAGACCCGCGGCTTCGTGCGCGGGGCGGACGACCCGCGCTTCTCCCTCACCTGGGAGGAGCTGCCCCAGCTGCTGGCGAGCGGGCTGGTGGTCGATATTCTGCCCGAGCATGTGGTGGCGGAATATCGCCGGATGTTCCCCAACTACTCGCCGTCGGATGTCTACTTCGCCGCGACGACGGCAGGGCGCTCCTGGCGCGGGCAGGTCATCGAGGCGGAGATGCGGAATGCCGTGCCCGCGCCCACCTGGGTCTACCAGCTCAACTACCGCTCGCCGGTCGATGGCGGCCGGTGGGGCGCTTTCCACAGCCTCGATATTGGGCTCGTGTTCGGCACGCTGACCGCCAAGGGCTCGCGCACCGGCACGGGGCCGGAGGCGCGTGCCACCAGCGCGGCCATGCAGAAGGCGTTCGTTGCCTTCGCCCGCGATGGCGACCCCAATCGGGCCGGGGGAATCGAATGGCCCACCTATCGCCTGCCGCAGCGCGCCACCATGATTTTCGACGCCAATCCGCACGTGCAGAACGATCCCCGCGGGGATGAGCGGCGGCTGTTCGCCAAGGTGCCTTATGTGCAACCAGGAACGTGACCTGTTCGCAACAGATTGGGCAACAAGCGGCAAGCCGAACATTGACAGGCCGATATAAAGTTGTAATTCTAACGAATGACACCGGTTACTTGTCGTAGAGCAGGCGCCGGTGAAAAGGCGGGCCGTGATAACAAATAAAGCCCGCCTGGGGAGGATAGGCCATCGTTCGCCGTGTGTTTGCGGCGGAATTCCCGAATTCTATCCTGTCCCGATTGTGTACGGTGCGGTGTTGGCACCGATTTTTGCGTCGCGTTCTGTCCACCGGTATCATTAGAAAAACCGGGGAAAATTTTTCTGCGGCCCCTTCAAGAACAAGGCCGCAAGGGGAGGATGATGATGATCAAGGACAGGAAGGTCGGCGTTGCCGGCCGCGCATCACGATGCGGCGTTTCAAGCAAGGCGCTCGCCCTGGCTCTGCTGACGGCAACGCCGGCGCTCGCCCAGACGACCACCGAGCAGCCCGCCACCGCCACGACCGCCGGGTCTTCCATGGCGATGGAGGAAATCGTTGTCACCGGCTTCCGCCGCTCGCTGGAAGTCGCGCTCGACGCCAAGCGTGATTCGGTCAGCTCGGTCGACGTGATCGTCGCCGAGGATATCGCGAAATTCCCGGATCAGAACCTGGCGGAATCGCTACAGCGTATTCCGGGCATCTCGATTCTGCGCGATGGCGGCGAAGGCCGCGCCATCACGGTGCGCGGTCTCGGCGCGCAGTTCACCCGCGTGCGCGTCAATGGCATGGAGACCATCACCACCTCGACCGACGGCGCGAGCCCCAATCGCGACCGCGCGTTCGACTTCAACGTGTTCGCCTCCGAGCTGTTCAACTCCATCGTCGTGCACAAGACGGCGGAAGCCTCGCTCGACGAAGGCTCGCTCGGCGCGGTCGTGGACCTCAACACCGGCAATCCGCTGGCCGGCAAGGCGGGCCTGACCGTCGTCGGCTCGGTGCAGGGCCAGTACAACACGCTCAGCAAGGATCTGGGCCCGCGCGTCGCCGGTCTCGTCGCCTGGAAGAACGACGACGGCACCTTCGGCGCGTCGGTGTCGGCGGCCTACCAATCCAGCAACACGCTGGAGCTGGGCAACAACACGGTGCGCTGGCAGCAGGCCCAGTTCCGCTCGGTGGGCGGCGAGGCCTGCGGCGGCGATACGCAGCCTGAAGCCTGCGCCGAAGTTGCTGACGCCTTCCACCCACGTATTCCGCGCTACGGCGAGGTGGCGCACGACCGCGACCGCCTGGGCCTGACCGCCAGCGTCCAGTGGGCTCCGACCGATCGCACCGTGCTGTCGATCGATGGCCTTTATTCCAAGTTCAAGGAAACCCGCTCCGAATCCTGGGGCGAGGTGCTGTTCCGCAGCAACGAAAAGGGCATGGATGTCGTCGATTACGAGATCGACGAGAACAACAACCTGATCAAGGGCACGTTCGACAACGCCTGGGTGCGTACGGAAAGCTACCGCCGCAAGTCGTCGACCGAGTTCTACCAGCTGAGCGGCAACCTGAAGCACGAGTTCTCGGACGTGTTCCGGGTCGAGCTGCTGGGCGGCTTCTCCAAGTCCGACGCCAGCATCCCGGTCGAGACCACGATGATCTTCGACGACCGCGATGCCGACGGCTATAGCTACGACTACACGGATATGCGGAGCCCGGTGCTGAGCTTCGGCACCAGCGTCACCGATCCGGCCAACTTCCAGCTGGCTGAAATCCGTGACCGCCCGACCAGCGTCGTCAACAAGTTCCGCACCCTGTCGCTCAAGACCGAGTGGGACGTGACCGACGCGATCGAGCTTGAGGCCGGCGCGGTCTACCGCCGCTTCAGCTTCGACACGGAAACCTACACCCGCGACGCGGTGGTTTGCCCCTCCAGCGACGTTGCCGCGCCTGATGCGGTTCTGGGCGAGGTCACCTGTACGCCGAAGAGCGTCACCGGCGCCGGCGCGGTCTACGGTCTGCCCGTTTCGTCGGATCTGGCCACGCTGTTCAAGCTGGGCAAGGCCGGTCAGCCGGCAGGCACCACCACCGAATGGCTGGTGCCGAACATCGACGCGGCGGCTGCCTACACCGGTCTTTATGACCGCGAGCTGAAGCAGGACCCAGGCAACATCCGCTCGGTGGTTGAAGAGGCGACCGGCGGTTACCTCCAGGCCAACGTCAAGAGCGAGCTGTTCGGCCTTGAGTACGCCGCCAACGTTGGTCTGCGCTACATGCGGACCGACCAGAAGTCGACCGGCCTCAACAGCGGAGTCGAAGTGCACGCCAAGCGCCACTACGACAACTGGCTGCCGTCGGCCAACCTGGCGCTGTTCCCGACCGAGGACATCATCATCCGCGGCGCTGTCTCCAAGGTGATGACCCGTCCGAGCCTCGGCAACCTGACGCCGGGCGGCTCGGTGGACGGCTTCAACTACCGCGTCAGCTACGGCAACCCGAACCTGGAGCCGTTCAAGGCTACGGCCTACGACCTGGCGTTCGAGTGGTACTTCGCGCCGCAGTCGATCTTCTCGGTGGCCGTGTTCGCCAAGGACATCGCCAGCTTCCCGATCTCGACCACCACGACCGGCACCTTCGCCTCCACGGGCCTGCCGATCTCGGTCATCCTGCCCAGCTCGCCGGCGGCGAGCGACCCGGAAGGCCGCGAATGGGAGATCCGCAGCATCGGTAGCGGCGATGGCGGCAAGCTGAAGGGTCTGGAAGTCTCGCTGCAGGGTCCGTTCCGGTTCCTGCCGGGCTTCTGGGGCAACTTCGGCGGTATCGTCAACGCCACCTTCGTGGACTCGGATGTGGAATACGAGTTCAAGCGCGGCGACGAGACCATCATCATCAAGGAGCGCCTGAGCAACCTGTCCAAGCGCGCCTACAACGCCACGCTGTACTATGAAGACGACCGGTTCAGCGCCCGCGCGTCGGTCAGCTACCGCAGCGGCTTCATCGACGGCACCAGCGCCACCAACAACTTCTTCGAGGGCTACAACAGCTCGGTCAACGTGGACGCCTCCGTGCGCTACAAGCTGACCGAGGCCCTGGAGCTGTCGCTGGAAGGCGTGAACCTGACCGACGACTACCGCGACCGGTTCGTCGACATCTATTCGAACCGCAACTACGAGTACAACCACTTCGGTCGTACCATCATCTTTGGCGCACGCTACAAGATGTAAGGCGTTCGACAGCAGGCGGGCGACCGAAAGGTCGCCCGCATTTTTTTACCGCCCGCCGGCGGCGGCACGGAGCCGGTATCTCAGGTTTCTGAAGGGGGCTCGCCATGCCTGGTCTCAATCGCCGCCAACTGCTCGGCTCGCTTGCGCTCAGCGCGGTGGCCGGGGCGCTTTCGTCGCCTGTTTTCGCGCAATGCTCCCGCGCCAGCAGCAGCTGCGCCGATTGGTCCAATCTGAAATGGCGGCCCGGCATCGAGGGCCAGCGCCGCGCGGACCTTGGCAATGGCACCTTCCTCAACCCCATCGTGGCGGGCGACCGGCCGGACCCGACGTTGCTCCGCGATGGTGACGACTATTACATGACCCATTCCAGCTTCGATGCCTATCCGGGTCTCCTCATCTGGCATTCGAAGGACCTGGTGAACTGGCGGCCGGTAACGGCAGCGCTGAAAACCCCCATCGGCTCGGTGTGGGCGCCGGAGCTGGCGAAGCACGAAGGCCGCTATTACCTCTACATTCCGGCGCGCTTTCCGAACCGGCGCTCCATTTACGTCATCCACGCCCCGTCCATCGAAGGGCCGTGGAGCGAGCCCATCGATCTCGACCTGCCCGACCATATCGACCCCGGCCACGTGGTGGGCGAGGACGGGACGCGGTATCTTTTCCTCAGTGGCGGTGATCGGGTGCGGCTGACGCCGGATGGCCTTGCCAAGGCGGGCGCGGTCGAGCACGTCTATGATCCGTGGCACTATCCGGAAAACTGGGTGGTGGAATCCTTCTCGCCCGAGGGGCCGAAACTGATCCGCCGCGGCGACTGGTTTTACATGATTACGGCCGTCGGCGGCACGGCCGGTCCGCCGACCGGGCACATGGTCATCGTCGCCCGCTCGCGCTCCATCAACGGGCCGTGGGAGAACGACCCCGGCAACCCCATCGTCAAGACCCAGTCGGTCTCGGAGAAGTGGTGGTCGCGCGGCCATGCCACGCCCTTCGAGGGGCCGAACGGCCAGTGGTGGATGGTCTACCACGGCTACGAGAACGGCTTCTGGACGCTGGGCCGCCAGACGCTGCTGGAGCCGATCGAGTGGACCAAGGACGGCTGGTTCCGGCCGAAGGGCGGCGATCTCTCGGCTCCGCTCAAGAAGCCGCTCGACCTTGGCGAGCAGCCGCACGGCTTTGCGCTGAGCGACGACTTCTCCACCGACAAGTTCGGCATCCAGTGGGCCTTCTACGATCCCGCCCCCAATGAGGCGGCGCGGGTGCGCCGCGAGGGCGGCGTGCTGCATGTGAAGGCCAAGGGCACGACGCCCAGCAACTGCTCGCCCATCGCCTGCATCGCGGGCGATCAGGCCTATCGCGTCGAGTGCGACGTGGAGGTGGATGATGGCGCGGAAGCCGGCCTGCTGCTGTTCTACAACCGGCGGCTCTATGCGGGGCTGGGCCTTGCCCCCAACAAACTGGTGATGCACCGCTACGGCCTCCAGCGGGGCGGGCGGGCACCCCAGGGGCTGGGCCGGAAATGCCGCCTACGCCTCACCAACGATCGCAATGTGCTGACCATCCACACCAGCACGGATGACGGCAAGACCTGGGAGAAGTTCGGCGTGCAGATGGAAGTCTCGGGCTACCACCACAATGTGGCCGGCGACTTCCTCAGCCTGCGCCCGGCGCTCTACGCGGCAGGCAAGGGCGAGGCCCGCTTCTCCAACTTCACCTATCAGGCGCTTTGAGTGTTCAGCTTTGATTGTTGAGTAGAATAGCAGGGGGTCTCGGGGCCCCCTGCACCCCCATTCGATTTATCGGGCCGCGTCCTTCGCTCAAGGGCGCGGCCTTTTTTTACACATGATTTTCAGTGCGCTGGACGTTCCGGCCACGCACGTCCCGCAAAAAGACAGGGAGGTTGCCAAGAGGGATGACCCCCTCCTGCGCTATAAACGAAAATTGTGCCTATGGTCCGGATCGATTGCAGCGCTGTGGTGCGCCGCCTTGGGGCCGCCGACGGATCAGGAAGGCGGCCCCCGCTGGTTGTCAGCGCCGATCAGTCGGCGCTGACTCAGCTCTGGGATTCAGATCTGGCCGGCGGCCGGCACGGTGACGCAGTGGATCTCGTGCCCGCCGGGGAAGGTCACGCGGGCTTTCTCGCCGGCGTGGATGTCATGAATGCCGGTCACGGCGCCGGTTGAAATAAGATCGCCCGCCTGCAGGGGACGGCCGCGCCTTGCGCCGGTTTCCAGCGCGAAACGCAGGGCGGAAACCGGCCCGCCCGGCAGGTTGGCGCCGGTGCCGGTGCCAGCCGACTGACCCTCGATGAAGGTCTCGCAGCGCAGCGCTTCCAGCGGCTGGCCTTGCCAGTCCGGCAGTTCGGGGCCGAGGATGAGGCCGTTGTTGTTGCCGAAGTCGGAGACGACGGCGGTTGGCCCCAGCACGTTGATGGTGGCGAGCGGACTGCCGGCCATCTCGATCCCCACATGGAAGGCGCCGATCAGCTCGGCCGCTTCCTCCAGCGTGTAGGCGGTCTTGGCGGGGTCGGCGTTGCGGGCCACGCGAATGACGAATTCCGCCTCCACGGCCGCGAAGCCGCCCACGAAAACGGGCACGGCGGTCGGCGTTGCGCCTGCTTGCCACAGCTTGCCGGCGAAGATGGGGCCCATCAGCCGGTCCGCGCCCAGTTGCGCCGCGAAGGGCTCAGGGATGCGGCCGATCTTCCAGCCGATGATCCGGTCGGGCCAGAGGGCGATGGCCTCGTCCTGAATGGCGTAGGCGTCCGCCAGCGTGGCGGGCAGAACATCGCCCGGAAAACCCGGCACGGCAACGGCTTGGCTGCGCGCGCCCGTGAAGGCGGTCGCCACGGCTGCCGGGCTGGGAGAGGAGGAAGAATCCTCGGAAAGTTTCATGCTGTGCTCAGTCCTGAATAGACGTTAGTAAACCGGTGTCAAAGCGCCGCCCACCCGGTGGGGCAGGCGGCGCCATGATGCCGGAGGTTTAGTCCTGCTCGGCCTGGCTCAGACGCGGCGCGAGCAGGTGGATGATGCCGAGGGCCAGCAGATAGGCCGAACCGGCAAGAATGAACATGGGCATGTAGCTGCCGGTCGTCTCCAGCACCCAGCCGGCGAACTTGGCCATGAACATGCCCCCGATGGCGCCCAGCGTGCCGCCGATGCCCACCACCGAGCCGACGGCGCGGCGGGGGAACATGTCGGACGGCAGGGTGTAGAGGTTGGCGGACCAGCCCTGGTGCGCGGCGGTGGCGAGGCCGATGATGGCAACGGCCGCCCACAGGCTGTCGGCATGGATGGCCAGGAACACCGGCAGCACGCACAGGGCGCAGATCAGCATGGCGGTCTTGCGCCCGGCGTTGACGCTCCAGCCCTTCTTGATGAGGCGGGAGGAGAGCCAGCCGCCCGCGATGCTGCCCAGGTCCGAGATGATGTAGATGGCGACGAGCGGCGGGCCGAAGCTCATCAGGTCGAGGTTGTACTGCTTGGCGAAGAAGTCAGGCAGCCAGAACAGGAACATCCACCAGATGGGGTCGGTGAGGAACTTGCCGATGGCATAGGCCCAGGTCTGGCGCTTGCCCAGCAGCGAAAGCCAGGGCATGCGGCCCGGAGCGTCGGCGGGATCGCTCTCGATATAGGCCAGCTCGCTGGCCGAGAGGCGCTTGTGCTCCCGCGGACGGCGGTAGACGGACAGCCACAGCGCCAGCCACACCAGCACCAGCCCGCCCGACACGTAGAAGGCGGTCGGCCAGCCGTAGTGGTAGACGAGGATCGGCGCGATGATGGGGGTGACGATGGCCCCGACGTTGGCCCCGGCGTTGAAGATGCCGATGGCGAAGGCCCGCTCCTTCTTGGGGAACCACTCGGCCACCGCCTTGATGCCGGCCGGGAAGTTGCCCGACTCGCCCAGGCCCAGCGCGGCGCGGGCCAGCATGAAGTCCGCTGCCGTGCGGGCAAAGCCCGTGCACATGGCGGCAATGCCCCAGATCGCCGCGGCCAGCGAGTAGCCGAAGCGCGCGCCCAGCCGGTCCATCAGCCGCCCGAAGGCGAAGTAGCCAAGCGCATAGGCCGCCTGAAACCAGAAGACGATGTCGGCGTAGTCGGTCTCGCTCCAGCCGAGTTCCGTCTCCAGCGTGGGCTTGAGCACGGAAATCATCTGGCGGTCGATGTAATTGATGGTCGTTGCGAAAAACAGCAGGCCGCAGATTGTCCACCGCAAGCGGCCGCCTGGTTTCACCGTTTGAGTCGCATCGCTGCCCGTCGTTGTCGGGGCGCGATCAACGCTCGCCTCTGCCATAATTCATTCCTCCCCGGTCGTAATTTTTTTTATCTATTCTTGACTTCTGTATAGGAAACCGGTGTCATTTACAACATAGACCCGCGAAAAACCGAAGCGGGCGTGGAATTGGGGAGGACACAATGAGACTTTCTGCCTTGAGTTTGGCGGGGCTGCTGCTGGCCGCCGGTGTCACCACCGCTGAGGCCGCGCCGCAGCGCTCCGTCATCATCATGCCGCAGGATTCCGTGAAATCCGAGCAGCCCCCGCCGCACAACGGCACGGGAATGAGCACGGCCTACCGCTATTCCGACCAGGCGCCGGACCGCTCCATGGAGTTCCGCGTGCGCGCGCTGCATCCGGGCGCGTCCATTGGCGAGCATGTGCTGAAGCACGACGAGGTCTATTACGTGCTCTCAGGGCAGGGGGATCTCATCGCCGATGGCAAGACCACCCGCGTCAAGCAGGGCACCGCCGTTTATATCTACACGGGCAATAACGTGGGCATCCGGCAGGTGGGCAGCGAGGATCTGGTGCTGGTCATTGCCTATCCGATCGATGCGAAGGGGGCAGGGAAATGAGCGTACGGCGTAGCGTACTGTGGGGCGGGGCCGCGGCCCTTGCTTTGGCAACTTTGATGCCGGGCGCTGTTGCCGCCGCTGACCAGCCGGCGGCGGCAACAGCGGCGGCGGCCGCCAAGCCCTCGCGCGAGGCGGTGCTGCAAACCATGAAGCGGGCCACCACCTTCATGGTGGAGAAGGTCTCCACCAACGGCGGCTATGTGTGGTCCTACCTGCCCGACATGTCCCGCCGCTGGGGCGAGCTGGAGGCCAAGCCCACCATGGTGTGGGTGCAGCCGCCGGGCACGGCGACCATGGGCCATCTGTTCCTCGACGCCTACCACGCTACGGGCGACGACTACTATTACCACGCCGCCGAGACGGTGGCGGGCGCGCTCATCTGGGGTCAGCACCCCAGCGGCGGCTGGCATTATTTCTTCGACTTCGCGGGCGAGGCATCGACCAAGAAGTGGTACGAGACCATTGGCGCCAACGCCTGGCGCATGGAGGAATTCCAGCATTACTGGGGCAACGCCACCTTCGACGACATGGGCACGTCGGAGGCCTCGCAGTTCCTGCTGCGCCTCTACATGGAAAAGCTCGATCCCAAGTACCGTCCGGCTCTGGACAAGGCGATCAACTTCGTGCTGGAGAGCCAGTATGCCAACGGCGGCTGGCCGCAGCGCTATCCGCTGCGCCATGATTTCGTGCACCATGGCCACCCGGATTACACCTCCTACGTCACCTTCAACGACGACGTGGCGGCGGAGAACATCAAGTTCCTGCTGATGTGCTACCAGGCATTGGGCGATACGCGGATCCTGGGCGCCATCCACCGGGCGATGGACATGGTGCTGGCCACCCAGCAGGGCGCGCCGCAGCCGGGCTGGGCGCTGCAATACACGCCGGACCTGAAGCCCGCGGGCGCGCGCACCTACGAGCCCGAGGCATTGTCGCCATCCACCACCGCCGCCAATGTGCGCCACCTGATGACCTTCTACCGCCTCACCGGCGACCGGAAGTATCTTGCCCGCATCCCCGAGGCGCTGGACTGGATCGAGTCGACCCGCCTCAAGGGGGAACTGGGCCGCAGCGCCAAGCCCTATCCGGCGTTCGTCGAGATTGGCACCAACAAGCCGCTGTTCGTGCACCGGCGCGGCTCGAACGTGGTCAACGGCCGCTACTACGTGGATTACAACCCGGAGAAGACCCTCGGCCATTACTCTGCCACCCGCGCCATCAACGTGGCGGCGCTGCGCCGGGAGTATGAGAAGCTGGTGAAGATGCCGGTGGAGGAGGCAACGAAGGGCTCGCCGCTGATCGACGCCGACCCCAAGCCGCTGCCGCGCTTCTTCGTCGGCGAGCACATCGACGGCTCGGACCTCAACAGCCGCGACCTGCCGACCGATCCGGCCAAGGTTGTCGCCAGCCTCAATTCCGAAGGCTGGTGGCCGACGCCGCTGAAGGCGACCAGCAACCCCTATCGCGGCCCCGGCAGCGCTACGCCGAAGCCGGGGGACTACGCCAGCACCTACGTGGGCGACGAGACCGATACCTCGCCGTATCCGGTGGACAAGCCGGTCATCGGCATCTCCATCTCGGGTTATATCAAGAACATGCTCACCCTCATTCGGACGCTGGGGGCGTCCAACTGAGCGGCGGCGCGTTCGAACCCGCTTGAAAATCGGGGGCCTGGCCTTAAAATAGGCGATGTGCGGGCCGGGCCCCTCTGGCGATTGGCGCAAAGCCGGTCGTGATGTCGGACCGCATCGAGCAAGCTCGATGCAGGTCCTACGTCTTTTCTCCCATCCTCCAGGACCTGATCGGGATGCTCGTTTGAGTGGAAACGTCAAACGAGGAACGACATGTTCGGACAGCAATCTTTTAGCCGGACGGGTGCGGCGACACGCGACGCCCTGTTCGATGAAGGCCTGCGGCAGCACATGCTGCGGGTCTACAACTACATGGCCTCGGGCGTGCTGCTGACCGGCCTTGTGGCGCTGGTGGTCGGCTCCACGCCCGCCCTTTACCAGCCGATCTTCGGCACGCCGCTCAAGTGGGTGGTGATGCTCGCGCCGCTCGCGTTCGTGTTCTTCTTCTCCTTCCGGATCGACAAGATTTCGGCGGCGACGGCGCAAACCCTGTTCTGGGTGTTCTGCGGCCTGATGGGCCTGTCGCTCGCCTCCGTGTTCCTGGTGTTCACCGGAATGAGCATCGCCCGCACCTTCTTCATCGCCGCCACCATGTTCGGCGCGATGAGCCTGTGGGGCTACACCACCAAGCGGGACCTCTCCCGCATGGGCAGCTTCCTGATGATGGGCCTCATCGGCATCGTTATCGCCAGCCTGGTGAACCTCTTCCTCGGCTCCACCATGGTGCAGTTCGTCGTCTCGGTGATCGGCGTTGTCGTCTTCACCGGCCTCACCGCGTGGGACACCCAGAACATCAAGCAGCAATACGCCGCCCACTGGGGCGTTGAGGCCAACAGCAAGCTCGCCGTGCTCGGCGCGCTGTCGCTCTACCTCAACTTCGTCAACCTCTTCCAGCTGCTGCTCAACTTCACCGGTCAGCGGGAGGAATAGCGTGGCCACGCCGGGGAAGGGGATGCTCCCGGTCCCCTGCCCCGGCGTCCACGGAACCGGAGGCGCGGCTCGCGTGTTCGCCTGCTGACAGGCGCAACGAGGAAGACAAACCATGGCAAGCACCGGCAGCCTCATCATCGCGTGTCCCACCTGCGCGACGCTCAACCGCGTGCCCGTCGCCCGGCTGGCGGAGCGGGGCAAGTGCGGCAAATGCGGCAACCCGCTGTTCGCCGCCCGGCCGGTGACGCTCACCGCCGCCAATTTCGAGAAGCACGCCGCCTCCAGCGACCTCCCCCTCCTGATCGACTTCTGGGCCGCCTGGTGCGGGCCCTGCCGCCAGATGGCCCCCAGTTTCGAAGCCGCCAGCGCCCAGCTCGAACCAAACCTCCGCCTCGCCAAGCTGGACACCGAAGCCGAGCAAACCATCGCCTCCCGCTTCAACATCCGCAGCATCCCGACGCTGGTGATGGTGCACAAGGGCCGGGAGGTCGCCCGCACCTCCGGCGCGCTGCCGCTGCCCGCCATCGTGCAATGGGCCCAGGCGGCGATGGCCGGATTGCGCTGAGGGAATTTTGGGGGATTTTTCTGGGAAGAAATTTTTAGGATTTTTGCAGGAGGGTCGCGGACCCTCCTGCACCTCCCATTTTTTCATCGGGCCGCACCCGGTCTCCCGCGCACGGCCCTGAAAACGAAGGGGTGCAGGGGTCCAAGACCCCTGCGAAAAACCTCACTCAAATTCCAGAATGACCGCATCCACCGCGAGGCTGTCGCCTTTCTTGGCGTTGACGGATTTCACCGTTGCGGCCTTTTCGGCGCGCAGGATGTTCTCCATCTTCATCGCCTCGATGACGGCGAGCGGCTGGCCTGCTTCCACCTTGTCGCCGGGCACGACATCGATGGAGACGACGAGGCCCGGCATGGGGCAGAGGAGGAAGCGGGACATGTCCGGCGCCTCCTTTTCGATCATGTGGCCTGCCAGTTCGGCGGCGCGTGGGGTGTAGGCAACCGCGTGGTGGCTGGAGCCCATGTGGGAGAGGGCGTAGCCGAGCGCGCGCCGGTCCACCTCGATCGTCACCGCCGTGCCATTGAGGGCGGCGCGGAACACCAGCTCCGCCGGGGTCCAGTCTGTCTCCACCCGCACGGCCTTGTCGCCCACGTGAACGATGAAGCCGCCGCCCAGGTCTTCGACGCGCACGGGCGTCTGCTGCTTGTCGAGGCTGATGACCCAGTCCTCGCCGTAAACCGCGCCGTGGCCGCTCAGCTGGTTGTCGATCAGCCCCTCGCGCTCCTTCTCGATGGCGTTCATCACGCTGGCGGCGACGATCAGCCGCTCACGCTTTTCGTCGGTCAGCGGCGCGCCCGCGAAGCCTTCGGGATATTCCTCGGCAATAAAGCCGGTCGTCAGCCTGCCTTCCTGAAAGCGCGGGTGCTGCATCACCGAGGAGAGGAAGTGGATGTTGTGGCCGATGCCGCGAATGTAATAGTCGTCCAGCGCCTCGATCTGGAGGGCGGTCGCTTCCTCGCGGGTTTGCCCGTAGGTGACGAGCTTGGCGATCATCGGGTCGTAGAACATGGAAATTTCCGAGCCCTCGACGACCCCCCGTATCCACGCGCACGCCCGCGCGCTCCTCCGGCTGGCGGTAGCGCACCAGACGGCCGATGGAGGGCAGGAAGCTGCGGTAGGGGTCTTCCGCGTAGACGCGGGTTTCGATCGCCCAGCCGTTCAGCCTGATATCGTCTTGGCCAAACGGCAGCGCCTCGCCGGCGGCGACGCGGATCATCAGCTCGACGAGGTCGAGGCCGGTGATCATTTCCGTTACCGGATGTTCCACCTGCAGGCGGGTGTTCATCTCTAGAAAATAGAAGCTGCGGTCCTTGCCCGCGATGAACTCCACCGTGCCTGCCGAGGTGTAGCCCACGGCCTTGGCTAGCTGCACCGCCTGCTCGCCCATCGCCTTCCGCATTTCCGGCGTGACGAACGGGGAGGGGGCCTCCTCCACCACCTTCTGGTGGCGGCGCTGGATGGAGCATTCGCGCTCGCCCAAATAAACCACGTTGCCGTGGGCGTCGCCCATCACCTGAATTTCGATGTGGCGCGGCTCCTCGACGAACTTCTCGATGAACACGCGATCATCGCCGAACGACGCCTTCGCCTCGTTGCGGGCGGACTGGAAGCCCTCGCGCGCCTCTTTGGCGTTGTAGGCAATCCGCATGCCCTTGCCGCCGCCGCCCGCCGAGGCCTTGATCATCACCGGGTAGCCGATTTCATCCGCGATCCTGACGGCGTGGTCGGCGTCCTCGATCTCACCGACGAAACCCGGCACCACGGAGACGCCCGCCGCCTTGGCCAGCTTTTTCGATTCAATCTTGTCGCCCATGGCGGCGATGGCATTGGGGCGCGGGCCGATAAAGGCGATGCCGGCCTCCGCCAAGGCTTTCGCAAACCACTCGCGCTCCGAAAGGAAACCATAGCCGGGGTGCACCGCTTCCGCGCCGGTTGCCTTGCAGGCTTCGACGATCTTCTCGCCCAGGAGGTACGACTGGGCGGCGGGCGGCGGGCCGAGGTGCACGGCTTCGTCCGCCATTTCCACGTGCAGCGCGCCTGCGTCCGCGTCGGAATATACCGCCACCGTCTTGATGCCCATGCGCCGCGCCGTCTTGATGACGCGGCAGGCGATTTCACCACGGTTCGCAATCAGGATTTTCTTGAACATGTAAGGGCTCACCAGTTCGCAGAAAGGCGATAGAACGGAAGGGCGCGAAGCTCAGTCATTGCTGTCCTCCTCGCCCAGCGGCGGCATGTTGTGGCCCAAGAGGCGCAGCGTCTCGGCCGCTGAGTCCAGAATGTTGGTGCCGGGGCCGAAAATGGCCTGCACGCCGTGCTCGCGCAAAAACTCGTAATCCTGCGCGGGGATGACGCCGCCCGCCACCACGCGGATGTCCGGCCGCCCGGCGGCTTTCAGTTCCTGCACGAGTTCGGGGATCAGCGTCTTGTGCCCGGCCGCCAGCGACGACGCGCCGACTACGTCTACATCTTTTTCGAGCGCCAGTTTGGCCGCTTCCTGCGGCGTCTGGAACAGCGGGCCGACGGTCACGTCAAAGCCGAGGTCGGCGTAGGCTGAGCCCACCACCTTCGCGCCGCGATCATGCCCGTCCTGCCCCATCTTGGCGATGAGCACGCGGGGCGCGCGGCCCTTGCGGCGGGCAAAGGCCTCGATGCCTTCCTTCACGCGCACGAACGCGCTGTCCTGCCCGTAAACGCCGCCATAGACGCCGGTGACGGACCGCACTTCCGCCACGTGGCGGCCGAACACGTCCTCCATCGCGCTGGAAATTTCACCCAGCGTGCAGCGGGCGCGGGCCGCCTCCACCGCCAGCGCCAGCAGGTTTTCGCTGCCCTTTGCCCCCCGGCGGATCGCCTCCAGCGCTCCTTGCGCCTTTGCCTCGTCGCGGGCCGCCTTCATCGCGTTGATGCGGGCAATCTGGCCCTCGCGCACGCGGGTGTTGTCCACCTCCAGGATCTCGATCTCTTCCTCGCCGGCCGGGCGATACTTGTTGACGCCGACGACCACTTCCTCGCCCCGATCCACCCGGGCCTGCCGGGCGGCCGCGGCTTCCTCGATCCGCATTTTGGGCAGGCCGGCCTCAACGGCCTTGGTCATGCCGCCCATCGCCTCCACTTCCTCGATGAGCGCCCAGGCCTTGTCCGCCAGCTCCTTCGTCAGCGCCTCCACGTAGTAGGAGCCGCCGAGCGGGTCGACCACCTTGGTGATGCCGCTTTCTTCCTGAAGGATGAGCTGGGTGTTGCGGGCGATGCGCGCCGAAAAGTCGGTCGGCAGGGCGATCGCTTCATCGAGCGCATTGGTGTGCAGCGATTGCGTGCCGCCCAGCGCCGCCGCCAACGCTTCCAGCGTGGTGCGGATGACGTTGTTGTAGGGGTCTTTTTCCGTCAGAGACACGCCGGAGGTCTGGCAGTGCGTCCGCAGCATGAGGGAGGACGGCTTTTTCGCGCCGAAATCCTTCATAATGCGCGCCCACAGCAAGCGGGCGGCGCGCAGCTTCGCCACTTCCATGAAGAAGTTCATGCCGATGGCGAAGAAGAAGGAGAGGCGGCCCGCAAAGGCGTCCACGTCCAGCCCCTTCTTCATGGCGGCGCGCACATATTCCATGCCGTCCGCCAGCGTGAAGGCCAGCTCCTGCACCTGCGTGGCGCCCGCCTCCTGCATGTGGTAGCCGGAGATGGAGATGGAGTTGAACTTGGGCATGTGGCTCGCCGTGTAGGCGATGATGTCCGCGATGATCCGCATGGAAGGCTCAGGCGGATAAATGTAGGTGTTGCGGACCATGAACTCCTTCAGAATGTCGTTCTGAATGGTGCCCGAAAGCTGGTCTTGGGCAACGCCCTGTTCTTCCGCCGCTACGATGTAGAAGGCAAGGCACGGAATGACCGCGCCGTTCATGGTCATGGAGACCGACATTTTATCGAGCGGGATGCCATCAAAGAGGATCTTCATGTCCTCGATGCTGTCGATCGCAACGCCCGCCTTGCCCACGTCGCCGACGACGCGCGGGTGGTCGCTGTCGTAGCCCCGGTGGGTCGCAAGGTCGAACGCGACGGAGAGGCCCATCTGGCCCGCCGCCAGGTTGCGCTTGTAAAAGGCGTTGGATTCCTCGGCCGTCGAGAAGCCCGCGTACTGGCGCACCGTCCACGGCCGGTTGGCGTACATGCTTGCCCGCACGCCGCGGGTGAAGGGGAAGAAGCCGGGCAGCGTCTCCTCGATGCCCGCCGTGTCCTCGGAGGTGTAGAGCGGCTTGACCGCAATGCCCTCGGGCGTGTGCCACGTGAGGTCCGCCAGCGGCCTGTCCTTCAGCTCCTTCTGGGCGAGCTCTTCCCAGTCCTTCACGGTTTTCCGGGTCATCAGTGCGCTCCCCCGATGCTTCCATTTTGGGCGTTTCCATCAGCTCGACGAGCACGCCGCCCATGTTCTTGGGGTGTACGAAAATAACCGGGGTGCCGTGCGCGCCGATGCGCGGCTCGCCCAGCACGGTTGCGCCCTTGGCCTTCATGTCGGCGCTGGCGGCATGAATATCCTCCACCTCGAAGCACACATGGTGCTGGCCGCCGAGCGGGTTTTTCTCGAGGAATTTGTGGATGGGCGAATTCTCGCCGTAGGGTTCGATCAGCTCGATCTGGCTGTTGGGCAAATCGACGAAGCACACCCACACGCCCTGTGCGGGCAGCGCGAATTTTTCGTGGATTTTCGCTGCGCCCAGCACGTCGCGGTAGAGCTTCACGCTCTCCTCAATCGAGGGCGTCGCAATGCCCACATGGTTCAACCGGCCGATCATGGTCTCTCTCCCCGCTTACAGCGGAATGTTGTCGTGCTTTTTCCACGGGTTCTCCAGCTGCTTGTTCCGCAGCTTGCGAAGCCCGATGGCGATGCGTCGGCGGGTGGAGTGAGGCATGATCACTTCATCGATGAAGCCCTTGCTCGCCGCCACGAACGGGTTGGCGAACCGCTCCTCATATTCCCGCGTGCGCTCGGCGATTTTTTCGGCATCGCCAATGTCCTTGCGGAAGATGATCTCGACCGCGCCTTTTGCGCCCATCACCGCGATCTCGGCGGTCGGCCAGGCGTAGTTGAGGTCGCCGCGCAGGTGCTTGGAGGCCATCACGTCATAAGCGCCGCCATAGGCCTTGCGGGTGATGACCGTGATCTTCGGCACCGTGGCTTCCGCATAGGCGAACAACAGCTTCGCGCCATGCTTGATGATGCCGTTGTGCTCCTGCGCGACGCCGGGGAGGAAGCCCGGCACGTCGACGAAGGTCACAATCGGAATATTGAACGCATCGCAGAAGCGCACGAAGCGGGCAGCTTTTTTCGACGAGTTGATGTCGAGGCACCCGGCCAGCACCATCGGCTGGTTGGCGACAAAACCAACCGTGCGCCCCTCGATCCGCCCGAAGCCGATGACGATGTTGCCCGCGTGGTTCGGCTGAAGCTCGAAGAAGTCGCCCTCGTCGCAGACCTTAACGATCAGCTCCTTGATGTCGTAGGGCTTGTTCGGGTTGGGCGGCACCAGGGTGTCGAGGCTCATCTCCAGCCGCTCGCCGTCGTCGCTGGTGGGGCGGAACGGCACCTCCTGCCGGTTGTTGAGCGGCAGGAAATCGAAGAAGCGGCGCACCTGGTGGATGGCCTCCACGTCGTTCTCGCAGGCAAGGTCGGCAACGCCGGATTTGACGGTATGGGTGCTGGCCCCGCCCAGCTCTTCCTGGCTCACCACCTCGGCGGTCACGGTCTTCACCACGTCGGGGCCGGTCACGAACATGTAGCTGCTGTCCTTCACCATGAAGATGAAGTCGGTCATGGCGGGCGAGTAGACCGCGCCGCCCGCGCACGGCCCCATGATGACCGAAAGCTGCGGGACGACGCCCGAGGCCAGCACGTTGCGCTGGAACACCTCGGCATAGCCGCCGAGCGAGGCGACGCCTTCCTGAATGCGCGCGCCGCCGGAGTCGTTGAGGCCGATGACCGGTGCGCCCACCTTCATCGCCATGTCCATGATCTTGCAGATCTTCTGCGCGTGCCGCTCGGAGAGCGAGCCGCCGAACACGGTGAAGTCCTGGCTGAACACGTAGACGAGGCGGCCGTTGATGGTGCCCGAGCCGGTGACGACGCCATCGCCGGGGATCTTCTGCTCCGCCATGCCGAAGTCGATGCAGTTGTGCTCAACGTACATGTCGACTTCTTCAAAGGTAGCGGGGTCGAGCAGCAGGTCGATGCGCTCCCGCGCCGTCAGGCGGCCCTTGGCGTGCTGGGCGTCGATCCGCTTCTGGCCGCCCCCGAGGCGGGCGGCGGCTCTGCGGCGTTCCAGTTCGGCAATGATCTCTGGCATGATTGTGAAATCCGGCATCGTGAGCGTTGGGCGGCGTGTTCGCCTGCGATGGAATGTGGGGCAACATCCCCGCTTTGCGAACAACGGCGCGCGAAGGTCTTCGGTTCGATAGCGCCCGGCCGGGGCCTCTGGCACGCAAAAACTGGCCAAGTTGCGAAACCGAGGCTATGCTGTTTCGCAAATTCTCACTTTGCGAAGGCTGGCGCCATGGGCCGGGCAGACAAGATCTTTGCGGGCAGCCGCCTGCGCGCGGTGCGGGAGCGGCACGATCTCTCCCAGGGGGCGTTCGCCGCCCGGCTTGGCGTTTCCGTCAGCTACCTCAGCCAGATGGAAACGGATGTGCGCCCCATCACCGTGGCGGTTTTGCTGGCGCTGGGGCGGGAGTTCGCGGTTGATCTCTCCGAGTTCGCGCAGGACGAGGCCTCGCGCCTTGCGGCAGACCTGCGCGAGGCGCTGGCCGACCCTCTGTTCGCCGGCCACATGCCGGGCGTGCAGGAGATCAAGCGCACCGTCAGCCAGGCCCCGAACTTGGCGCGCAGTTTCGCTGTTTTGCATCAGGCCTACCGCCAGCTGAACGAACGGCTGCAAACCATGGATGAGGCGATCACCGCCAACCGGCCGGATGGTCACCTGCTGCCGTGGGAAGAGGTGCGGGACTATTTCCACTACCGCGACAACTATGTGGGCGAGCTGGACGAGGCGGCCGAAAGCCTCGCCCAGACGCTGGACAACCCCGGCGGCGTGCTCGGCCCCCAGCTGGAGCGGCTCTTGCGGGAGCGGCACGGCATTGCCGTGCGCCTGCAGGCCGCCGCGCCGGATGATCCCACCATGCGCCGGTTCGATCCCGCGCGGCGGGAGGTGGTTATCGATGCCAACCTCAGCCCGGACAGCCGCGCGTTTCTCATCGCTCACCAGCTGGCCCTCGTTGAGTTCGCCCCGATCATCGAGGCCATCGCCGCCGAAGCGCCGCTCAGGACGGAAGATGCCCGCCAGATCCTGCGCGTCGGCCTTGCCAACTATGCGGCGGGCGCGCTCCTCATGCCCTATGGCCGCTTCATCGAGGCGGCGCGGTTGCTGCGGCACGATGTGGAGCAGCTGCAGCAGCAGTTCGGCACCAGCTTCGAGCAGGTGTGCCACCGCCTCTCCAACCTGCAACGGCCGGGCGCGCGCGGCGTGCCCTTCTTCTTCGTGCGGGTGGACATGGCGGGCAACATCACCAAGCGCCACTCGGCCACCCGCCTCCAGTTCGCCCGCTATGGCGGCACCTGCCCGCTGTGGGTGGCGCACGAGGCCGTCGCCCTGCCGGGGGAGATCAAGGTGCAGCTCATCGAAATGCCCGATGGCGTGCGCTACGTCTGCATGGCGCGCGGCATCATCAAGCGGTCCGGCAGCTTTTTGAAGCCCGCGCGCCGCTATGCCGTGGCGCTGGGCTGCGAGGCCGCCTACGCCTCCCAGTTCGTCTATGCCGACAAGCTGGAGGGCAGCACGGCGGTAACGCCCATCGGGGCCTCGTGCCGCATCTGCCCCAGAACCAACTGCGCCCAGCGCGCCTTCCCGCCCGCTGACCGCCGCACCCTCATCGACCTGCACAACCGCAACGTTGTGCCCTACCGGTTCGAGTGACCGGCTACGATCGGCCATATACCATCAGCGCCAGGGATGACGAGGTTCTCTCCCCCATCAACGCCAGCCAGCTGTTTGGGCGCGGCATCGGCTATGCCGACGCCCCTCTGATCGCCTCCGTCCTTCTCTCGCCGGGGTCACGGCTCTGGACGCGGGACAAGCGGCTGCTTCTCGTTGCCGAACGGCTTGGGGTCGCCTACGCAGCGTGATCGCGCTGTGCCCGTGCCTGCCTGGCATCTGGCGAGCGGGCCGGCCGCAGGGCGTGGCGCAGGGCAACGATAAGCGGCAGCGACAGGGCAATCCACGAGGCGGGCCACCAAAGGCCGCCTTCGCCGAGCAGCGCGGCGACGAGGCCGACGATGGTGAGCGCGGCCAGCGCAATGGGCCAGGTCCATTGACGGCGGGGGTCGGGTTTCGTCTTCATGCCAGGGTCTCCAGCGCCGGTGCGGCGGCGGCTGCCTGCGGGCGGGCGGCGGTGGCGGAACGGCTCCGCTTCAGCCACAGGTAAAGCCCGCTGCCGAGCACCACGATGGTGGCGATATCGAACAGCGCCCAGATGATTTTGAGCGGCAGCCCGCCGTAGTCGCCGAAGTGGAGCGGGCGGCTCACCTCGATCGCCCGGATATACCAGGGCATGGGGAGGATGGAGCTGACCTCGCCGGTCGTTGCCTCCACCAGCACGGTGGTTTGCAGGCGGGATTCCAGCGCCGAGCGGCCGTCGGTCCACACGAAATAATGGTGGGGGGAGCCGAACGGGTTGCCGGGGAAGCTGACGAAGGTCACCTGCATGTCCGGCAGGGCCTTGGAGACGTTGGCGACCACCGTGTCGACCGAGGCCAGCCGGCCGGGCGCCGGCGGCTCCTCGCCCTGCCACGGCGCGATGACGGCGCCGACATCCTTGGCGATGTAGTTCTGGTAGAGCGGAAGCGACAGCTCGTTGAGCGCGCCGGTGAAGCCGACGACGCTCGCCCAGGCGAGGGTGACGATGCCGAGCAAATTATGCAGGTCGAGCCACTTGGTGCGGGGGGAGCGGGTTTTCCGCACCGCGCCGAACTCCAGCCGCCGGGTGAAGGGGCCATAGAGCACCACGCCCGAGACGATGGCCGCTAGAAACAGGAGGCCCATGAGGCCGAGGAACAGCTGGCCCGGCAGCAGCATGAACATGTCCACGTGCAGCCGCAGCATCAGGTCGAGGAAGCCGGCCGCCTGGTTGGGCTCGCTGCCGGTGCGGCCGCGCTCGATGCCGCTCACCGCGTCAAAGGTGGCGAACAGCGTGTCGAACGGCCGCTCCACCACCGCCTGCCAGCTGGGCGGCATGAACACCATCACCTCCGGCCGGTCGGGGTTGAGGTAGACGCCGCTCACCACATGATCGGGCGCGATGGCGCGCGCCTTGGCCACCATGGCGTCGAGGCTGGCGGGCGGGGCGTCCTGCGCGGCTGTTGCGAAGGGCGGGCCGTTGTCGAACGCGTCCTCGATTTCGTGGTGGAAGATGAGCGGCAGGCCCGTGATGCACAGCATCAGGAGGAAGAGGGTGCAGATAAGGCTGGTCCACTTGTGAACCCAGGCCCAGATGCGGATTGTCCTGTGGGTCATGCCTCTGCCTCCCTGTCGCTGGCGCCGCGCCTAGAACCGGTAACGAACGCTGCCGAGCACCGTGCGGCCCTCGCTCCGGTAGCAGTAGCCCGCCGCGCAGGTCACCGGCTCGCTGTCGAACAGGTTGTAGGCGTTCAGCTGCAGGCGCAGGCCGGCGATGGACGGCACGCTGTAGTGGACGACGGCATCCACGAACGCCCGGTCGTCGTTGCGGATGGTGTTGAGGTCGTTGCCGTAGCTCTTGCCGAAGTAGCGCACGCCGCCCCCAAGGCCGAGCCCGGTGCCGGCGAAGGCGTAGTCGGCCCACACCGAGGCGCTGTGCTTGGGCGTCGCCGAGAGCGTCTTGCCCGCCGTGCCGGCCGCGCCGCGGCGGATTTCCATGTCGGTGTAGGCGTAGGCGGCGGTCAGATCGAGCCCTTCGGCCAGCCGCACCGAGGCTTCCAGCTCAAGCCCGCGCGAGCGCAGGTCGAATTGTACCTGCTCGTTGATGCCGCTGGAGGCATCGAACACCACGCCGTTCTTCTGCTTGATCTGGAACACGGCGGCGCTCAGCAGCGCCCGGTTGCCGGGGAACTGGTATTTCAGGCCTGCTTCCACCTGCTTGGCCTTGGTGGGCTGGGCGGGCGTGTCGTCAACGAGGAGGCCGATGTTCGGCTCGAACGAGGACGACCAGTTGGCGTAGGGCACCAGCCCGTTGCCGAAATCCCAGGTCACGCCGACGCGGCCCGTCAGCGCCTTGTCGTCCTGCTTTATCTCGTCGGCGCCCGGCTTTTGCGTGCGGGCATCGAGCCAGTCGTGGCGGATGCCGGCGACGATGCCAAGCGGCCCGGCTTTGATCTGATCCTGCGCGTAGAGCCCGGTCTGGTCGAAGCTCTGGCGGGCGGTCGGGCTGGTCGCCGGTTCGGGCACCGCGCCGGTGGCGGGAATGCTGCCGTAGCCCTCGGCCGTGTGGTACTTCACGTTGTTGTAATCGAAGCCGACCAGCACCCGGTGGGTGAAGATGCCGGTGGTGAAATCCACCTGCGCCTGGTTGTCGATGTTGAAGGAGTGGTTGTCGTCGATGGCAACGCCTGAGCCGCGCGTCACCGGCGTCGAGGCGGGGTCGATCACGAAGCCATAGTCCAGGTGGGCGTGGATGTCGGTGTAGCGCAGGTTCTGCCGCACCTTCACGGCATCGCTGAACCGGTGCTCCGCCTCATAGCCCACGCGCCACTGCTCGTGGTCGAAGTCGTTGAAGCGCGGGTCGCTCGACCAGAGATCGGTGATGCCGTTGGCATCGTTGTAATAGACCGCGCTCGCCCCGGTCTTGGACTTCATATATTCGCCAAGGAGGGTGATGGACGTGTCCTCGCTCGGCGCGAAGCGCAGCGCGGGGGCGATGAAATAGCGGTTGTCCGGGTAGCCTTCCAGCTGCGTGCCGCTGTCGCGGGCAACGCCCGTCAGGCGGTAGCTGAGGCTGCCGTTCGCGGTCAGCGGGCCGGAGAGGTCGGCGTTCACCTGATACCGGTCGTGGTTGCCGATGATCCCTTCCACCTCATAGAAGGGCGCATCCGTCGGCCGCTTGCTGCGAACGTCCACAAGGCCGCCCGCGCCGCTGGCCCCATAGAGCACGGAGGCCGGGCCGCGCACCACCGTCAGGCTCTCAAGCCCATAGGGCTCGTTGCGGAACAGGCCGGAGGGGCTGTTCAGCTGGCGCAGGCCATCGCGGAACACGCCCGTGTAGGTGGCCTGGAAGCCGCGGATGAAAAAGGCGTCGTAGCGCGTGTCGAACCCGTAGTTGCCCACGTTCACGCCCGGCGTATAGGCCAGCGCCTGGTTCAGCGTCTGCGGCCGGCGGTCCTCCAGCCGGCGCGCGTCGATCAGCGTGACCGATTGGGGAATCTCGATGAGCGGCGTCTCGGTCTTGGTGGCGGCCGTGGTGTTGCCGGTGACGATGATGTCTTCTGTCCGGGGGCCCGCATCGGCGGCTTCGGCCAGGGCGGCCGGCGCCAGGGCGGTGGAAAGCAGAAGGGCAAGGGTCAGGGGTCGCTGCATCGGTACCTCGGTGTATCAACTGCGGCCCGACTATCAATAATGAGAATGTGTCGCAATAGTAAATCGACTCCCGGCCCGAAATGAATCCCGGCCGGCCGGTTCGGTTTCCGGCGCAGAAACAGTTGGTTGCCGGTTTTGCGCCCGGTCGCCCGTTTCCCTCAAGGGCGCGCGATCGTATGATAGAGGCCCTACCTATCTGCCCCGACGCCTCGGAGAGAACAGGATGCAGCAGCAGGCAATCCCCGGCACATCTGCCCGCATGGCATGGATTACCGTGGCCTGTGCGGCCATCATCGTCACCCTCAGCATGGGCGTGCGCCAGAGCTTCGGCCTGTTCCTCCAGCCGGTCAGCCTCGATCTGGGCAGCGGGCGCGAAGCCTTCGGCATGGCCATCGCCATTCAGAACCTGCTCTGGGGGCTGGCCCAGCCCTTCATCGGCGCGCTGGCGGACCGGCATGGCGCGGGCCGCCTCGTTGCCGCGGGCGCGGTTCTCTACAGCGCGGGGCTGCTGCTCGCCGCCCACATCGGCAGCGCGTGGGGCCTGCACCTCTCCCTCGGTCTCATGGTCGGCGTGGCGCTCTCCTCCACCACCTTCGTCGTGCTTCTGGGCGCGGTCGGCCGCGTGGTGCCCGAGCGCCAGCGCGCCCTTGCCTTCGGCATCACCACGGCGGGCGGCTCGCTCGGCCAGTTCCTCGTCGTGCCGGGCGCCCAGGCGCTCATCGGGGAGCTGGGCTGGCGCATGGCCTTCATGGCGCTGGCGGCGGTGATGGCGGTGGCCATCGCGCTGGCGCTGGGCGTCGCCGGCAAGCCGCAGGAAGGCCACGGCCCCGCCCGCGCCCAGTCCATGGGCGAGGCGCTGCGCGAGGCAGGCTCCCACCGGGACTATTTGCTGCTCGTTGCCGGCTTCTTCGTCTGCGGCCTGCACCTTGCCTTCATCGGCACGCACCTGCCCGCCTATCTGCGCGACTCCGGCCTGCCGGCCAGCACCGGGGCCATGGCGCTGGCGCTTGTCGGCCTGTTCAACATCTTCGGGTCCTACCTCTTTGGCGTGTGGGGCGGGCGCTGGCCGAAGAACCACCTGCTGGCGGGCATCTACTTCGTCCGCTCGCTCGTCATCCTCGCCTTCCTGCTCGTGCCGGTCTCGCAGGCCTCGGCGCTCGCCTTTGCCGCCGCCATGGGCTTCCTCTGGCTCGGCACCGTGCCGCTCACCAGCGGCCTCGTCGGGGCCATGTTCGGCATGCGCTACCTCTCGACGCTCTTCGGCATCGTCTTCCTCAGCCACCAGGTGGGCAGCTTCTTCGGCGCGTGGGCGGCGGGCTACGCCTACGACCTCCTCGGCTCCTACGATGCCGCCTGGATCACCGCCATTCTCTTCGGCATCCTCGCCGCCCTCATCCACCTGCCCATCCGCGAAACGCCCGTCGCGCGTCTCAGGCCCGCGGAGTGATGGCGGCATGAACGGCCGCGTCCACCTCGCCTTCCTCCTCGCCGGGCTCGCGCTCGTGCTTCTCGGCTGCGCGCTGTGGCTGAAGAACGGCCTGCTCGTGGCGTGGAATTCCCTCGTCGCGTTCTGCATGTGATTTTTGAGCAGGAGGGGTTTTTGCGGGGGGCCTCGGTCCCCCGCGCCCCCATTCGTTATTCGGGCCGCGCCCTTCCTTGCGCGCCCATAGCTTGCCCCAGGCGCACCCCGATAAATCCGGCGATCAGAAAAGGGCCGCGCCCGATCTCCCGCACGCAGCCCTGAAAACGAAGGGGGGCAGGGGTCCAGGACCCCTGCATGAAACCCTAGTTCGCCCCCTCACGCTGCCGCAAGCGCCGCGTCCAGATCGGCGAGGATGTCGTCGATGTGCTCGATGCCGATGGAGAGGCGCACGTAGCCGGGCGTCACGCCGGTTGCGAGTTGTTCCTCGGCGCTCAGCTGGGAGTGGGTGGTCGAGGCCGGGTGGATGGCCAGACTCCGCGCGTCGCCGATGTTGGCGACGTGATAGAACAGCTTGAGCGCATCGATGAAGCGGCGGCCCGCTTCCAGCCCGCCCTCCAGTTCAAAGCCGACAAGGCTGCCGTATCCGCCCTGCAGGTATTTGTCGGCCAGCGCGCGCTCGCGCCCCGTCTGCTGCGAGGGGTGGATGACCTTGGTGACCTTGGGGTGCTTGGCGAGCCAGCCGGCGACTGCGGCGGCGTTCTCGCAGTGGCGCTGCATGCGGAGCGGCAGGGTCTCGATGCCCTGGATCAGCTGGAAGGCGTTGAAGGGGGAGAGGGCGGCCCCGATGTCGCGCAGGAGGTTGGTGCGAACGCGGATGATGTAGGCGACCGGCCCCATGTCCTTGGTGGCTTCGGTCCAGATCGCGCCGTGGTAGCTGGGGTCCGGCGTGTTCAGCATGGGCTGGCGCTCCTTGTGGGCCGCCCAGTCGAAAGTGCCGCCGTCAACGATCAGCCCGCCGATGGAGGTGCCGTGCCCGCCGAGGTATTTGGTGGCGGAATAAACAACGATCGCCGCGCCGTGTTCCAGCGGGCGGAGGAGGATGGGCGCGGCGGTGTTGTCGACGATCAGCGGCACGCCGAACTCCCGGCCGATGGCGGCCACCTCCGCAATGGGGAACACGTTCAGCTTGGGGTTGGGCAGGCTCTCGGCGTAGTAGGCGCGGGTGCGCTCGTCCGTTGCGCGGCGGAAGTTCTCCGGGTCGGCGGGGTCCACAAGCCGCACTTCTATTCCCAAATCCTTCAGCGTGTTCGCCCACAGGTTCCAGGTGCCGCCGTAAAGGTTGGTCGAGCTGACGATGTTGTCTCCGGCTTTTGCCAGGTTCAGCACGGAGTAGGTGGAGGCCGCCTGGCCCGAGGCCGTGGCGACGGCGGCAACGCCGCCTTCCAGCGCTGCCACCCGCTGCTCCAGCACATCCACCGTCGGGTTGCCGAGGCGGGTGTAGATGTTGCCCAGCTCTTTAAGGGCGAACAGGTTGGCGGCGTGCTCCGTATCGCGAAACTGGTAGGAGGTGGTCTGGTAGATCGGCACGGCCACCGCGCCCGTTGCCGGGTCGGCCCGCCAGCCCGCGTGCACGGCCAGCGTCTCGGGGCGAAGTTTGGAATTATTGGGCATCTCGACCTCGTTATGAATTTTCCAAATCGAACCATCCCTAGGTCGACGCGCAATAATCTGTCAACCGCCCGGCATGGCCTGAGCCCCCGGAGCAAGGCCCCGGAGGCTCAAGGCGGCGCGGTGGATCTGCGAGCCGATCGCCGGAAATGCGGGCGTTAGAAGCGCATTCCGATGCCGACGCCCACGATGATCGGATCGAGGCTGACATCCACCGTGTTCACCAGAGCCCCGGTTTGGAGCCTCGCCGTGGTGTCCATGTCGATGTATTTCACATCGAGGTTGAGGAAGATCGTCTCCGTCACGTCCACGTCCACGCCCGCCTGCAGGGCAAGGCCGAAGCTGTCATCCAGCGTCACCTTCGTGCGGCCGATGGCGGCGTTCAGCGCGTTGCCGGCGTCCTCGCCGTAGAACAGGGTGTAGTTGAGGCCGATGCCCACATAGGGGCGCACTTTGGCATCGGGCGCGAAGTGGTACTGCGCGGTCAGCGTCGGCGGCAGCGCCCAGGCGTCCGCCACTTCCCCAAGGCCGCTGAGGCCGCGCTTGCCGTTCACGTCGTGCTTGGTGGTGGCGAGGATGAGCTCCAGCCCCACGTGTTTCGCCACGAAATAGGTCACGTCGAATTCCGGCATCACCGCGCTCGTCACGCCCACCCGGTCGCCGGGGAAGGCGGGGCGGATGCCCGAGGAGCTGTCGTTCGGCGCCACCCAGATGCCGCGAAGCCGCAGCAGCCAGTCCCCCGCCTCGGCGTGGGTGGGCGTGGCCGCCAGGGCGCCGATCAGGGCCGCGCACGTCATCAGTTTCATGTTCATGGTCTTGCTCCCGCCAGGGTTGGTGGGCGCTTTGTGGCGGGCTCGCCCGCGCAAGGAATTGATCCGGCGCAATTCTCGCGCAGGTCGTGTGAAAAAAATTCGGGCGCGGGTTTGACCGGGTGCGCTCGTGGAATCGAAGGGGGCTTAAAGGGGGGCGGGGCTCCCTTGAGTCTCGCGCTTCTGCGCCTTTGCAAAAACCAGGCTGGCGAAAACACTCGGTCTTCACCGCCATCTCTCATGCCGGGCGTGCATCTGCTTGCCTTGTTTCACGTTATTCCAGTTCCAAAGTTCACGGGGATGCCCTTGCGTCTCCCGGCGGGGTGGCTGCGTGCTGGCCGGATCTGGTGGCGATGGAGCGTTGAAGCATGGACGGGCTGGCGGTCGAGCGGGAGAACGGCATCCTCAGGATCACCCTCAACCGGCCCGAGGCCGGCAATGTCGTCACCCCCGCCATGGCCCAGGGTCTCACCGCCCTGTTCCGGGCTCTGCGGGAAGACGAGGAGACCCGCGTCGTGGTGCTGCGCGGCAATGGCCGCCACTTCTGCGAAGGCGCGGATCTGCGGGATGCGGCGGCGCTCCTCCGCGCGCCCGCGCCTGCCCGCGCGGCCATGGTGCGCGAGGTTGCCGGGCAGGTCGCCGCGCCCCTGTTCCTGGCGCTGCATCAGGTGCCCCAGCCGGTGCTGGTCAGCACCCGCGGGCATGTCACCGGGGCGGCGCTTCAGTTCGTTGCGGCGGCCGATCTTGTCATCGCCGCCGAGACGTCGCGCTTTTCCGCGCCCCAGATCAAGCAGGCCCACACGGCGGACCACGGCGAGTCCTGGCATCTGCCGCGCAAGCTGGGGCTGGCGCGGGCGCTGCGGCTCTGCTTGCTCGGCGAGCGGCTCGATGCTGCCCAGGCGGAGCGCTACGGCCTCGTCACCTGGGTGGTGCCCGATGCGACGCTGGAGAAGCGCACGGCGGTGATCGCGGCCCAGCTGGCGGCAACGCCGCCGGTGGCGCTGCGGGGCATGAAGGCGCTGTTGCGCCAGTCCCTCCACCGCACGGCGGAGGAGCAGCTGGCGCTGGAGGCGGAGATGCTGGGCCTGTGCGCGGCGCAGGAGGATTTCATCGAGGCCATCCGCGCCCGCCTGGAGAAGCGCCAGCCGGATTTCAGCGACGCCTGAGCGGCGCGTCGTCCGCCGTCCATCCGCCCGCACCCGGAACAGGGGCGCGAGGCCGCCCGTTCTGTCCCTGGCCTATCCGCGCAAGGACTGGGGGAGAACACGCCATGGCAGGACACCCACCGGCAGGCGCCGCCAGCCCGCTGCAGAACAGGCCGCCGCAGAACAGGCCGCCTCAGGCTGGCTCCCGCGCGTGGGTGTGGATGCTGGGGCTGCTGCTCACCCTCGCGCTGGCCTGGACCCTGCGCGCCACGGTTTCCGTCACGCTGCCCGTGGCCGTGGCGGTCGTGGTGGCGATCAGCGTCTGGCCGGTCAGCGGCTGGGTGCAGGCCCGCGTGCCCGGCCGCCTGCGCTGGCTTGGCAACCTGGCGGCTCTGGCGCTGGTTCTCCTCATCCTCGCCCTTCTGGTGGGCGGGCTGGCGCTGGCCGCCCGGCAGGTGCTGGGGGAGATTCCGCAGGCCTCCGGCCCGCTGCGCCAGCAGGTCATGGCGCTGGCGGGAAAATCCGGCCTTACCCAGCTGCTGGGCGGGCAGGAGCAGGTCGCCGGCAGCCTGAGCCGGGGCATGGAGGCGCTGGCCTCCTACGCCACGGGCCTGCTCTCCGCGCTCACCTCCCTTGTCACCGGCCTGGTGCTGGTGCTCTTCCTCGTGCTGCTGATGCTGGCCGAGGCCGGCACGTGGCGCGGCAAGCTCCTCAGCATCAGCGGCGGGCACGATCGCTGGGGCGCAGCCGTCACCGCCATCGGCCAGCGTTTCCGCCACTATTTCCTCACCCGCACCCTGCTGGGGCTCGCGACCGGCGCGCTTTACGCCGGCTACCTTGCCCTCTTCGGCATCCGGCTGCTGCTGGTGTGGGGCCTGCTCGCCTTCCTCCTCAACTTCGTGCCCACGGTCGGCTCGATCATCGCCGGCATCCTGCCGGTCCTTTATGTCGCCTTCACCCAGGATACCACCACGGCCCTGCTCGTCGCCGGCGGCCTCCTCGTCATCGAGCAGATCATCGGCAACTACGTCGACCCCAAGGTGCTCGGCCGCCAGCTGGCCATCTCGCCGCTGATTATTCTCATCGCCCTCCTGCTGTGGACGTGGATCTGGGGCATGGCCGGCGCGCTCGTCGCCGTCCCCATGACCGTGCTGCTCATCATCGTGTTCGCCCAGGTTCCGGCGCTGCGCCCTGTTGCCCTGCTGCTGAGCGACGAACGCGACATCGCGGGCGTGCAACGCCACACCCGGCCGGAAAAGCCGCAGGAGGAAAACCCGGAGGACAAGGCATAGCCCGGCCAGCGCGCAAAGCGCCGCCGCCTTCGCCTTGATCGCCCCCGTATCTGGCCCCGCTCCCGTCACGCCGTCCTCTCCATCGTCAAAACACAATCGATATTGGCAATAACCCAACTTCATGCCTGCCGTCAATAGGTAAAAAACAATCGGCCCACCGAACGGCCCGCGACAGGGGGACGCGGCCCAGCCCCGTTTGATCTGGATCAATGCCCGGCTCCGCCCCGCCTCCCATAGCGGGACGATACGTGCGGGGTAGTCGGGCAAGGATTTTCACCCATGAGTTCTGCGATAAAAATTCCACTCTATCTGGTGGTGGCGCTCATCGCGCTCATTGCCACGGCGAAGGCGGTGGAACCGGCCTATGCGGTTCACGGCTTCATCGTCATGGCGGCGTGTTTCTTCGCCATCGGCCTCACCATCCGGTCGATGAAATTCGCGCCCGATGGCTCGGCCATCCGCGAGGCACCGGACCTCTCCCGCTATCAGGACGACGTGGTGCGGGCCGGGGTCATCGCCACCGTGTTCTGGGCGGTGGTGGGTTTTGCGGCGGGCCTGTTCGTCGCGCTCCAGATGGCCTTCCCGGCGCTGAACTTCGGGGAATACTTCACCTTCGGGCGCCTGCGCCCGGTGCACACCTCGGCGGTCATCTTCGCCTTCTGCGGCAACGCGCTCATCGCCACCTCGTTCTATGTGGTGCAGCGCACCTGCCGCGCGCGGCTTGCCTTCGGCAACCTCGCCTGGTTCGTGTTCTGGGGCTACCAGCTGTTCCTCGTGCTGGCGGCATCGGGCTACGTGCTCGGCATCACCCAGTCGCGCGAATATGCCGAGCCCGAATGGTACGCCGACCTCTGGCTCGCCATCGTGTGGGTGGCGTACCTCGCGGTCTACCTCGGCACCATCCTGCGCCGCAGTGAGCCGCACATCTATGTGGCCAACTGGTTCTACCTCTCCTTCATCGTCACCATCGCGATGCTGCACATCGTCAACAACCTGGCCATTCCGGCGGGCTGGTCGGGCAAGAGCTATTCGCTGTTCGCGGGCGTGCAGGATGCGCTCACCCAGTGGTGGTACGGCCACAATGCGGTCGGCTTCTTCCTCACCGTCAGCTTCCTCGGCATGGCCTATTATTTCGTGCCCAAGCAGGCGGAGCGGCCGGTCTATTCCTATCGCCTCTCCATCATCCACTTCTGGGCGCTCGCCTTCATGTACATCTGGGCGGGGCCCCACCACCTGCACTACACCGCGCTGCCCGACTGGGCGCAGACGCTCGGCATGGTCTTCTCCATCATGCTGTGGGTGCCGAGCTGGGGCGGCATGATCAACCTGCTGATGACGCTGGAAGGCGCGTGGGACAAGATCCGCACGGACCCCATCATCCGCATGATGGTCCTCGCGCTGGCCTTCTACGGCATGGCCACCTTCGAGGGGCCGATGATGTCCATCAAGACCGTCAATTCCCTCAGCCACTATACCGAGTGGACCGTCGGACACGTCCACGGCGGCGCTTTGGGCTGGAACGGCATGATTATCTTCGCGGCCATCTATTTCCTGGTGCCGCGCCTGTGGAACCGCGAGCGGCTTTATTCCATCCGCATGGTCAACTGGCACTTCTGGAGCGCGACGCTCGGCATCGTTCTTTACGTCGCCTCCCTGTGGGTGGCGGGCATCATGCAGGGCCTGATGTGGCGCGAGTACAATGCGGACGGCTTCCTGGTCTACGGCTTTGCGGAAATCGTCGATGCCACCTGGGTGTTCTACGTCATCCGCGCTTTGGGCGGCGTCCTTTACCTTGCGGGCGGCGTGCTGATGGTCGTCAACGTGTGGCGCACCATCCGGGGTGATCTGCGCGCGGAAGAGCCTTTCGCCCGGATGCCGGAATACGACCCCGCGCGCGACGTGCCGCTCGGCCCCAAGGCGGCGCGCCCGCTCTCCCAGCCTGTCGCGGCCGAGTGATTGGAGACACCCCATGCGTTTTAAAAAATTCAATCACAGCGTCATCGAGCGCAACGCGACGCTCCTGTTCGTCCTGTCGCTGCTCGTCGTCACCGTCGGCGGCATCGTCGAGATCGCGCCGCTGTTCTACGTGCAGAACACCATCGAGAAGGTGGAAGGGGTGCGCCCCTACACGCCCTTGGAGCTGGCTGGGCGCGATATTTACATCCGCGAGGGCTGCTATGCCTGCCACTCGCAGATGATCCGCCCCTTCCGCGACGAGATCGAGCGCTACGGCCACTACAGCCTGGCCGCCGAGAGCATGTACGACCGGCCCTTCCAGTGGGGCTCCAAGCGCACCGGGCCGGATTTGGCGCGCGTCGGCGGCCGCTATTCGGATGAATGGCACGTCCAGCACCTGAAGGACCCGCGCTCGGTGGTCCCTGAATCCATCATGCCGGGCTACGCCTTTCTTGCGGAAAAAGAGCTGAACACCAAGAACATCGCCGCCAGCCTCAAGGCCAACAAGGCGGCGGGCGTGCCCTATACGGAGGAGGACATCGAAAAAGCGCTGGCGGATATTTACGCGCAGGCCGACCCCGATGCGGACGTGGAGAGCCTTCAGCAGCGCTATCCCAAGGCGCAGGTGCGCGCCTTCGATGGTGATCCCGCCAGGCTCACGGAAATGGATGCGGTCGTCGCCTATCTCCAGATGCTCGGCACGCTGGTCGATTTCTCCACCTACGTGCAGGCCGAGGAAAACGAGCGGGGTGCACGATGAGCTACGAAGCCTTCCGCCATTTCGCCGACAGCTGGGGGCTGGTGGGTTTGCTGGTGTTCTTCCTCGCCGCCATTGGCTGGACGTTCCGCCCCGGCGCGAAGCGCACCCACGAGGCCCTGCGCCACCTGCCCCTGCGCGATGAGGACTAGAGTTCCATGACAGAGCACAAGCACACCGAAGACGGCCTGCCCACCACCGGGCACGAGTGGGACGGCATCCGCGAGTACGACAAGCCCCTGCCGCGCTGGTGGCTCTACCTGCTGTTCGGCACCATGATTTGGGCCGTGGGCTACTGCATCGTCTACCCCGCCATCCCCCTGTGGGACGGCGCCAGCCGCGGCTCCTTCGGCTGGTCGAGCCGCAGCGAACTGGCGGCGGAGCTGAGGGCGGTGGACGCCGGGCGGGCGGATATTCTCGCCGCCATCGAGGCCACGCCCATCGAGCAGATCCCGCAAAACGAAAAGCTGATGAGCTTTGCGGTCGAGGGCGGGCGCTCGGCCTTCAAGGTTTACTGCGCCCAGTGCCACGGCTCGGGCGCTGCGGGCGGCAAGGGCTATCCCAACCTCAACGACGACGACTGGCTGTGGGGCGGGGATCTTACCGCCATTCACCAGACCATCCGCCACGGCATCCGGTTCGAGGCGGATGGGGACACGCACATGTCGCAAATGCCCGCCTTCGGGCGCGACGGGCTCTTGGACGCCAGCCAGATCCGCGACGTTACTGCCTTCGTGCGCGTCCTCTCCCGCCAGGAAAAGCCCAGCGACTCCAGCCGCCGCGGCGCGGCTGTCTTCGCCGACAACTGCGTCAGCTGCCACGGCGCGGCGGGCGAGGGGATGCGCGAGGTGGGCGCGCCCAACCTCACGGATGCCATCTGGCTCTACGGCGGCGATACCGCCAGCATCATGGAAACCGTCACCAACGCGCGCTTCGGCGTCATGCCCGCGTGGGGTGGACGTCTGGAGCCGGTCACGGTCAAGCAGCTGGCGGTTTACGTCCACAGCCTCGGCGGCGGCGAATAGCGCCGGGGCTGCGCGCAAGGGCGGGCCGGGTCCACCCGCCCTTGCGCTGGATCAATGTGGGCCGTGTTCGTGAAGCGTAAGGCCTGTCCCATGTCACAGTCCCCCGCCCCAGCGCCGGAGCCCCGCCTCTTCAAGGGGCGGGCGAAGGTATACCCGCAATCCGTCCACGGCACCTTTCGCCGCCTTAAGTGGACCATCCTCACGGTGGCGCTCGCGGTCTATTACCTGCTGCCTTGGCTGCGGTGGGATCGCGGACCCTTCGCGCCCAAGCAGTTCCTGCTCATCGATCTTGCCCACCGCCGGTTTTATCTGGGCCCTATCGAAATCTGGCCCCAGGAATTCTATTACGTCGCCGGGCTGCTGGTCATGGCGGGCATCGGCCTGTTTCTCATCACCTCCACGGTCGGGCGGGCATGGTGCGGCTATGCCTGCCCGCAAACCGTCTGGACCGATCTGTTCATGGCGGTCGAGCGTGTGATCGAGGGAGATCGCAACGCGCGGATGAAGCTGGACCGCGCGCCGTGGGGGTCGGAGAAGATTTTCAAGCGCCTTGCCGTGCATCTTTCGTGGCTCATCATCGCCGTGGCGACGGGCGGGTTTTTCATCCTCTATTTTGCCGACGCGCCGACGCTGGTGAAAAATCTGTTCACGGGCGACGCCCCCAGCGTCGCCTACGCTACCGTCGCCGTGCTCACCGCCACCACCTACGTGTTCGGCGGCCTCTTGCGCGAGCAGGTGTGCACCTACATGTGCCCGTGGCCGCGCATCCAGTCCGCCATGCTCGATGAAAATTCCCTCATCGTCACCTACAAGGCGTGGCGCGGCGAGCCTCGCACCAGGGGCGTGAAAAAGGCGGCGCAAGACGGCGGAAAAACCGGGGATTGCGTTGACTGCAACGCCTGCGTCGCCGTCTGCCCTACCGGCATCGATATTCGCAACGGCCCGCAGATCGGCTGCATCACCTGCGCCCTGTGCATCGATGCCTGCAACGACATCATGGGCAAGCTCGGCCGTCCGCGTGGCCTTATCGACTACACCACCGAAAAGCGCGACCGGCAGGAAGCAGCGGGCGAGGCGCTGCCGCCCAAATGGAAGTCGGTCGTCCGCCCGCGCACGTTTGTTTACACCGGCGTCTGGGCGCTCATCGGCCTTGCCATGCTGGCATCGCTCCTCACCCGCGAGCGGCTGGACCTCTCCATCAGCCGCCAGCGCAATCCGCTCTACGTGCAGCTGTCGGACGGCTCGGTCCGCAACGGCTACACCCTGAAACTCCTCAACATGGAAGCCCGCCCGCGCACCTTCACCCTCACGCTGGAAGGTCTGCCGGGCGCTGTGATGTGGGACAGCCACGCCACCGAAAGCATGGCCGCGCCCGCGCTCCGCATCACCGTCGGGCCGGACCAGACGGAGGCCCGCCAGATTTACGTGCGCGCCGCGCCTGCAAGCCTGCCCGAAGGCACGGCCGACATCCGCTTCATCGCCCGCGCGGAAGGCGGCGCGGTTGCCATGCAGGAAACCCGCTTCGATGGACCCGAAAGATAATGCCATGACCACGAGCACCCACCCCCGCCCGTTCACCGGCCGCCGCCTCGCGCTCATTCTCTGCGCCATGTTCGCGGTCGTCATGGCCGTCAATTTCACCATGGCGACGCTGGCGAGCAGAACCTTCTCCGGCGCGGTCGTCGCCAACGGCTATGTGGCCAATCAGGATTTCAACACGTGGATCGCGCAGGGCAAAGCGCAGGCGGCGCTCGGCTGGTCCGCCACGGCAAGCGTGAAGGGCGGCCGCCTGGTGGTTGCCGCCCGCAATGCGGCGGGCGAGCCGCTTGCAGGGGCGCGGGTGCGCGTCCATCTCATCCACCCGTTCCGCGCCAGCCTCACCCGCTGGCTCGACCTGCGCGAGGCCGCCCCCGGCCGTTATGTCGCGGAAGACCTCATTCCGCGCGGCCAGTGGGATGCGGATATCCGGCTTGAAGCGGAAGGCCGCATCGTCCTCGTGAGCGAGCGCCTGTTCGTCAGCGGAGGCAATGCATCATGACCGCCTCCACCGCCAGCGCGCTTGACCTCTGGACCACCGAGCGGGAGGGCCTGCGCCGCATCGATCTCCACGTGCCCGGCATCCACTGCGCCAACTGCATCAGCCGCATCGAAGGGGCGGTGCGCCGGCTTCCCGGCGTGAAAACCGCGCGGGTGAATTTCTCCACCCGCCGCCTCTCGGTCGAATGGCACGACGGCGTGCTTGCGCCCGAGAGAATTGTTGAAACCGTCGCGGGGCTGGGGTTCGAGGCGCGGCCCTTCGCGCCGGAGGACACCGCCGAGGCAGAGGGCAAAAGCGCCACGCAAGGCCTTATCCGCTGCATGGCGGTGGCGGGCTTTGCCGCCATGAACATCATGCTGCTCTCCATCTCCGTCTGGTCGGGGGCGGAGGCGGCAACGCGCGATCTGTTCCACGCCATTTCCGCACTCATTGCCCTGCCGGCCATCGCCTATGCGGGGCGGCCGTTTTTCAAATCCGCCTGGGGCGCGCTGCGCCACGGCCGCGCCAATATGGACGTGCCCATTTCCATCGGCGTGCTGCTCACGGCGGCGATGAGCCTTTACGAAACGCTGACCCATGGCCCCCACGCCTATTTCGACGGCGCGGTATCGCTCTTGTTTTTCCTCCTCATCGGCCGCGCGCTCGACAGCGCCATGCGCGATCGCGCCCGCGCGGGCGTCGCCCAGCTCTTGAAGCAGATGCCGCGCGGCGCAACCGTGCTGCAGGAAGATGGGAACACCGAATTTCGCCCCATTTCCGAAATTGCGCCGGGCATGAGCGTTCTCGTCGCGGCGGGCGAGCGGGTGCCGGTCGATGGCGTCGTTCTCACCGGCACGGCGATGATGGATCGTGCCCTCGTCACCGGCGAAAGCGTGCCGGAGGTGGCGGGCGCGGGGGGCACGGTCTTGGCGGGCACGCTGGCGCTGGATGCGGCGATCACCATCCGCGTCACCGCCGCCGGGCAGAGCACCTTCATGGCCGATCTCGTCCGCCTCATGGAGGCGGCGGAGCAGGGCCGGGCTTCTTACGTGCGCCTCGCCGATCGCGTCTCGCGCTCCTATGCGCCGGTCGTCCATTCGCTTGCCGCCCTCACCGGCATCGGCTGGTGGCTGGCGGGCGGGGACTGGCATCAGGCGGTCATGACCGCCGTTGCCGTGCTCATCATCACCTGCCCGTGTGCGCTGGGGCTGGCGGTGCCTGCCGTGCAGGTGCTGACCTCCACCCTCCTCATGCGCCGGGGCGTGCTGGTGAAGGACGGTTCGGCGCTGGAGCGCATGGCGGAGGCAGACCTCGCCGTGCTCGATAAAACCGGCACCCTCACCCTCGGCCGCCCGACGGTGGCGGGCGAAATTCCGCTGGTGCCGGAAGATCGGGCGCTGGCGCTGGCCCTGGCCGAGCGCAGCACGCACCCGCTCTCCCGTGCGCTTGCTGCCGAGCTGCGCCTGCTCGGCATTGCGCCGGCGCCGCTGGCAGTCGTGCGGGAAATCGCCGGGGCCGGGCTGGAGGCGGATGTGCCGGGCGGCGTCGTCCGTCTCGGGCGGCCGGACTGGGTGGGAGCGGAAACCGCCGACCGCCTCGGCGACGGCCCGGAAATCGCCTTCTCCCGCCCCGGCCTTGCACCGGTGCGTATCGGCTTTTGCGATCAGCTGCGCCCGGATGCGGCGGCGGCCATCAGGCGGCTTAGGCGTCTGGGGCTCGGCACCTCGATCCTCTCCGGCGATCACGCCCGCGTAGTCGATCGTGTGGCGCGAGAGGTCGGCATCGCCGACTGGCGGGCCAGGTGCAGCCCGGCCGAAAAAGTCGCGGAAATCCAGTCTCGCCAGCAGCGCAGCCACAAGGTGTTGGTGGTGGGCGATGGTCTCAACGACGGCCCGGCCCTGGCTGCGGGCTACGTCTCCATGGCGCCCTCCAGCGCCAGTGATGTGGGGCAGGCGGCGGCGGATTTCGTGTTTCTGGGCGAGGGGCTCATGGCCGTGCCGACGACCATCGCTGTCGCCCGGCACGCCCGCCGCCTCGTGCGGCAGAACATCGGCCTTGCCATCGGCTACAACGTCGTTGCCGTACCGCTGGCCATGCTGGGTTATGTGACGCCGCTCATCGCTGCCATTGCCATGTCCGGTTCGTCCATCCTCGTCATCGGCAACGCCCTGCGCCTCAGCTGGCGCGTGAAAGGAACAGGCGCATGACCGGCCTTCCGCTGCTCATCATTCTGGCGCTCGCCATGGGCCTGCTCTGGCTGGGCCTGTTTTTGTGGACCCTGCGCTCCCGCCAATATGACGACCCAGAGGGCTCTGCCCTTCGCATCCTGGCCAGTGATGACGACCGCCCCGCCCACACCGGGCACTGAAAAGGGGCGCGGAAGCCTCCCCCTCAAAGGCCTCCGCGCCAAGGTGCGCGCCAGCGACAGGCGACGTGGCGCGTTGTCAGCTGGACTGTCCGCTGACGGTGCGAAGATTAGCGCCCCTGCCTGATGGAAAATTGATCGAGCGCAAGGCAGCCGCAAAAACATTGGCGCAGGATTGCAGGCATGGTCGACAGGTCCCCAAAGGCATCATCCCGGCGCCGCGCCTGCCGCCGCGCCGTTGTCCCACTGCCTTGCTGCTTGCCCGGCGCGATGCCCGCCTCATTCCTTGATGCGCTGGAGGCCCGGCCCGCGACGCTCGTGGCCCTTGCTGCCCTGCTCATGCTGGCGCTGGGGCCCGCGCCCGCAAGCGCCGGGGCCACCACCACCCTCTGCACCGTCAATGGCGTGAAGGAGCTGCCGCTGGACGATGGCGCACCTTCCCGCGATCACGGCCTGGCCGGCTGCGCCCACGCTTGCCTCCCGCGCGAGCGCCGCCAGGATCTTCCCGGCAAACGCCCGCGCGCCTGAGGCGTCCGTTACTTCGCAAGCGGCTCGATGCGGAAGCTGAAGCTGAGCGGCTTCAGCGGGATGCGATATTGCATGTGCGCCCGCCCTTCCACGTTCCAGCCGTTATCGCCACCAACGCCCGCCTGGAGCGCATCGACCAGCAACGTGCCGTTGCCGTGCGGCTGGATGTCCGAACTGTGGCGCTCGCCCAGCGGCCGGGGCGCCAGGTCCGCATAGGGGAAGGCCAGCGCGTTGACCGACAGCGGCTTCGCGCCGGTGACGCGCAGGCCTGCGCCATCGGCGGCCTTGAGCGCGATCCAGCGCGTGTCCGCCTTGGCCCCGGTTTCCTGCGGGCGGGTGTAATCATGATACTGCTCGGCGAGCTTGCCCGACCACACCCCGAGCGCGCCGCTCGTCTTGCGGTCTGAGTAGGTTTCGTGCGGGCCCCGGCCGTACCAGGAGACATCCGAGAAGGCGGGTGTCGTCTCGAAGGCGAAGCCGATCCGCAGCGGGTCCGGCAGGTCGGGCTTCAGCGGCTCGAAATCGCCGGTGACGGTGACCGCGCCGTCGCCGCCCATCTCGTAGCGGGAGATGAAGCGCGCCGCGCCCGCGCCGAGGCTGTAGGTGACGGTGACGATGCCCGTGCCCTGCGGCCCCTGTTCGACGGTCAGGTCGCGCACCAGCCGCCGCGTCTCGGAGAGCTTGCGCCAGACGAGGTGCGTCCGCTCCAGCCCCGCGCCGATGTCGTTGTCGGTAAGCGCACGATAGAAGTTGGGCGCGCCGCCCGCCAGCAGCGTCTGCCCGCCGCGCGCATAGCGTTCAATGAGGCCGGTGTCGCGGTCGATCACCAGCTCGGCATTGCCCGCGGCAAGGCGGATCTGCCCGTCAGCGTTGGCCACCGCCACACGGCCGGGCTTCGCCGCCACGTCCCGCGTCGCGGGCGCGGCGATCACGAACTGCTCCCAGGCGACCACATGCCCTTCCGGCACCAGCGGAATGGCACCCGCCCTGGCCTTGGCGCGTACGGTCAGCACATAGTCCTTCGCCGGGTCGCGTTTGGCCTCGGGCAGCGGCACGGCAAAGGCCGCGCTCTTGCCCGGCTCTGCCGCCACGTTGGTGAGCGGACCGCGTGCGATCTCGGCGCCGTCTTCCAGCAGCGCCCATTCGAAATTGAGGCCGCTGAGGTCGATGAAGGAATTGCGGTTGATGACCCGGAGTTTCCCGGCCGCCGCATTTTCTGCCTCGAACGCCACCGGCGCATAGACCTTGGCGACCTCATAATAGTGTGGGTGCGGCGTGCGGTCGGATTGGATGAGGCCATCGGCCACAACAGAGGGCCCCTCGCGCGGGGACTCGCCATAGTCGAAACCGGAAGCCCAGTAATCGCGGCCCTTGGCATCCTTGCGGATCATCGTCTGGTCCACCCAGTCCCAGATGAAGCCGCCCTGCAGCTTGGGATACTTGCGGATGACCTTCCAGTAATCGTCCAGATTGCCGACGCTGTTGCCCATGGCGTGGGCGTATTCGGTCTGGATCATCGGCTGGGTGAAGCGCGGGTCGGTCGCGTAGTCGATCATGTTCTCGATATCGTCGTACATCGGCGCGTAGATATCGACATAATCGTTGGGCGCGTGCTTGAGGCCGGTGGTGCCCCAGCCGAGAAAATTGATCGCCCGGCTCGGGTCGCGCTGCCGGATCCATTTGGCCGCCGCCTCGAAGCTGGGGCCGACGCCGGTTTCATTGCCGAGCGACCAGAAGATGATGGAGGGGTGGTTCTTGTCGCGCTCCACCATGCGCTGCACGCGGTCGAGAATGGCCGGGGCGAATTCCGGCTGCTTGCCGATCATCCTGTCATCGGGGCTTTCGAGGCCACCCATGAACTCGTGGGATTCGATGTTGGCCTCGTCCATGATGTAGAAGCCGTATTCGTCGGCAAGCTCATACCAGCGCGGATCGTTGGGATAATGCGAGGCGCGCACGGCGTTGATGTTCGCCTGTTTCATCAGCTCCATGTCGCGCCGCATGGAGTCTTCGGTGATGACGCGGAAGGCGTAGGGGTCGTGCTCGTGGCGGTTGACGCCGCGGATCATTACGCGCTTGCCGTTGACGCGCAGCTCGTTCGCAGCCCCGTTTTTCACCATCTCGACGGTGCGGAAGCCGATGCGGCGGCTCGTCGCCTCCAGCAGTGCGCCCTTGTCGTCGTAGAGCTCGATCAGCAGCGTATAGAGGTTGGGCGTCTCCGCCGACCACTGCCGCACGGCGGGAATGGTGCCCTTCAGCGTCACCGTCTTGCCGATGGCATTGGCCGCAACCGTCTTCGTCTGGGTCAGCACCGCCTGTGCGCCGTCCAGCACCGTCGCCTTCACACGCGCCGCCCGCTTCTTGCCCGCCACGTCTACGTCCAGCGCGAACGTGCCGTCGCGATAGGCCTTGTCGAGCCCGGCATGGACGGTGAAATCACGGATGTGCGTTTCCGGCTGGGCGTAAACATAAACGCTGCGCTCGATGCCGTTGACGCGCCAGAAATCCTGATCCTCAAGATAGCTGCCATCGGCGAAGCGGTAGACCTCGATGGCAACGGTGTTGCGCCCCGGTTTCACATGCTTGGTGAGGTCGAACTCGGACGGCAGTTTCTGGTCTTCCGAATAGCCGACCTTCTGGCCGTTGACCCACACGTAATAGGCGGCCCCCGCCGCACCGATGTGCAGCACCACGCGCCGCCCCTGCCAGTCGGCGGGCAGGTCGAAATCGCGCCGGTAGGAGCCCACCTCGTTGATCCCGTGTTCGATGAACGGCGGGTTGGGCTCGAAGGGGTAGTTGCTGTTGTTGAAATAAGGCCGCCCATAGCCTTCGGCTTGAATCGTGGCGGGCACCTTGATCGTGCCCCAGCCGGAGACATCATAATCCGTCCGCCAGAAATCGGCGGGGCGGGCCTCCGGCGTTTTGGAATAATGGAAGCGCCACGTGCCGTCGAGCGACAGCCGGTAGCGCGCACGGGCCGGATCGCCCGAAAGCGCGGCTGCCGTATTGTCGAAGCTCGTAAAGGTGGCGCGTGCCGGCTCCTTGCCGACCTGGAAAATCTCGGCGCGCTCCCATTCGGCGCGTTCGGGCTCTGCTGCCCCGGCTTCGATAACACCGACACTCAACAGACCAACGGCGACGGACGCATACAGCAGAGCTTTGGGCAGCATTCTCAACTCTCTCTTCAACAACGAAGGCTCACGTTATCAACATGTTCGGCAATGTCGAGAATGATGTCGGAAAATGCTGCTCCAAGGCTGACTTTCCCTCCCGCTCCGGCGCGCCCTATTTTTGCGGCATCACCTCAAGGCCGGAGAGAATCGGTTCGCCCACCAAGGGCATGAACGTCAAATCCAGCCGTCCATCCGCAACCGCAACGTTGAGCTGGCGGGTGAGGGCCGTCATCGGGGCGCGGGCTTCCTTCACCACGTCGATGGGCCCGGTCTCCGCCCTGCCGTCTTCCGCTACCACGCTAAACACCCGCTCGCCCGCGCGGCGCGTGGCCTCGGGTTCGAAGAAATGAAGGGTGACGCGATATGTGCCGTTCGGCACCGGGATAGCGTAGCCGAACGCGCCCTCGCGCCAGCTCTCGTAAGGCGTCTGGTCCGCCGTGCCCGCCACCTCGCGCACCGGCCCCGGTTCGCCGCCGCGCGAGGTGGAAGGCATGTCGCGGAAATTTCCCTTGCCGCCGTTAAAGAACACGTCCGATCCCCACAGGCGGCCGTCGTTCGCCCGCTTGCCGACCAGCGTTCCGGCGCGGATGGCATATTGCCCCGGCTGCCCGTCGAACCGCCAGGTGACGGCATCGTCCACCGTCTTGCCCGCGTGCGTGCCGCGCACATCCAGCCGGTTCTCGCCGGTGTCGAGCATCACGCCGCGCCACAGGCAGATGCCCTGTCGGCAAGCGGTTTCGCCCAGAGTGCGGCCGTTCAGCGTCAGCTCCAGCTGGGGCGCATTGCTGTAGGCCTTCACATCGACTACCGGGTAGGGCCGGTCGACATAGCGGCGGCCGGTGATGTGGGCGAAAGGCTCGCTCGACCAATTGGCCTTGAAGAAATAGAAAGCGTCCTTGCGGGTGCGGCGATCGAAGGTGACGAGGCCCTTGTCGTTGGTGTCGGTCAAATCCCCTTCCATCCGCAATTCGTTCGAGAAATCGAACATGTTCCACACCCAGCTGGCCCAGATGTACGGCCTTTCTGCAATCTGCTTCCAGCTTTCCTCCAGAATGTAATTCTGGAATTCTTCCGGGTGGGGGGCGGCCGAAGGCGGCGATGGGCCCACCCGTTGGATCGTCGCTGTGCTGGGTCAGCGCGCCGCCCGCGCCATATTCGCTCACCGAGATCGGCTGGTTCGGGTAGAGCGCGTGGAGCCGGTCGAGATCCGGCCCCAGCCTGTGCACGTCCCCCGAATACCAGCCGTGGTAGCGGTTGTAGCCGATCACGTCCGTAATGCCCGCCACGGTGTCGAGGCCGGGGCGCGCTTCGGAGGGCACCGAGCCGCAGCAGTCCGCCAGCGTTGCCGGGCGCGACGGGTCTTCCGCGTGGACCACCCGTTGCAGGCGCTCGAGCAGCGGGCGGGCGTTGGAGGTGCCGCGTCCCTTGGCGGCCTCAAGGTTTACCTCGTTGGCGATGGACCACACCGCGATCGAGGGGTGGTTATAGGTCTGCCGGATCAACTCGCGCAGCTGCTGCTCCGCATTGTCCGCGAAGGCGGGCGTCGTCGTCTCGCTGTGCCAGGGGGCGGAGCGGTCGACCAGTGGAATTTCCGCCCAGGTGATGAGCCCTGCCTTGTCGGCCTCGGCATAGGCCACCTCGGCATGCTGATAGTGGGCAAGGCGCAGCGTGTTCGCGCCGATCTCGCGGATCAGCGCCATGTCCTCGGCGATGTCGGCCGTGTCGATCGCCCAGCCTTTCACCGGCCGGTCCTGATGACGCGAGACGCCGTGCAGCGCGACGCGCTTGCCGTTCAGGTAAAAGCCGGTGTTCGGGTCGATGCGGAAGGTGCGAATGCCGAGCGGCTGCTCGACCTCGTCGAGCACCTTGCCGCCCGTCTCGCGCACCTGAACCCGCAGGCGATAGAGGTACGGGTCCGCCACCCCGTCCCACAGGCGGGGCGAGGGGACGGTGAGTTTTTGCGTTACCTCCGCGCCCCCCACGGGGCGGCATTACCACGTTCATCGTGCCCGAGGCGGCCACGCGGCCCTTGTCGTCCACCACCTGCGCCAGCACCTTCACCTGGGCGAGGCGGTTGCGGTCGTTCTCCAGCCGCGTGAGCACGGAAATGCGCGCGGATTCCTTGCTGGCCTTTTCCGTGCGGCCGTAAACGCCGGGCCCGCCATAGTCGCGCATGGCGATCCGCACCGGTTCGGTGATGATGAGCGAGACCGGCCGGTACAGCCCGCCGTACATTGGCCAGTCGCCGTTCATCGGGATCACCTCCGCCGTCGGGGAGTCTTTCACGCGCGGCGAGCTGTTGTCGACGCGCACCACCAGCAGGTTCTCGCCCTTCGACTTCAGTGCTTTTGTTGCATCGAAGCGGAACCGCGCGAATGCCCCGGCGTGCCGCCCTAAATGAACACCGTTCAGCCACACGTCGGTGACGGTACTGGCTGCGTCGAACTGAAGCCACAGGCGGCGCTCGCCCAGGTTCGCCGGGGTCGTGAAGGTTTTGCGATACCAGCCCGGTCCGTGGAAATTCTGATAATCGGCGCGCCGCTCGGCTGTGCCGCCCATGCGATTCCAGTTGTGCGGCAGTGATACCTGCGTCCACGCGGCGTCGCTAAACCTCGCGCCGCGGGCGGCTTCCGGCTGGTCGCCCAGCTGGAACCGCCAGCCCTCTGTCAGCGACACGGCCTCGCGGGGCGCCGCCGCAACCGGAAGAGGCAGGAGAACGGCGGCAATGGCCAGGGCGCGGAGTGCGAGCATCATGTCCCCCTCAGTAACTGGCGGTGATGCGGATGCCGCCGTAGCGGTTGAAATCCCGTCCCGGCAACCGGTTCACGGCCAAACGGCCCCCATAGTAGTTCTGGGCATTGGCGAGGCCAGCCGCATATTCCTGATCGAACAGGTTATTGATGAACAGCGCGACCGAATAGCGGTCGTCGTGGTCGAGAATGCCGACCTGAAGGTTGGCGATGCCGTAGGCGTCCTGCTCGGTGATCGGGTCCTGCGACAGGGCAAAATTCACCTTGGACTGCCAGGTGTAGGAGAGGGAGACGATGCCGTCGAACGGCATGTTATCCAGCGGCACGGTATAGTCGCCGCGCAGGTTGAACCGCCATTTCGGCGCGTTGTTCAGGCGCGCGCCCGCCAGGTCCTGCACGCCGCCGACGCACCCTTCGGCCGCCGTCTGGCCCGCATAGCACTGGGCCCGTTCGAATTCGCGGATGCGGGCATCGATGAACGACAAGCCGCCGCCCAGCGTCAGCCGGTCGCCGATGCGGGCGGCTGCTTCTAGTTCCGCGCCGCGGGTCCGCACCGAGCCCACGTTGCTGAGGATGAAGGCGCCCGAAAGCGTCGGCTCGCCTTCCTGCGCCTGGAAATTGTCGTAGGTGGTGTTAAAGAGCGTCAGGTTGAGCGTGAGGCGGCGATCGAGAAATTGTGAGCGCACGCCGACTTCAAAGTCATCCGACGTCTCCGGCTTGACCGGCTGGCGGGCGGCGATGGCGGCGTTGAGGCTGCTGGTCAGGTCGTAGGACTGACCCTTGTATCCCCGTGCGTAGAAGCCGAACACCATGATGTCGGGCGTGAAGCGGTGCTCCAGCCCGATCTTGCCGGTGATGGCGGTGTCCGCGTCGTCGCCCGAGAAATGGAGGCCGTTCAGGAGATTGTCATAGACGTAGGAGATCTCCTCGCGGTTGACGCGCAGGCCGCCGATGAGGCTGGTGTCGTCGATGAACTCCCACGTTGCCTGACCAAAGAGCGCATAGTTGCGGTTGGAGACGGTGGCCTCCCAGTTGGAGCGCCCGATCAGCGGCCCGCGGAAATAGGCGCGGCTGAGGTCGCTATCCGCGAAAAATCCGCCCAGCACGTAGCGGAGGCGGCCGTCGTCGGGCGAGATCAGGCGCAGCTCCTGCGTCCATTGCTCCGCATCGAAGCGCCCGTGGTTTTCCCGGCCCCCGGCGGACGCGTCGGGCGAGACCGCCTGATTGAGGTTGACCGCCGTGCCGTCCAGATCCTGGGAGTCGCGCAGGTTGAAACGGGTGTAGGACGTGACCGAGAGCAGGGTGTGCTCACCGGCCTCGTAGGAGACGCGCAGCGATCCACCCCGATCCCGCGTGTCGGAGCGGACGACATCGTCCGTGCGGATCGACAGGTTGTCGCGGTCGACCGTGATCCCCTCCAGCGCGACGGACTGCGGGAATTGCGGCAGGTTGTAAAAGTTGGCGGCGGGGTCCAGCGCGATGAGCGTCGAGACGCAGCAGTCGGCGTCCGTGTCGCGGTAGCGGCCCTGAAGGGTGATCTCCAGCGCGTCCGTCGGCTGCCACAGCAGCTTGCCGCGCACGCCGCGCTCGCGCCGCCCGTTCAGCCGCTCGTCCTTCTCCAGATCGCGCACCAGGCCGTCGAAGCGGCTCGCGTCGGCGGACAGGCGGAAGGACAGGGTGTCGCTGATCGGCCCAGAGAGCGAAACGGCGGCGCGCTGCTCGTCGTCGTCTGTCACGCGCAGGTCGGCGCGGGCGGTGAAGGTCGAGGTAGGTGCGGCCGTCGTGATGTTGACGAGGCCGGCGGAGGCCGACTTGCCGAACAGGGTGCTTTGCGGGCCGCGCAGCACCTCGACGCGTTCCAGATCGATGAGGTCGGTAAACGCCTGCGACTGGAAGGCGACCGGCACGTCGTCGATCACCACCGCGACGCTGGGCTCGACGCCGATGCTGAAGGCAAAGGTGCCGATGCCGCGCAGGATGACCGAGCTATTGGCGGGCTGGTCGCCGGGCGTGAAGGTGAGGGACGGCACCACCTTGGTCAGGTCGGAGAAGCTCTGCACCCCGGCGCGCGCCAGCGCCGCATCGGACAGGGCCGTCACCGCCAGAGGCACGGTTTGCAGGCTCTCGGCGCGTTTCTGCGCCGTCACCACGATATCGCCGAATTCCAGGCTTTGCTGGCCGGTGGCCGGGCCCGTGGGTTCCTGAGCGGCGACGACACCCGAGTGGCCAAGCAGAATGGCCAGGGCCGTCAAGGCACTGGTATGACGCATCGAACTTTTCCTCCCCTTATTGGTCAGGCCACTATCGATGCGTCATATTCAGGTTGTCAATCCTCTTTTAGAATTCGGTTATTCCAAATCGACTAGGCGCCTGCCCGCCGTACGATCCGGCTGCGTCGGGCCTGCGCCTCCGCGCGGGCGCGCTGGATAAGCTCCAGCTCGGTTGCGGCCAGGAGATCGTCGGTCACGCGGCGCAGGTGGGCGCGCATCGCCTCCCGCGCGCGCTTGGGGTCGCGGGCCTTGAGCGCGTCGACGATCAGCCGGTGTTCTTCGACGCGCGGCGTCACGCCCTCGCGGTGCGCCTGGGCGAACATGTGGACGCACAGCGGCGAGTTCTCCCGCACGTTCCACAGCATCTCGACGACCGAGCGCACCAGGCTGTTGCCCGTGGCCTCAGCGATGAGCAGGTGAAAGCGGCGGTCCGCATCGAACGCCGCGGGCGAATCCTGCTCCTCCTCCATCCGGCGCAGCAGGGCGTCCAGCTCAGCCAGCGCCTGCTCCTCGATGGCGGTTGCAGCCAGCGCTGCCGCCTCGCCTTCAAAGAGGACGCGCGCCTCGATCAGCTCGAACGCGCCCACATCCAGCTCGGGGGCCTGCGGGAGCGCGGGCGGCGCGGCGGTAACGTAAATGCCCGAGCCGTGCCGGGCCTCGACCATGCCCCGGATCTCCAGCGCGATCATCGCCTCGCGGATCGTCGGGCGGCTGACGGAGAATTCCTCGGCCAGATCGCGCTCGCCCGGCAGCCGGGTGCCGGGGGGATAGCGGCCTTGGGTGATCGCCGTTGCAATCTCGTCGGCGATCCGCTGGTAGAGTTTTTGTGCGGGCATGGTCATCCGGCGCACTTTCCCCCAACCACTGGCTTGACACAAGGGCCAAGTTCTCCGACCATCTGGCTTGACCAATTTGGAGGGGCCATGCTCAGGATAACCAATGCCCGGGTGATCGTAACCTGCCCGGGGCGGAATTTCGTGACATTGAAGATCGAAACCGATGCGGGCGTCTACGGCATCGGCGATGCGACGCTGAACGGCCGCGAACTGGCGGTTGCCAGTTATCTGGAGGACCATGTCATCCCCTGCCTCATTGGCAAGGACGCCCACCGGATCGAGGACATCTGGCAATACCTCTATCGGGGCGCTTACTGGCGGCGCGGCCCGGTGACCATGACCGCCATCGCCGCCGTCGACACCGCGCTCTGGGACATCAAGGGCAAGGCGGCGGGCCTGCCCGTCTACCAGCTGTTGGGCGGCGCGGCGCGGGAAGGGGTAATGGTCTACGGCCACGCCAACGGCGAGACCATTGAGGCGACGATCGAGGCGGCGCTCGACTACAAGGAGCAGGGCTACAAGGCCATCCGCCTGCAATCCGGCGTGCCGGGCCTGGCCTCCACGTATGGCGTCTCCAAGGACAAGTATTTCTATGAACCCGCCGATGCCGCGCTGCCGACCGAGAATGTCTGGTCGACCGAGAAGTACATGCGCTCCGTCCCGCCGCTATTCGCCAAGGCGCGCGACGCGCTGGGGTGGGATGTCCACCTGCTGCATGACGCGCACCACCGGCTGACGCCCATCGAGGCGGGGCGGCTCGGCCGCGATCTGGAGCCCTATCGCCCCTTCTGGCTTGAGGACCCGACTCCGGCCGAAAATCAAGACTCCTTCAGGCTGATCCGTCAGCACACGACGACGCCGATCGCCGTCGGTGAGATTTTCAGCTCGATCCACGATTGCCGCTCGCTCATCGAAAATCAGCTGATCGACTATATCCGCGCGACGGTCGTCCACGCGGGCGGCATCACCCACTTGCGGCGGATCGCGGCGCTGGCCGATCTCTATCAGGTTCGCACCGGCTGCCACGGGGCGACGGATCTCTCGCCGGTGTGCATGGCGGCGGCGCTGCACTTCGGCCTCTCCGTGCCCAATTTCGGTGTGCAGGAATATATGCGCCACGCGGCCGAGACCGACGCGGTCTTTCCTCACGCCTACCGCTTCGAGCGCGGCATGATGCACCCAGGCGATGCGCCGGGGCTCGGCGTCGATATCGACGAGGCCCTGGCCGCCCGGTACGAATACAAGCGTGCCTACCTGCCCGTGAACCGCCTCGAGGACGGCACCCTGTTCAACTGGTAGGCTCGGGATGGGAGGGCGCGTGCCAGTCGCCGCGTCCTCCCTGTGCCGGGCGGAACATCACGCGCCCCGCCGCGTATTGGCCGGATCATCCCCTGACTGTCTGTTGCGCTGGGTGGCGTCGCGACATCGCGTTTTCGGATGCCAGTTCCTCGAGGTCAGGATCATGTCTCCTCAGGGTACAGATGAACCGGTGCCTGTCACTATCGAGCCCGGCGGGCTGCAGGGCCTGCTCGGCGTGCCCGAGGCGGCGCGCGGTCTCGTCATCTTCGCCCACGGCAGCGGCAGCGGCCGTCTCAGCCCGCGCAACAACCATGTGGCCAGGGGCCTGCGGGATGCGGGCCTTGCAACGCTCCTTCTTGATCTGTTGACGCCGGCAGAGGAGGCCAACCGCGCCAACGTGTTCGATATTCCGCTGCTGGCCTCCCGGCTGGCGGGCGCGGCCGCCTGGGCGCGGCAACAAGCGCAGCTGCAGGCTCTGCCCATCGGCTACTTTGGAGCCAGCACTGGCGGCGGCGCTGCATTGCTTGCGGCGTCTTCTGATGATCCGCCCGTCGCGGCGGTGGTGTCGCGCGGCGGCCGCCCAGACCTTGCTGGAGCGGCGGCGCTGGCCGGCGTCCGCGCGCCGACGTTGCTGGTCGTGGGCAGTCGGGACGAGCCGGTGATCGACCTCAACCGCGAGGCGATGAGCCACATGCGGGCCGAGGTGGAACTAGTGATCGTGCCCGGAGCAACCCACCTGTTCGAAGAGCCCGGCACGCTGGATCAGGTCATCGGCCATGCGGCCGGATGGTTCGTCCGGCATTTCCAGCGCGCATAACGGCATCTGGCCCGCGCAGGCCTTGGGGGCTCCGGCCCCGGCCGATCCCTCATTCCCGTGAGCGAGTCGAGCCGGAACAACCGGGCTGGCTGATCGGCGCTGTGCCGGGCGGCACCTCCTGAAGCGCGAGCAGTCGCCACGTCCGCCGGTATGTCGGGGGCAGAGCGAGACATCGCCAAGACGGCGGAATTTTCCCAAAAATCGGCAGAAGCGCGCTTGTAGCAACCTATTACGGTTCTGTTGCACGCGATACACAGCCACACCCTAAAAAAGCCGACTGAAAAGCTTGGCTTGACAGCCCGACCGTCTGCCGCATTAAAAAGGAAAACAAAAAAATTTAATCAATTCGTCTTTGTGGAAGTCCGGAGACTGGTTGAGAGAGAATTGATGCGTTCTGGCGCGTTTTTGCGGAATGCAGAGGGTTAAGAACGTTAAAAAACAACAGCTTGGCATAATGGCTGAAGCTGGCCTGTTGGGCTGGCCAAGCAGAGGCTGTTCCAGGTTGGCAGGGGAGATATCGAAAAATGAAATTTGTTCAGTCAAACATGCGCGTCGCGTTGCTAACCGCCGTTTCAGTGACGGCGATGAGCATGTCTGCGGCGGCGCAAACCACCGAGGCTGAGAATACCGCCGCTCAGGGTGCGGCCCCGCTCGATGAGATCGTCGTCACCGGTATTCGCGCCTCGATCGAACGGTCGCTTGATATCAAGCGCAATGCCGCAACGGTCGTGGATGCCATTTCCGCCGAGGATATCGGCAAGCTGCCGGACGTGACGATTTCCGACTCCCTGCAGCGCATCCCTGGCGTGCAGGTCCGCCGCGATGCGGGTGAGGGCGGTGCCATCAACATCCGCGGCCTGCCGCAGGTGACGACGCTGCTGAACGGCGAAGCCTACCTCGGCGCGAACTCGGTCACCACCACCCAGCCGAACTTCAACGACATTCCCTCGCAGCTGTTCTCGGGCGCGGATGTCTTCAAGTCCGCCACCGCGGACCTGCTGGGCGGCGGCATCACCGGCACGGTCAACCTGCGGACCCGCCGTCCCTTCGACATGAAGGACGGGCTGACGCTCGCCGCCGCGGCCGAGGCCGCCTACGGCGACAAGTCCGAGAACTGGAACCCGCAGACCAACGCGCTGGTCGCCTATCGCGGCGAGCGCTGGGGCATCCTGGTGTCGGGCGCTTACTCCAAGGCCGACCTCTACAACGGCTACAACGGCATTCAGGAAGGCTACAACGGCACCCTGCGGAACGAGGCGCTGCACGACGATAACAACCCGGGCGGCAACGTCGATCTGGGCGGCGGCTTCCGCTACAACAACACGACGCGCGGCACGCCGGTTGCCGGCGGCTTCGACGTGAACGGCGATGGCGACGCCAATGACGCCTTCTTCACCAACCAGGCCTTCACCGGCTGGGAGCGCATCACCACCCGCAAGCGCACCGGCCTCAACGCATCGGCGCAGTTCGAGCTCAACGACGCGCTGACCCTGACGGGCGATGCCTTCTACACCAAGCAGGTGCAGTACGACCGCACCGCCGGTTTCCAGTTCCAGGCCGTCAACTGGCATGGCGCGGAATATGTGCCGGGCGCGACCCGCGACACCGGCAGCAAGGTGATGATGGGGGACCGCGAGTTCGACTTCAACACCACGCAGGTCTACAACTACGACCTGCCGAACTTCGATTCCTACTCGGAAAACTATCGCACCGAGTCCCAGTCGCAGAACTATAACCTTGAGCTGAAGTTCGACAACGGCGGCTCGCTGAAGGCCAGCCTGCGCGGTATCTACGGCAAGGCCAAGCAGAAGCAGGACCAGAGCTATCTGCAGTTCAGCTTGACCGACGGCACCCAGTGGCACGGCGGTGTCGGCCGCTATCCGGAAGGCGACATTCCGTTCAACACGGGCGGCTACACGGTCGGCACCCTGCCCGCGCAGGTGGACTTCACCGGCAACACGCCGCAGTTCACCCTGCCGGGCCACCTGCAGGCCTCGCTCGGCGACATCGGCGACTATGCCCTCAAGACCATGGCGTCCGAGAACAATTACCGCCGCGAGTCCGACATGAAGGTCGTGCGTGGCGACGTGAACTACGAAATCTCGGACCAGTTCAATATCTCGGCGGGTCTGCGCTATTCCGAGCGTGATGCTGAGAACTTCCAGTTCGATCGCGTTGCGCCCACCTACGGCGGCTGCATGGTCAAGTGGAAAGCGTTCGACGTCGAGCTGAACAACACCACCGGCTGCACCGCGCCGACCGGCCGGGTCGATGCCAACGGCAACCCGACCTACTATACGGCGGGCCGCACCCGGAAGGCGGATGATGCGAGCTTCGCCGGCATGGTGAAGCAGTTCAACACGCCGGTGAAGGGCGTCGGCCCGATCTACGTGCTCGACCCGAAGGCCATGGACAACGCCCAGGCGTTCCATGACTCCTTCTACCCCGGCAACGTCGAGATGATGATCCCGGGCCAGAGCTACAGCGTCGGCATCAAGCAGACATCGGGTTACGTTCAGGCGAACATCGACACCGATATCGGTATTCCGCTTCGGGGTAACTTCGGTGTCCAGATCATCAACACCAAGCTGAACATCCTTCAGAACGACGTGGGCAGCGACGGCGCCTATGGTCTGCCTGCGGCCGACCGCGGCGACATCGTGACCGACCGGTCGTTCACCGACGTGTTGCCCTCGGTCAACTTCGCCTTCGACGTGACCGACAACTTCCGCGTCCGCGTGGCCTACGCCAAGACCATGACCCTGCTCAACCTGGAGAACTGGGGTGGTGGTCTGCGTCTGTACTACGGCATCGAGACCGATCCGGTGACCGGTCACGACATCCAGCGCGTGGCGGGCGGCAACTCCATCGGCAACCCGGATCTGGAGCCGTGGCGCGCTGATAACTTCGATCTCTCGTTCGAATATTACATCGGGCGGGCGAGCATGGTGAACGTCGGCTTCTTCTACATTGATGTGGCCAGCTTCATCGAGAACGGCACCATGGAAGTGACCGGCCTGCCGGATCTCGATGGCGTGGACCGCAACCGCACCATCACCATCAACACCCCGATCCAGGGCAAGGGCGGCACGCTGAAGGGCATGGAAATCGGCTGGAAGCAGTCGTTCCAGGATCTGTCCTTCATGCCGCTCTGGCTGGAGAACTTCGGCTTCGAGGCCAACCTGACCTACTCGCCGTCGGACTCGGGCCGCGTTGACCTGGCGGGTAACAAGGTGCCGTTCCAGGATAACTCGGAGATCCAGACCAACTTTGCCGTCTATTATGAGGACGACCGCTTCCAGGCCCGCGTCGCCCACAACTTCCGCTCGAAGCGCGCCGTGTCGGCCGACTTCGGCGGCGTTGCGGGTCTCCAGGTCTACCAGCGTCCGACCAACTATATCGACGCGTCGATCTCCTACGACCTGACCGATTACCTGACCGTCTACGCCCAAGGCTCCAACCTGACGGGCGAGAAAGAGCACTACTACCTGACCTTCAAGGACCAGAAGGGCTGGAACAACATCTACGAGCGTCGCTTCGTGCTCGGCGCACGGGCGAAGTTCTAAGTCCATGCAAGCGTAAGGCAGAGCCCGTCATCCGGTTTCATGAACCGGGGCGGGCTCGCCTTTTTCTGAAAGCTTAGCGGCGTACGGCTGAAACGGGGGAGGCCGAGGTACGATGAGCGACAGCATGAAATCCGGCCCTAGCGGTCAGGATCGGATCAGATCAATCGTCATCGTCGGCGGAGGCACCGCCGGCTGGATGTCGGCCTGCCTGCTGGCGCATCGCCTGCAGCGACAACAGATCAAGATCACCGTCATCGAAAGCTCGGCCATCGGCACGGTCGGGGTCGGCGAGGGGACTGTTCCGGCAATCCGTGACTTCTTCCGCGACATCGAGCTCGATGAAGCGCTGGTGCTGCGGGAGACGGGCGGCACCTTCAAGCTGGGCGTCGACTTCAGGGACTGGCTGCGCCCCGGTCACAGCTTCTTTCATCCATTCGGCCTTTATGGCGCGCGCTCTCGCGGCGTGCAGTTTCATCATTACTGGCTGAAATTACGCAAGGCCGGGCATGATCTGCCGCTTGCCGATTATTCGCTTTGCACTCAAATGGCCAAGGCTGGCCTGTTCATGCAGCCCCCAGCCAACCCGGCGAACGATCTTGGCATTTTCGACTGGGCCATGCATTTCGATGCTGCGCGGCTGGCAAAGCTGCTGCGAATTCTCGCCAGCAAGAACGGCGTGGAGCACATCGACGATCGGATCATCGGCCACACGCTCCATCCCGAGACGGGAAATATCCAGTCGATCGAGACAGAAGGTGGCCTCAGCGTTGCGGGCGATCTGTTCGTCGATTGTTCGGGCTTTCGCGCCCTGTTGATCGGCCAGGCGCTGGGCGTGCCTTATATCAGCTGGAATGATTTTCTACCGTGCGACCGCGCCGTCGCCATGCCCTCGGAACTGGCGGGCAACGAGGCCCCCTGCACGGTCAGCACCGCGCTTCCGGCCGGGTGGCAGTGGACCATCCCGCTCCAGCATCGCGCCGGCAACGGCTATGTCTATAGCAGCGCCCATATTTCGGATGACGAAGCAGCCGCCACGCTGAAAAGCCGCCTGAAGGGTGCGGCCTTGGGCGAGCCGAACCTCATCCGATTCAATGCGGGTTGCCGGGCACGGTTCTGGAGCCGGAATTGCGTGGCGATCGGCCTGGCTGCGGGCTTTCTGGAACCGCTGGAGTCCACCAGCATCACGCTTATTCAAACCGGCGTTGAAAAGCTTCTCGATCTGTTCCCCGATCGCAATTTCGACCCTGCCCTGGCGGCGGAATACAACCGCACCACGACGCTGGAATATGAGCGCATCCGTGATTTCCTCATGCTGCACTACGCTGGTAACCAGCGGGTGGGCGAACCCCTGTGGGACCATTGCCGCACGATGGAGCTGCCGGAAAAACTCGCGCACAAGATCCGGCTGTTCAGATCGCGCGGCAAGCTGGTCCGCTATGAGTGGGAAACGTTTCTCGATCCAAGCTGGCTGAGCATGTACGCCGGGTTTGGGATGCTGCCCGATCGATATGATCCAATGGCGGACTATTTCACGAATGACGAGCTGGTATCGGCCCTTGGGCGAATGCGCGAGGCGATCAACGCGGCGCTCAAGCATGCAAAACCTCACCGCCAGGCCCTGGCGGAGATGTGCGGGTCGTGAGCGGGACAAATATTTTTTTAATGTAAAGCAGTAGGGTTCTCTTGAAATGAATGTGAACGAGATGCCGTCCGACCGCCAGCGCCTCCTTGCCGGTATCGAGCTGGGCGGAACGAAGTGCATCTGTGTGCTTGCGGATGAGACCGGGCATATTTTCCAGCAGGAAACGGTGCCAACCACCCGGCCGGAAGAGACCTTGAGCGCGCTGGAAGAAATTCTGGCGCGCTGGTGGAAGGTCCACGGGTTCCGTGCCCTTGGCATTGCCTCGTTCGGGCCGGTGGATCTGATGCCGGGTTCACCCACCTACGGCTACGTGACGCTGACCAGTAAGCCTCATTGGTCCAACACTGACGTGGCGCAGCGGCTCTCCCGCCCTTACCCTGTGCCGATGGCTTTCGATACGGACGTCAACGGCGCTGCCCTTGCCGAAGGGCGCTGGGGCGCGGCGAAAGGACTGGCGGATTATGTCTATGTGACGGTTGGCACGGGCGTCGGCTGCGGTCTCATCGTTCACGGCCGCCCCACGCGCGGTCTCGGCCACTGCGAGATCGGCCACATGCGGATCGCGCGCGCCAAGGGCGATGCCTGGGGTGGCTGCTGCCCGTTCCACGGCGATTGCGTCGAGGGCCTTGCCTCTGGCACGGCCATCAAGGCGCGTTTGGAAAGCGAGCATATCTCGACCATTTCCGCCGATCACCCGGTCTGGGAATTGGTTGCCCATACGCTGGCGCAACTCTCCCACACGTTGGTGCTCGCCACCGGCCCCAAGCGGATCATCATGGGCGGCGGCGTCATCAACGGCCAGCCTCATTTGCTACCGCGCGTTGCAAAACTGCTGGAAGAAAGCATCAACAACTACATCGCCCTGCCGGATACGGCGGAGCTGATCTGCGCGCCGGGCCTCGGCGTTAAGGCCGGCCCGCTCGGTCCCATCGCCATGGCCCTGGCGCTGGAAGAGGCGCAGGGCCGCAAGGGCTGATCCTTATTGCAGAGGGACTCGGGCCCTCTGCACTCCCATTTTTTCTTAAGATCGTGCGCGACATGAGCAGGCACGTGCGGCTTGCTCGTGCTCGTCTCAAAAAAAGGGAAGGGGTGCAGGGGGCGAAGGCACTGCCTGAGCGTCCCCTGCATAAAAGCCTCGCTGACCCTCAATGGCTGAGGACCGGTTGGTCGGTCGCGTCGGATACCGCGCTGACCGGTTTCGCCCGCCGTGCGCTGGCGGCGAAGACGGCGATGACGCAGTAGGCGATCAACGGCACCACGAACGACAGCTCCAGCGATGCTGCATCGGCGATCCGGCCGACCAGCAGCGGCAGGAGCGCGCCGCCCACGATGGCGACGCATAGCAGGCCCGCCGTCGAGGAATGGGCAACGCCTGCCCGCTCCAGCGTGATGGAGAAGATAGTCGGGAACATGATCGAGTTGAACAGGCCCACGGCCAGCGCCGCATAGCCCGCGATCGGCCCGTTTGTCAGCGTCACGGTCAGGCAGAGCGCGGCAGCGAGAACGGTGGCAAGGGTGAGCAGGGTCGGGGCCTTGATGCGGGTGAGGAGGGCGCTGCCGATGAAGCGGCCGACGAGCGCGCCACCCCAGTAGAAGTTGGCAAGGTAGGCCCCGGCTTCATCCAGCGGCAGCCCGAGCGTGCTCGATTGGTTGAGGAAGTTAATCATGACGCTGCTGATTGCCACTTCCGCGCCGACGTAGAGGAAGATGGCAACCGCGCCGAACAGCGCCCAGGGCGAGCTCAGCGCGGCAACGACAGACGCGCCCGAGCCAAAGGCGACGGTGGGCGCGGCTTCCTCGATGCGCCTGTGTGACAGCCAGATGGTCAGCATCAGGAGCGCAATGAGGCCGGCGATGATGAGGAAGGCATGGTTGACAGCGCCAAGGGCGGCCACGCGGATGACAGGATCAGTGATGTGCGCCTCGCCTTCGGTGAATAGGCTTTGGTCCAGCATGATGTTGGCGCCCAGATGCACGCCGAGCACCACGCCAAGCGAGTTGAACGCCTGGGCGAAGGTGAGGCGGAAATGGCTGCGCTCAGGGGTGCCGAGGGCCGCCGCCAGCGGGTTGGCGGCCACCTGCAGGCCGGTGATGCCCGACGCCATGACGAACAGCGCCACCAGCACCAGCCAATAGGCTTGCAGCGATGTGGCGGGCAGGATGAGGAGGCAGCTTGCCACCATCAGCCCGAGGGCCACCATGATGCCCCGGACGGAGCCCAGCCGGTTGACCACCCAGGCGGCTGGTAGGGAGCAGATACCGTAGCCCATGAAGAAGGCGAACTGGGTGAGCAGGGCTTCGGTATAGTTCAGCTTGAAGATGGCGCGCAGCGCCGCGATCAGGGGGTCATTGTTGGATGTGATGAAGCCCCAGACGAAAAACAGCGATGTAACAATGGCGAAGGCGGCGGTGGTGCCTTTGGCTCTGGACATGTTCTCTCCCCAATAGATGCCACATCCAGGCCACGACGCCGCCCTTTCGCATTTTTTTATCAGGCAGCCCGTTGAGACGCGTTTTCGTCTCCGGAGGCCGGCGCTTTCCATAAGGCGCCGGGTCTCGGCAACAGGAAGTGGCTGAATGGCAGAATAGCTGCGCCGACGGCGGGAGCGTCTTCCGACAAAGCCGCCCGTTCAACGGGGGCAATCACCGGCACGTTCGTCGCCTGGCGTCGCAGGTGTTGGTTCATTTTGGTCGCCAGCCGGTCGACGAACAGGCTGGGCAGCCGGCCGCCGATCAGCACGGCGGCAGGGTTGATGAGGCAGTTGATGGCGACCATGGGCTCAACCAGTCGCTCGACCGAAAAATCGATCCACTGCTCGATGATCGGCTCCATCCTGTCGAGCGGGCCGCTGCCTGTCAGCATATCGGCAAGGCTGAATCCGGCGGCCTGCAGCGGGGCGGAGAGGCCCGAGAGCGAGACGATGTGCTGCAGCTGCTCGCGCCCGCCCTTGCCGTTGTCGCACATCAGCCAGCCCAGCTCGCCGCTGCGCCCGTCTGCGCCGCGGAAATAGGCCCCGTCAACGACGAGGCCGCCGCCAAGGCCGGAAGAGATCAGGATATAGAAAAAGCTGGCGTATTTCTGCCCATGGCCCAGCTGCAGCTCGCCCATGGCGGCGGCGGCCGCGTCGTTTTCCACGAAGACCGGCAGTTCCATGGGCTCGGCAAAGAGGGAGGGAATGTCGGTCGTCTCCCACTCGGCATAGGCGGCGGGGCGGCCGGGAATATCAACGACGCCAAGGCCGTCCGGAATGGCGACGCCGACGCCGACCAGCCGTGACCGGTCGATGCCCGCCTCCAGCAGCATCTTGTCGAAGGATTTCTGGTAAAGCGCCTTCACGTCGCTCGGCAGGGCGAAGGGCACCTCGCGCGAGATGCGGGCGACCGTCTGCCCGACAAAGTCCACCATCACCATGGTGATGTGGTCGCGGTCGATGTTAACGCCGATGGAATAGCAGGCCTGGCGGTTGATGGTGAGCTTGGTCGGCGGCTGGCCTCGGCCGCCGCGGCGCTGCCCGGCCTCCTCGATCAACCCTTCCTTCAGCAGCCGCTTGGTGATGTTGGCGATTGCTGGCGGCGTCAGGCCTGTAATGTTCGCTAGGTCAATGCGGGTGAGGGACCCATTGACCCGGATCGCGTGCAAAGTAACCCGCTGATTGTGGTCGGCGGCGCGTTCCAGATTGGTGCCGGAAAGTCTGATCCTGCTCCTGGCCGGTGTCATGCGCGCAGTGGCTCCCTCTGAAAACGGGCCTTGTGGTTGCCGGCATGGAGGTTTGCCAAATGCACGCGAAACAGACACGACTGCACCGGGTTGGCAACGCCTGACATACGCATACCGCCATGCCGAATCGGCTTGGCCAGGCGGAGGCCCTGGCCCGCCCGGCCAGTGCCAAGGCTAGTGGCAAGCGCTGAGGCGGGCAATAGTGCCGAGGGGGAAATGAGCAGATGGCGCCGGGAGGAGGGCGCGCATCTGCCATAAGGACCGGCCGGAGCGGAGCTTGAACGGAAGAAAAGCGCTATGCCGCGGCTTTTGCACATTTTCTTCCCCCTACCCAATCAACCAGTCGGCTTCTGTCCACACTTGACAGCGCTGCCAATGAAAGACAAGCTTAAAACTTATTTCAAGTTAATTTAATCGCATGCCACGGCTGGCGCAAGCCGGAGAGCAGAAGAAGAACGAGAAGGGGGGATCTGATGAGAATAGCGCTTAGAGCCCTTTGCACCACCGTACTGGTAGGGTTGGCCCTGCCTGCCGTGCCGGTGAACGCGGACCCTGCCGGCAAAGCCGATTCCATGGGCAAGGCCACGGTGCATCCCGAGATCTGGCCGCAGGCGCACTGGCCCTATGCGAACGACCCAGCGCTCGAGGCGCGGGTGAACGCGCTGCTGGCCCGCATGACGCTCGAGGAGAAGGTGGGCCAGGTCGTCCAGGCGGACATTGCCAGCGTCACGCCGGAGGACGTGCGGAAATATCATCTGGGCTCGGTGCTGAACGGCGGCAACAGCGCGCCGGGCGGCGACGAGTTCGCGCCGCCCGAGAAGTGGCTGGCGCTTGCTGACGCCTTCTATGAAGCCTCGGTCGACAAGACCGGCGGACGCCTCGGCATCCCGGTGATGTGGGGAACGGACGCGGTCCACGGCCACAGCAACATCGTCGGCGCGACCCTGTTTCCGCACAACGTCGGTCTCGGCGCGATGCACGACCCCGCGCTGATGAAGCGCATCGCTGAGGCGACGGCGTTGGAAATCCGCGCAACCGGCATGGAGTGGACGTTCGCCCCCACCATTGCCGTGCCGCAGGATGGCCGCTGGGGCCGCGCCTACGAGGGCTATTCGGAAGACCCCAAGCTGGTGGCGAGCTACGTCGGCCAGTTCATCGAGGGCTTGCAGGGCAAGCCGGGCAAGGAGCCCATTCTGGCGGGCCCCCACGTGCTGGCCAGCACCAAGCACTTCCTGGCTGATGGCGGCACCTTCGAGGGCCGCGACCAGGGTGACGCCCGTATCTCCGAGGAAGAGCTGCGCGATATTCACGGCATGCCCTATGTGGCCGCCATCGAGGCCGGCGTGCAGACCGTCATGGCCAGCTTCTCCAGCTGGAACGGCGTGAAGGTGACCGGCCACAAGGGCCTGCTGACCGACGTGCTGAAGAAGCGCATGGGCTTCGGCGGCTTTGTCATCAGCGACTGGAACGCCCATGGCCAGGTAGCGGGGTGCACCAACGCCAGCTGCCCGCAGGCGATCAACGCGGGCCTTGATATGTACATGGCCCCCGATAGCTGGAAGCCGATCTACCACAGCCTGCTCCAGCAGGTGAAGGACGGCACCGTGCCAATGAGCCGCCTGGACGATGCGGTCCGCAACGTGCTGCGGGTCAAGGTGCGCTCCGGCCTGTTCGAGATGGGCAAGCCGTCGTCGCGCGCCTATGCGGGCGACTGGAAGCTGCTTGGCCATCCGGACCACCGGGCGATCGCGCGCGAGGCGGTTCGCAAGTCGCTCGTGCTCCTGAAGAACAACGGCGGCGTGCTGCCTTTGAGGCCGAACGCCAACATTCTGGTGGCGGGCGACGGAGCGGATGATATCGCGCGCCAGTCGGGCGGTTGGACGCTCACGTGGCAGGGCACCGGCGTTGATCGCAAGTACTTCCCCGGCGCGACCTCGCTGTGGGACGGTATTTCGGCGGCGGTGAAGCAGGCAGGCGGCACGGCCACCCTGTCGCCGGACGGCAGCTTCAAGAACGGCAAGCCCGATGCGGCGATCGTCGTGTTCGGCGAGACGCCCTATGCCGAGTTCCAGGGCGACATCAAAACCCTCCAACTGAAGCCGGAGCTTCGCAAGCCGCTGGAGACCATGCGCCGCCTGAAGGCGCAGGGCATCCCCGTGGTCGCCGTCATGCTGACGGGCCGCCCGCTCTGGGTGAACCCGGAGATCAACGCCAGCGATGCGTTCGTCGTCGCCTGGCTGCCGGGCTCCGAGGGCGAGGGCGTGGCCGACATGCTGTTCCGCGGCAAGGACGGCAAGCCGGCCTATGAGTTCCAGGGCTCGCTCAGCTTCAGCTGGCCGGCCACAGCCAACGCCAAGGGGCCGAAGCTGTTCCCGCTCGGCTACGGCCTGAAGACGACGAGCAACCAGACTGTCGCCAAGCTGCCGGAAGATCCGGGCGTGAAGGAAGACGCGCAGGCCACCGACGTGTTCTTCAACCGGGGCGTGCCGGCGGCCAGCTGGTCGCTTAACGTGGCCGGAGGCGAAGGCGGCCAGACCCGCATCACCACCGTTCCCGCCCGGTCCGCCGATGGCCGCGTGACCGTGACCTCGACCGACTATCAGGTGCAGGAAGGCGCGCGCCGCTTCGCGTTCGACGGCAAGGGCCCGGCGAGCGTGGCGCTGACCACGTTGAACCCGATCGACCTCACCCGCGAGACCAACGGCGATGTCATGCTGCTGGTGACGGCGCGGGTGGACGAGGCGCCGAACGGGCCGGTCTCGCTCGGCATGCGCTGCGGGGACAACTGCGGCGGCGAATTCTCGCTTGGCAAGCTCGACGTGGCGAAGATCGGCACGTGGCAGACCGTCGGCGTGCCGCTCAAGTGCTTTGCCAAGGCGGGCACGGACATGAGCAAGATCGACGCGCCGTTCATCCTCTCCACGTCGGCCAAGATGACCGTCAGCCTCGCCCGCGTGTCGGTGGGCACGGTGACCGAGGCGGTGGTCGACTGCCAGAAGTAGCTCTCACCGCCGCCCGGTCAGCCGGGCGGCGGCAATTTCCGATTATCCTTCTCTCAAGTTTTCCCTCGAAGGAACTGGGGGCATGGCAAACACTTCGGTGCGCGCCATGCCCTTCTTTTTGGTCACGCCGTGCGGGAGGTGAGGGCGGCCTCCATGTCCTCCAGCTGCACGCCCCGCGTCTCGGGGAAGACTTTCCAGACGACGAGGACCTGCGCGGCCATGGCTGCGGCGAAGAACCAGAAGGGCAGCGCCAGGGTCTGGGCGGCGATCACCGGGAAGGCAAACGAGATGAGCGCGTTCATGATCCAGTGGGTGGCGCTGCCGAGCGCCTGTCCGCGCGCCCGAACGCTGGTCGGGAAAATCTCGGAGAGGTAGACCCAGATCACCGCCCCTTGCGAGACGGCGAAGAAGATGATGAACCCGATGAGGCAGGGCAACAGCAGCGCCTCGCCCCGGCCGCTTGCGTAGATGGCGGCAACGCAGACGAGGGCCGCGCAGGTGCCCGCCGCCCCGGCGAGCAGCAGCGGCTTGCGGCCCACCCGGTCGATGACGGCCATGGCGGCCGCCGTCGCCAGGAGGTTGGCGACGCCCACCGCCACCGATTGCACGTCCGCCGACAGGCTGTCGAAGCCCGCCGCCGCGAAGATGTCGTTGAGGTAATAGAGAATGGCGTTGATGCCGGAGAGCTGGTTGAACATGCCGATGAACAGCGCCAGCAGGATCGGCTTGCGGTGCTGCCGCCAGCACAAGCGCGCCGCGCCTTCGGAGCGGCTGCCGTGGCGCGAGATTTCGGCGATTACCGCATCGGGCGCGCCCATGTGCAGGCGGGCGATGGCAGCGCGGGCCTCCTCGAGCCGCCCGCGCGTCAGCAGCCAGCGGGGGCTGTGCGGAATGCGAAGCAGGGTGAGGAGGAAGACGACGGCCGGGATGGCGGCGACGGCCAGTTTCAGCCGCCAGGCCAGTGCATCTCCCGCCAGCTGCCCCACCAGAAAATTGCTCAGGTAAGCGGCAAGGATGCCGAGCACGATGTTGAACTGGAACAGGCCGACGAGAAAGCCCCGGCGCTCGGCCGGGCTCACCTCGGAAATGTAAACCGGCGCAAGCACCGACGAGCCGCCGATGGCAAGGCCGCCGATGAAGCGGAAGAAGAACAGCGATTCGAGATTCTGGCTGAGGCTGCACCCGAGGGCCGAGAGAATATAGAGCACGGCGACCCAGAGGAGCACGGTGCGGCTGCCGAAGGCGTCCCCCGGCTTGCCCGCGCCGAGCGCGCCTGCAAGCGTGCCCCACAGGGCGGCGGAGACGGCCGCTCCCAGCCCGATGGCGCTGAGGTTGAAGGTGTCGCGCAGCGCGCCGGTTACGCCTGAAATCACGGCCGTATCGAAGCCGAACAGCAGGCCACCGAGGCTTGCCGCAACCACAGCGGTCATGCTGAAAGTGGGTTTTTCAACCATGGTTCGTTCCTCCCCTGGTTGATTAAATTAAATTGTTGTAATAAATACAAGCGGCCCGTTAGAGAATTGAAATAATGGCCCGAATGCGGAAAGAGCCGGCCGGGCTGCGGATAAACAGGGGGGATTGATGAACGGCATTCGCACCGTCACGCTTCTGCTTGCCAGCGTTCTGTCCATGCCGGCCGCATCGGCCGTGCCGACGAACGGCGGCCCGTACAACGCGGCTTTTCTGGAAGGCGGTATCGGCATCGAGCGCAATCTTGAAAAGGCCGAGACGCTGGCCCGCGCCGGATCTCCGTTCAGCCTCTCTGCCTGGGTGCGCCCGGATGCCAGGCAGGACGGCCGGGTGATCCTCATGTCCATCGGCGATCCGGCGGGCGAGGCCAGCCGCCGCCTGATGCTGGAAGGGGGCAAGCTGGTGCTGCGCGACGGCAACCGGGTGGTCGCCTCCTCCGCCGCCCTTGAGATGGGCCGCTGGGTCTATGTGGCGGCCGTCTCCGACGGGCGGCAGGCAAGCCTTTACGTGGATGGCCGCGCCGTCGGTACGGGCGCTGCGCCATCGGTTGCGGTTGCGCCGCGCATCTCCATCGCCCCGGCGGTGGACGGCTATGCCCACTTCGGCGGCACGATGGTCGAAGCCACCGTCCATGACCACGCCCTCAGCCGCGACGAGATTGCCGCGGCCATCAAGGCCCGCCCGAATTTCGATCTGGTGCAGATCTGGCACGTGGGCGTCGGCTGGGAATGGCAGAAGCAGGCCAATACCGGCCTGTGGCGGCAGCAGGACCCCTGGACCCTGCCCAAGGGCAAGGGCGGGTTTACCCAGCCCGTCGCCAAGCCCATGGAGCAGAAGCCGGTCCTGCAGGCGGTTGAGGCCAACAAGTGGCAGCTGAACGGCTGGCGTCTTGCCGCCGCGCCCGAGGTGAAGGCGGACGGCGCCGCCCTCTCGCGCCCCGGCTTCGACGCCAGGGCGTGGTATGCGGCGACGGTGCCCGGCACGGTGCTGACGACGCTGGTTGATCGCGGCGTCTACCCGGACCCCTATTACGGCCTCAACAACATGGCCATTCCGGAAAGCCTCGCCCGGCAGGATTACTGGTATCGCACCAGCTTCACCCTCCCCGCCGAGGCAGCGGGCAAGGCGCTGACGCTCACGTTCAATGGTATCAACTACGCCTCCGAAGTGTGGGTGAACGGCAGAAAGCTCGGCGGGACGAAGGGCGCATTCATTCGCGGCCAGTTCGAGATTGAGCCGGTGGCGGGCGAAAACGTGGTGGCGGTGAAGGTCTCCCCGCCGCCGCACCCCGGTATTCCGCACGAGCAGTCCATCACGGCGGGCGTCGGCGAGAACGGCGGCCAGCTGGCCATCGACGGCCCGACGTTCGTGGCCACCGAAGGCTGGGACTGGATTCCCGGTATTCGCGATCGCAACACCGGCATCTGGTTGCCGGTGGAGCTGGAGGCCCATGGCCCGGTGCGGATCGGCGACGCGCAGATCATCACCGACCTGCCGCTGCCCCGCACGGATACGGCGGATATCTACTTCACCGTTCCGGTGCGGAACGTGACCGATGCGCCGCGTCAGGTGACGGTGCGTGCCGCGTTCGACGACGTGACGGTGGAGAAGACCATCACCGCCGTGCCGGGCGAGACCGCCGTGCGTTTCGCGCCGGGCGAATTCCCGCAGCTGCGGGTGAAGAACCCCAGGCTGTGGTGGCCGAACGGCTACGGCGAGCCCGCGCTGCACACGCTCACCATCACGGCGAGCGAGGGCGGCAGCGTCTCCGACACGGCACGCGAGCGCTTCGGCATCCGCGAGGTGAGCTATGATCTCTCGCTGTTCGACAGCAAGGGCAAGCTGCGCCGCGTCAACGTGCAGACGACCGACGGCAAGCTGAAGGGCGAAAAGCTCATCGACGTAAGCCACGAGGGGATCAAGCAGAGCCCCAAAGGCTGGGCGGAGTCCCTGACGCCCGCGGGCGAAAAATCGCCTGCGGTCACAGACATTCCGGCCGACATTCCCGAGCCGCATCTCACCATTCGCGTCAATGGCGTCAAGATCGCGGCGCGTGGCGGCAACTGGGGCATGGACGATGCCATGAAGCGCGTCGACCGCGCGCGGCTGGAGCCCTATTTCCGCCTGCAAAAAGAGGCCAACCTCAACATCATCCGCAACTGGATGGGCACCAACACCGAGCCGCAGTTCTACGACCTTGCCGACGAATACGGCATGATGGTGCTGAACGATTTCTGGCAGTCCACCCAGAATTTCCAGGTGGAGCCGCAGGACCCGCAGCTGTTCCTCGAGAACGCCCGCGATACGGTGCGCCGCTACCAGAACCACCCCTCGATCATCCTGTGGTTCGGCCGCAACGAGGGCGTGCCCTACCCGCTGCTGAACGAGGGGCTGGACGACGTGGTCGCCGAGCTGGACGGCACCCGCTGGTTCACGGGTTCGTCCAACGTCGTCAACCTGCAAGGCTCCGGCCCCTACAACTACCGCCCGCCCGTCGGCTACTTCACCGATCTCGCCACCGGCTTTTCGGTTGAAACCGGCACGCCGTCGCTCTCGACGCTGGAGTCCATCAAGGCTTACGTGCCGGATGCGGACCGCTGGCCGATTTCCGACACGCTCGCCTATCACGACTGGCATTTCGCCGGAAACGGCGACACGAAGACGTTCATGAAAACGCTGAACACCATGTTCGGCGCGCCCACCAGTCTCGAGGATTTCGAGCGCAAGGCGCAGATGATGAACCTTGAGACCCACAAGGCGATGTTCGAGGGCTTCCTCGGCCACCTGTGGACCAAGAACAGCGGCCGCCTGTTGTGGATGACCCATCCGGCCTGGCCGTCCAACGCGTGGCAGATCTACAGCTGGGACTACGACACCCACGCCGCCTACTACGGCGCGAAAAAGGCCAACGAGCCGCTGCACGTGCAGCTCAACCTGCCGGACAACAAGCTTGTGGTGCTCAACACCACGCTGAAGGATGCGCCCGGCCTTACCGTCGAGACCCGCGTTCTCGGCCTCGACAACCGGGAGCTGTTCCGCCGCACGGACAAGGTGGATGCGGCCGCCAACCGCGCGACCGACCTGCCGGTGGTGCCGCTGGACGGCATTCTCGCCCGGCACGGCATGGCGCTGGTGTCCCTGAAGCTCACCGACGCCTCAGGCAGGCCGGTCGCGGAGAATTTCTACTGGCGCGGCAAGGATACGGCGGCCTACCGGGCGCTGAATGACCTGCCGCAGGCCCCGGTTCAGGTGGCGGCGACGGCCCCGGTCGTCGATGGTGCGGACAATGTCATCACCGCGACGCTCACCAACGGCGGCGCCGTGGCGGCGCTCAACGCCAAGCTGACGCTGGTGAATGAGAAGGGCGAGCGCATCCTGCCCGCCTTCTACAGCGACAACTACGTCGCCCTGCTGCCGGGCGAGAGTCGGACCATCACGATCCGCTACCCGGCCACCATCAAGGCTCAGCCGCATCTCACCCTGCGCGGCTGGAACGTCCCGGCGCAGGAGGTCGCAGCCCGTGACTGAGCGCACGATCGGCAAGGCTCTGCGCCCGCTGGCGCTCGGGCTCGCGGCCGTCGCATTGATGGGCGCGACCCAGCCGCCGGTGGTGAAAACCGAAGGCGGCGCGGTCCGTGGGGCTGTGGCTGATGAAGGCCAGGCCCTCGTGTTCCGGGGTATTCCCTTTGCCGCCCCGCCGTTGGGCGAGCGGCGGTGGACGCCGCCCGCGCCGGTCGTCCCATGGTCCGGCGTCAAGGATGCCACGACCCCCGCACCTGCCTGCCTTCAGAATGACTACGGCTGGAACCGGGCGGATTTCCGCTTCGCGCAGGAAGACTGCCTGACGCTGGATATCCGCACGCCGGGGCTTTCGGGCAAGCGGCCGGTGATCGTGTGGATTCACGGCGGCAGCAACCGCGCCGGCTCGCCCAACGATATCGTCACCTCCACCATCACGCGCCATAATGTGGTGCTGGTCGGCATCCGCTACCGGCTCGGCATCTTCGGGTTCCTCTCCCACCGCGGCCTGACGGCGGAAGGGAAGGGGGCGTCCGGCAACTATGGCCTCATGGATCAGGTGGCCGCGCTGGAATGGGTCAAGCGCAACATCGCCCGCTTCGGCGGCGATCCGTCCAACGTCACCATCGTCGGCGAGAGCGCCGGTTCGCAGGATGTGAGCCTGATGCTGGCAACGCCGCAGGCGGGCGGCCTGTTCGCCAAGGCGATCCTGCAAAGCGGCACGCCGGGCTTCGGCCTGCCGTTCCGTCCGCTTGCGGAGGCCGAGCGCATCGGCGATCAGGCGGACGCGCTGCTGGAGACCGGCGGCGACATCGGGAAGCTGCGCGCCGCCTCCGTTCCCGCCCTGCTGGCGGCGGACCTCAAGCTGCACGACGACGCGCTGGAGAGCGACGACTACATGTGGCTACGCACCACCATCGATGGCGCGGTGCTGCCGAAGTCTCCGCACGATCTGCTGGCCGAAGCGCCGCCCCGCCCGGTCATCGTCGGCAGCAACCGGTTCGAGCTGGACCTGCCCGGCGGCCGCCCGCACCGCGACGCCTTCGTCGCCAAGGCGTTCGGGGCAAACGAAGCCGAGGCGCGGGCCTTCTACCGGCTGGACGCGCCCGATCCCGCGCCCCATCCCCGGCTCGGCACGCGTGACCAGCAGATCGCAACCGACGTCACCTTCCGCTGCCCGGCCAACCGGATGGCGCAGATCCTCGCCCGCAAGGGTGCGCCCGTCTGGCAATATGAGTTCGATCTCGCGCCGGATGGTGGCATGACCCGCCACGCGCTGGACGTTTCATACGTATTCAGTGAGCAAACCTTCGCTTCCGGCTTGTCGCTGCAAGCCTATTGGGTGCAATTTGCCCGCACCGGCGATCCGAACGGGCCGGGGCTTCCCGCGTGGCCTGCCTACAGGCCGGAGAAGCCCGCCCATGTGGCATTCGACGGCGCGGGCGTCACGCCCCTGGGGGCGCTGCGACCGCAGCCCTGTTCCCTGATGGAGAGGTTGTGATGGCTGAAGTCTCCCGTCGCGTCATCCTTGCCGGGGCGATGGCGGCCCCGGCGCTGGTGGGTTCCTTGCGCGCCCGGGCGGAAACGCACGAGAGCGCGGCGGAGCGCCGTCTGCATGAGGACTGGGCGTATCTCGGCCGCTACGCCGAAGACAATGCGCGCCTGATCGCGGAAGGCAAGCCGGTCAGCATCGTCTTCATGGGCGATTCCATCACCGAAGGCTGGCGGGACAAGCGCCCCGGTTTCTTCACGCCGGGCCGGGTGGGGCGGGGCATCGGCGGGCAGACGACGCCGCAGATGCTGGTCCGCATGATGCCGGACGTGGTGGCCCTGAAGCCCCGCGCCGTTCACATCATGGCGGGCACCAACGACATCGCGGGCAACACCGGGCCGATGACGGAGGAGATGACGCGCAACAACATCCGCGCCATGACCGCCGTCGCGAAGCAACACGGCATCCGGGTAATCCTCGCCTCCATTCCGCCCGCCGCCAGCTTTCCATGGCGGCCGGGGCTGGAGACGGTCGCGCCCATCCGCGCGCTCAATCGCTGGATCAAGGCGTTTGCAGAAGAGAGCGGCTCCCTCTGGCTCGACTATCATCCGGTGCTCAGCGACGGGCAGGGCGGCATGCGCCCCGGCCTTGCCTACGATGGTGTGCACCCGACCGAGGCAGGCTATGACGCGATGGGGGCGGCGCTCGCGCCGGTCCTGTCGCAGCTGAACGTTTAGGAAAGAACAGCCATGAAGCTTTCGCCCAACTATGTGGAGAAGCCCTGGGGCCGCACGGAACTGCCGTCGTTGTTTACGGGCACGGACGGGCGGCGCATCGGCGAGGTCTGGTTCGCAGCGAGCGCGGAACAGCACCTGCCGATTCTCGTCAAATACATCTTCACCAGCGAGCGCCTGTCCATTCAGGTGCACCCGAATGATGCGGAAGCGCAGGAGCGCGGCCTGCCTGCGGGCAAGACCGAATGCTGGTACATTCTGGACGCAGAACCCGGCGCGACCCTTGGCCTCGGCCTTACAAAACTGCTGTCGCCCGAGGAATTGCGGGCGGCGGCGCTCGACGGGTCGATCGAGGAGCTGATGGACTGGAAGCCGGTCAAGGCCGGGGACTTCTTCTACGTGCCCGCAGGCACCGTGCACGCCATCGGCGCCGGGATTTCGCTTCTTGAAGTGCAGCAGAACGTGGACGTGACCTACCGCCTCTATGATTACGGCCGCCCGCGCGAGCTGCATCTGGACGACGGCGTCGCCGTCTCCAAAGCCGGGCCCTATCCCGAATCGCTGGCGACGCGCGAGGCCAACAGCGGCAATCTCCTGCTGGTGGATGGTGACTACTTTTCAGTCTTCCACGTGGAAGACCTGGCGGCGGTGCCCGCGCATCTGTCGGGCAAGCAGCGCTGGGTGATGCCGCTTTCCGGCGAGGCCCAGTGCGGCGAGCACACCGCCGGTCCCGGCGAGTGCCTCTACGTTCCGGCAAACGCTGCTCTTGAAAAGAAAGACAACGCTGTCATTTTGCTGGCGGCGGCTGTATAAGGGAGGCGATAAGGGGGTTGGGGGTGCTGTGCGCCGCCGCCCGGTTCGCGCCTGTTTCAGCCGAATCTGACCGGATACCGGGGCGTTCATCCGCAACGGAGTGACGCCTGACCAACAAAGGGGATATGTGCCCTATGACGCGACCTGCAACGCCTGCCGACTGCCTGCTGCTGTTCGGCGCGACGGGCGATCTGGCCCAGCGCATGTTGCTGCCCTCGCTCTATGGCCTTGCGGCAGACGGGCTGCTGCCCAGGGCGCTGCGGATCGTGGCGACGGCGCGCAGCCAGCTGGATACGCCCGGCTACCACGCCTTTGCTGCCGAGGCGCTGGAGCGCTTCATCCCCGAGGAGCGGCGGACCGAGGCCGCGATCAGCGCCTTCCTCGATCGCCTGACCTATGTGCCGCTCGATGCGTCCGATACCAAGGGCTACGGCGCGCTGGCCGAGGCCGTGGGCGAGACGCCGGGCGGGCTGGCGATTTTCCTGTCGACCGCGCCGCAGCTGTTCGGCGCGACCATTGCCGGGCTGGCGGGCGCGGGGCTGGCGGGCGAGGTGGCGCGGATCGGGCTGGAGAAGCCGCTGGGGCATGATCTCGCCTCCAGCCGGGTGATCAACGACGCGGTGGCGGAGGTCTTCCCCGAGAACCGGATTTTCCGCATCGACCACTACCTCGGCAAGGAAACGGTGCAGAACCTGCTCGCGCTGCGCTTCGGTAATGCCCTGTTCGAGCCGCTGTGGAATGCGGGCGGCATCGACCATGTGCAGATCACCGTCGCCGAGACCGTGGGGCTGGAAGGCCGCGTCGGCTTCTACGACGGCGCGGGCGCGCTCCGGGACATGGTGCAGAACCACATGCTGCAACTGCTGGCGCTGGTCGCAATGGAGCCGCCGAGCCAGTTCGACGCCACCGCCATTCGCGACGAGAAGGTGAAGGTGCTGCGCTCGCTGCGGCCCATCGACCGCACGGGCATCGAGAAGCTCAGCGTTATCGGCCAGTACACCGCAGGGTCGGTGGGCGGTGCGCCGGTGCCGGGCTATGCGGACGAGCTGGGCAAGCCGTCCAGTACCGAAACGTTCGTTGCCATCAAGGCGCATGTGGACAACTGGCGCTGGAAGGGCGTGCCCTTTTACCTTCGCACCGGCAAGCGGCTGCCGCAGCGCCAGTCGGAAATCATCATCCAGTTCAAGGGCGTGCCGCACTCCATCTTCGATGCGCGCGGCGCGCAGCTGAAGCCCAACAAGCTGGTCATCCGCCTCCAGCCGGAGGAGAATATCCGTCTCCTGATGATGGCCAAGCAGCCGGGGCTGGACCGCGACGGCATCCGCCTGCGCGAGGTGCCGCTGGATCTGGGCCTTGCCAACGCCTTTGCCGATGTGCGCCGCCGCATCGCCTACGAGCGTTTGCTTCTCGATCTGATCGAGGACGATCCCACCCTGTTCGTGCGCCGCGACGAGGTGGAGGCGCAGTGGGAATGGATCGATACCATCCGCACCGGCTGGGTGGCGAGCGGCATGCAGCCGCGCCCCTACGCGGCGGGCACCTGGGGGCCTTCCGCCGCCATTGCCCTCACCGAGCGGGACGGAGTGAGCTGGCATGACTGATCTTCGCCAAACCGGGATACGCTGGGCAGATCGGGCCGATGACGCCGCCGTTGCCGCCTACCTCGCCTCCGTGCTGGAAGGCGGCGGGCCGAAGTCCATCGCCGTGCCGGGCGGGCGCACGCCGGGGCCGATCTTTGCCGAACTGGCCCGCCATCCGCTGGCATGGGACCAGCTCAGCATCACGCTGACCGACGACCGGCTGGTCCCCGCCGACCACCCGGCCAACAATTTCCGCCTGCTCACCGAAACGCTGGGCGCAACCGGCGCGCAGCTCTCGCCCCTCGTCGAGGGCGCGGCGGTGGAGCCGTTCGACTTGGTCTGGCTCGGCATGGGGGCGGACGGCCACATCGCCTCCATCTTCCCCGGCTGCGAGCCCGCCGACGATCTGCCGCCGAGCGTCGTGCGCGCCCGGCCCGACCCGCTGCCGCCCGAGGCCCCGTTCGAGCGCCTCACCCTGACGCTGGCCGCGCTCACCGCAACCCGCCAGATCATGCTGGTGGTGCGCGGGGCGGAGAAGCGCGCGGTGCTGGAGGCGGCCATCGCGGGCAGGTCCAGCCTGCCCATAGCCCGGCTGCTGCGCGCGGCGCGCTGCCCGGTCGATCTGTTCTGGAGCGCATCATGAGCCTGCACCCCATTCTCTCGGCGGTTACCGACCGCATCATCGAACGCTCGCGGGAGCGCCGCGCGGCCTATCTCGACCTCATCGACCGGGAACGCGAGGCGGGCGTCGACCGGCCGCGCCTCAGTTGCGGCAACCTCGCCCACGGCTTCGCGGCGGCGGGTGAGGACAAGCCCGCCATCCGTGGCATGTCTGCCATGAACATCGGCATCGTGACCGCCTATAACGACATGCTCTCGGCCCACCAGCCCTACGGGCGCTATCCGGAGCAGATCAAGCTCTTCGCCCGGGAAGTGGGCGCAACCGCGCAGGTGGCGGGTGGCGTTCCCGCCATGTGCGATGGCGTCACGCAAGGCCAGAGCGGCATGGAGCTGTCCCTCTTCAGCCGGGACACCATCGCGCTTTCGACTGCCGTCGCCCTCTCGCATGGCATGTTTGAGGGCACGCTGTTGCTGGGCATCTGCGACAAGATCGTGCCGGGCCTCCTCATGGGCGCGCTGCGCTTCGGGCATCTGCCCGCCATTCTGGTGCCCGCCGGTCCCATGCCCTCGGGGCTCCCGAACAAGGAGAAGGCGCGCATCCGCCAGCTTTACGCCGAAGGCAAGGTGGGGCGGGAGGAACTGCTGGAGGCGGAATCCGCCAGCTACCACAGTCCCGGCACCTGCACCTTCTACGGCACCGCCAACTCCAACCAGATGATGATGGAGATGATGGGCCTGCACGTGCCCGGCAGCGCCTTCGTCAACCCCGGCACCCCGCTGCGTCAGGCGCTCACCCGCGCCGCCGTGCACCGGCTCGCCGCCATCGGCTGGCAGGGCAACGACTATCGGCCGCTCGGCCGCTGCATCGATGAAAAAGCCATCGTCAACGCGGCGGTGGGCTTGCTCGCCACCGGCGGCTCCACCAACCACGCCATTCACATTCCCGCCATCGCCCGTGCGGCGGGCATCGTCATCGACTGGGAGGATCTGGACCGCCTGTCCTCCATCGTGCCGCTGCTCACCCGCGTCTATCCCAACGGGCAGGGCGACGTGAACCATTTCCACGCGGCGGGCGGCCTCGGCTTCGTCATCCGCGAGCTGATCGGCGCGGGGCTGCTGCACCCGGACATCCTCACCGTCTCCGGGCAGAGCCTTGCCGACTATGCGAGGGAACCGGCGCTCGACGGCGAGACGCTGGTGTGGCGCGACGCCCCCGCACAGAGCCTCGATGAGACGATGCTGCGCCCGGCCGCCAACCCGTTCCAGCCCGATGGCGGAATGCGGCTGGTCGCGGGCAATCTGGGTCGCGGCATCTTCAAGACCAGCGCGGTCGATCCCTCCCGCTGGACCATCGAGGCCCCGGCCCGCGTGTTCGACAATCAGGACGCCGTGCTCGCTGCCTTCAAGGCGGGCGAGCTGGAGCGCGACGTGGTGGTCGTCGTCCGCTTCCAGGGTCCGCGCGCCAACGGCATGCCCGAGCTGCACAAGCTGACGCCGCAGCTGGGCGTGTTGCAGGATCGCGGGCACAAGGTGGCGCTGGTGACGGACGGGCGCATGTCCGGCGCGTCGGGCAAGGTGCCGGCCGCCATCCACGTGAGCCCGGAAGCCGTGGGTGGTGGGCCGCTCGCCAAACTGCGGGACGGCGACATCGTGCGCCTCTGCGCTGAGGACGGCAGCCTTTCCGCCCTTGTGGACGAAGCTGAATGGGCCGCGCGCCTGGAAGCAAAGCAGCCCGCCCCGGTGGCGGGCACCGGCCGCGAGCTGTTCGCGTTCATGCGCCAGGGAGCCGACGACGCCGAACGCGGCGCATCGGCCATGCTGGCCAGCGCAGGGCTGTAAGCCATGGATGTTGTTGCGGTTGATATTGGCGGCACCCACGCCCGCTTTGCCATCGCCGAGGTGGAGGACGGGCGGATGACGGCCCTCCACGCGCCGGTGAAGATGAAAACGGCGGAGCACGCCAGCCTGCAAATGGCGTGGGAGGCCTTCGCGCGTGAAGCGGGCCGCCCGCTGCCGCCGCGCGCCGGGATTGCGGTTGCCTGCCCCATCATCGGCGAGACGCTGAAGCTCACCAACAATCCGTGGGTTATCAAGCCCGGCCAGTTTCACGACCGGCTAGGGCTGGAGAGCTTCACGCTGGTGAACGACTTCGGCGCGATCGGCCATGCGGTGGCGCAAGCCGCGCCCGAAGACCTCCAGCACCTGTGCGGGCCGGACGCGCCGCTGCCAGAGGATGGTGTCATCACCGTGCTGGGGCCGGGCACCGGGCTCGGCGTTACCCACGTGCTGCGCCGCCGGGGCCGCTATCATGTTATCGAGTGCGAAGGCGGGCATATCGATTTCGCACCGCTCGACAGCGTGGAGGACGCCATCCTCACGCGCCTGCGCGAGCGCTACCGCCGCGTCTCCATCGAGCGCATCGTCTCCGGGCCGGGCCTGCGGAACATATACGAGGCGCTGGGCGCCCTCGAGGGCCAATGTATCCAGGCAGGCGACGACGTGGCACTGTGGACGGCGGCCCTGGAAGGGCGCGACAGCCTTGCCAGCGCTGCGCTGGAGCGGTTTTGCATGAGCCTCGGCAGCGTGGCGGGCGATCTGGCGCTGGCGCACGGCGCCTGCGGCGTCGTCATCGCGGGCGGCGTCGGCCAGCGGCTCGCGGAAATTCTGCCGAACTCAGGCTTCGCCCAGCGGTTCACCGCCAAAGGCCGGTTTGAATCGATGATGGCCCGGCTTCCGGTCAAGCTGATTACCCATCCGCACCCCGGCCTGTTCGGCGCGGCCGCGGCCTTTGCTGAGGAGCATTGTTTATGACCTCTATCGCCAGCGTGATGCAGACCGCACCGGTCATCCCGGTGCTGGTGGTTGATGACGTGGCCCATGCGGTGCCGCTGGCCGAGGCGCTGGTCGCGGGCGGCCTGCCGGTCCTGGAAGTGACGCTCCGCACCCCGGCCGCGCTCGACGTCATCCGCGCCATGAGCACCGTGAAGGGCGCGCTCGTCGGCGCGGGCACGGTGCTGAACGGCGAGGACCTGCAGCGCGCGACGGATGCGGGCGCGCAGTTCATCGTCAGCCCCGGTCTCACCCGGCCGCTGGCGGAAGCCGCCAAGGCATCCGGCGTGCCGTTCCTGCCCGGTGTTGCGACGGCGGGCGATATCATGCGCGGGCTCGACCTGGGGCTTGACCACTTCAAGTTCTTCCCCGCCGAAAGCTCGGGCGGCCTGCCCGCGCTGAAGGCACTGGCTGCGCCCTTCTTTCAGTGTCGCTTCTGCCCGACCGGAGGTATCACCGAGGCGACGGCTTCCGCGTGGCTCGCCCATCCGCAAATCTATTGCGTGGGTGGATCTTGGATTGCCCCGGCGTCTATGTTGAAGGCTGGCGACTGGGCGGGTATCGAGGCCAAGGCCCGGCAGGCGGCGCAGCTGCGCGCATCCATCTAAGGTAAGAGAAGGGGGCATGATGAAGGGTGAAGCCTGGCAGGCATTGACGGCTCATGCGGAAGAGGCGCGCGCCTTTTCGCTGGTGGAGTTATTCGCGCAAGAGGCGGACCGGCTGGATCGGCTGTCGCTTAACATCGGCCCGCTGCACTTCGATTTCTCCAAAACCCATGCGGACGCCCGCACGCTTGCGCTGCTGGAAAAGCTGGCGGCGGACGCGGAGCTCGACCGCTGGCGCGCCGCCCTGTTCGCAGGACACGTCGTCAACCCCACCGAAAATCGCGCGGCCACCCACCCGGCCGAGCGCGGCGTCGGCGCGGAGGCGAATGTCGCCGCCGCATCCGACGCCAAGGCCCGCATGAAGGCGCTGGTGGAGCGGGTGGACGCGGGCGCGTTCGGCCCCATCCGCCACGTGCTCCACATCGGCATCGGCGGCTCGGCCCTGGGTCCGGCGTTGCTGCTCGACGCCCTGGCCCGGCAGAACAGCCGCCATGAGGTGGAGGTTATCGCCAACATCGACGGCGCGGCGCTGGAGCCTGCCCTGAAACGCTTCAACCCGGCCGAGACGCTTATCGTCATCGTCTCCAAGACCTTCACCACCACCGAGACCATGACCAATGCTGAGGCCGCCATCGACTGGATGCGCGCGGCAGGCGTTGCCGATCCGCTCACCCGCTGTGTGGCGGTCACTGCCGCACCGGCACAGGCCCGGAAATTCGGCCTCGGGCAAGAGGCAATCCTCCCCTTCGCCGAGACCGTGGGCGGGCGCTACTCGCTGTGGTCCGCCGTCGGCCTGCCGTTCGCGCTGTCCGCGGGATGGGCGGCATTCGAGGAATTGCTGGACGGCGCGGCGGAGATGGACCGCCACTTCCGCGACACGCCGCTTGCCCGCAACGCGCCCGTTCTCGCCGCCATGCTTGATGTGTGGTATGCCACCTTCCTCAAGGCCGAGACGCGGGCGGTCTTCGCCTACGACGAGCGCCTGCGCTTGCTGCCCGCCTATCTCCAGCAGCTGGAGATGGAGAGCAACGGCAAGCGCGTGACGCGGGACGGCACGCCTGTCGATTACGCAACGGCCGCCATCACCTGGGGCGGCACGGGCACGGACGCGCAGCACGCCGTCTTCCAGCTGCTGCATCAGGGCACCCATCTGGTGCCGACCGAATTCATCGCCGTGGTGGAGCCGGGCCACAGCCTCGGCGGCACCCACCACCAGCAGCTGCTCGCCAACTGCTTCGCGCAGGGCGCGGCGCTGATGCGCGGCCGCACGTTCGAGGAGGCGCTGGCGCTCAGCAACGGCGATACCGCGCTGGCGGCGGCCAAGCAGTTCACCGGCAACCGGCCGTCCACCACGGTTCTGCTGGAGCGGCTCAGCCCGCGCGCTCTCGGTATGCTGCTCGCCTTTTATGAGCACCGCACCTTCAGCGCCGCCGTTCTTCTCGGCATCAACGCCTTCGATCAGATGGGCGTCGAGCTGGGCAAGGAAATGGCCAAGGCGATGGAAAAGCTGCTGGGCGGCGATACGAGCGCAGGCGCAGGGTTTGACCCCTCCACGCTGGCGCTGATGCAGCGCGCGTTCCGGGGGTAAGATTAGGATTTTATTTTCTTTGCAGGAGGGGCTTACCCCTCCTGCACCTCCCGTCCGATTTAAGGGCCACGCCCTGCAATAATCCCGCAGAATACCTACACCATGTCCGCCAGAGTCAGGCGGGCGGAGACTTCCCACAGGTCGATGCCGCCGTCGATGGCGTAGGCGTCGATGCGGCGCAGCTCCTCCTCGGTGAAGGCGAGGTTCTTCAGCGCGTCGAGCGAGTCATCGAGCTGCGCGACGGTGCGCGCGCCGATGAGCGCGGAGGTGACGCGCGGCTCGCGCAGCACCCAGGCAATGGCCATCTGGGCGAGCGTCTGGCCGCGCGCGCGGGCGATGGCGTCCAGCTGGCGGATGCGCTCGATATTTTCCGAAGACAGCATCCCCTCGCGCAGGGAGCGGCCCTTGGTCACGCGCGCATCCTCCGGCACGCCGTTCAGATATTTGTTCGTCAGCATGCCCTGCGCCAGCGGCGAGAAGGCGATGCAGCCGACGCCAAGGTCGCCGAGCGTGTCGAGCAGGCCGCCTTCGATCCAGCGGTTGAGCATGGAATAGGACGGCTGATGGATGAGGAGCGGCACGCCTTCCGCTTTCAAAATGGCGTGGGCCTGCCGCGTCAGCTCGGGCGAGTAGGAGGAAATGCCCACATAGAGCGCCTTGCCCTGCCGGTGGATGTGGGCGAGCGCGCCCATGGTTTCCTCGAGCGGGGTTTTCGGGTCCACCCGGTGGGAATAGAAAATATCGACGTAATCGAGCCCCATGCGCTTCAGGCTCTGGTCGAGGCTGGCGATGAGATATTTCCGGCTGCCGCCGATGCCGCCATATGGCCCCGGCCACATGTCCCACCCGGCCTTGGTGGAGATCACCAGTTCGTCCCGGTGCGCGGCGAAGTCCGCCTTCAGGATGCGGCCGAAATTCTCCTCCGCCGAGCCGTAGGGCGGGCCGTAGTTGTTGGCGAGGTCGAAATGGGTGACGCCCCGATCGAACGCCCGGCGCAAAACGGCGCGGCCGGTCTCGAAGCAGTCGACGCCGCCGAAGTTCTGCCACAGGCCGAGCGAAATCGCCGGCAGGTCGAGCCCGCTGCGCCCGCAGCGGCGGTAGGGCATCCGGCCATCATAGCGTTGAGGATCGGCGGTATAGGGCATGGGATTAAGCATAAGCTCCCTCTCGCAACATCAGGTTCGTTTGGAAACTATGGGGATCAGGCATCGGCGGCAAGGCGTCGGCCTTCCCGAGCGCTGCGCCGGGCCAGTTCAATCAGCGCGAGCCCTGCGCGCGCATCAGCGGGGTCGACCGGCGCGGGCGCACCCGAGCGGATGGCATCCCGAACGGCCTCGTAGAACGTCACCCACCGGCCGGTCTCGGTCGGGATTACGACGGCTTGCCCGTCCGCGCTGTGGAGCGTGCCGTAATGCTCCGGCGCATCGACGCCGAACCCGTCCGCCGTGGGCGGCATTCCGGCGCGCAGCTGCGCCTCCTGCGGGTCGAGGCCGTGTTTTATGAAGCTCCCGCGCATGCCGTGCGCCGCGAAGCGGGGGCGAGGGTGGGCGACCAGCGTGGATGCGCCGAGCCGCACGCGCTTCTCGCCGTAGTAGAGCGTGAGGGCAAAATAGTCATCAACGCACACGCCTTGCCGCTGCGCCGCGATATCCGCGCTTATGGCCTCAGGCCAACCGAACAGGCTGATTGCCTGGTCGATGAGATGCGGGCCCAGATCATTGAGCAGGCCGCCGCCAGGCGTGGCCGTCTCGCGCCAGCCTTGCTTGATCGTGGGGCGAAACCGGTCCCACCATGCCTCGTACAGCATGATCTCGCCGAGCTGTCCCTCATCGATCAGGTGCCTCAGCGTGAGGAAGTCGCCGTCCCAGCGGCGGTTGTGAAACACCGTGAGCAGCCGCTGCCGCGTGCGTGCCAGCGCAATAAGTTCATCCGCCTCCTCGATAGTCACGGCGATTGGCTTGTCCACCACTACATGCTTGCCCGCCATCAGGGCGGCCCTGGCCAGCGGAAAGTGGGTGTGGTTGGGCGAGGCGATGACGACGAGATCAATACCCGGATCAGCCAGCATCGTGTCCGCGCTTTCCGCCACCGCAAGTCCTGCCTGCTGGGCCTCCGCCGTGCGGGAGGTGCAAACATGCGTCAGCCTGAGGCCTGGGATCGCGCGAATCAGCTGGGCATGGAACACTGCGCCCGCCAGCCCGAAACCGATCATGCCTGCGGAAATAGGGGCGGTCATGCGCTTCCTCTTGTGGATGTGGGCTGTATTTCGGGCAAGGATATGACAACGATGTCACATCCAGCAAGTCCGTGTGGTAGGATTGCGGACAGGCAGGATACGCCGCGCGATTTTGGATCGGGCGGAACCATGGTATAGCAGACCCGCGTCCGTCGGGCGTGGATACGGGGGAGAGAACAGAACAATGGCGCGCAAGACGATTGATGATGTGGCCGCGCTGGCTGGAGTGTCGATCAAGACGGTCTCCCGCGTCATGAACAACGAGCCCAATGTGCGGCCGGAAACCCGGGACCGCGTGCGGGAAGCGATGGCGGCGCTGGATTATCAGCCCAGCTTGCATGCCCGCAGTCTGGCGGGAAGGCGCTCGAAGCTGGTCGGCCTTGTGTATGACAATCCCAGCGCCAGCTATGTCATGGACGTGCAGAGCGGCGCGATGACCCGCTGCCGGGCGGAAGGGTACCGGCTGTTCATCCAGCCCTGCAACGACATGGGGGAGGATGCCGTTGCTGAGGTTCTGGCGATGGTCGAGCAGACCCATGTGGATGGGCTGGTGATTGCCCCGCCCATGTCCGGCAACGCGAAGCTGCTGCGCGCGCTGGAGCGCCGGAACGTCACCTTCGTGTGCATCGCGCCGGACGATCAGGCGCGGGCCACCCTTTCGGTGATGATGGACGATGAGGCCGCGGCCCGTGAGATGACAGCCTATCTCGTCGGCCTCGGGCACCGGGACATCGGCTTCATCGCCGGCCACCCCGAGCACGTATCGAGCCGCCAGCGCCTGCAGGGTTTCCAGAAGGAGATGGAGAGCCGGGGACTCAAGATCCGTGAGGCATGGATGGCGCACGGCTTCAACACCGTTGCCTCCGGCGCGGAAGCCGGCCGGCAGATGCTATCGAAGCGCGACCGGCCGACAGCAATCTTCGCCTCCAATGACGACATGGCAGCGGGTGTGCTGATGGCCGCCCATGAGCTGGGCGTCAGCGTGCCGGGCGATCTTTCCGTCAGCGGATTTGACGATACGCAGCTTGCAAGCGTCGTCTGGCCGTCGCTGACGACGGTGCGGCAACCAAGCTGCGACATGGCTCATGCGGCGGTGGGGCTGCTGATCGATCGGCTGGCGGGCAAGAAGACCGCCTCTGTGGTGCAGCTGGCCTATGATATGGTGGTGCGGGGCTCCACTGCCGCGCTGCCTGCCGCCGTCAAGCGCCGCGCGCCGCGCGCCGCGGGATAAGGACGCGCCTTCGCCATCCCTTGCTGGTGGGGCGATGGCGCGATACCCTTGTCTGCCCACTGTCGGATGGGCGGGGGATCCGGGTTTGGGTAGGGAGGTTGCACATGCGGCTGACAGTTCCGTCCCTTGCGGTCATGCTGGCTCTGGCCGCTTGCGCCACGCAGGAGGCAAAGCCAGACCCTGCGCTTGCCGCGCCCGCAACCGGCAAGCCGGTTTCCTGCATCAATAAGGACCAGGTCGTCAGTCGCCGCCCGCTGGGGGACAAGGCCATCCTGTTCGAGATGCTGGGCGGCAAGCGCTACCGCAACGATCTCCCTGCCGCTTGCCCGTCGCTGAGCCGCGCGGACATGGAAACCTTGGTGTTCGAGGTGCACGGCAGCCAGTATTGCCGCAACGACAGTTTCCGGGTGGTTGACCCCATGGCGATGCGGTCCGTCGGCATAAAAGCCTTCCCCATTTGCAGGCTTGGGGAATTCACGCCCATCGGCAAAGAACGGCAAAGATAACAGCGTCCCGCTGGGCCAACCCTTAATCGCCTATGGGGATGAGAGCAGCTTCAGGACGGCTGGCTGCTTCCTTCCGATTTGGATAGCTAAAAACCTGCCGATAGGCGCTCAAATCCCTCCGGCGCGATTTCGAGCCGTGCGCGAATCAGCTGATGGGTGTTCGCCTGAGTTCAGGGGTGGTCCACCAGTGATAACCCGCCCCCGTCAGCAGAGCGGCACGCGCCTGATGCGCGGACTATGCCCCGAAGACTATGGATCCGCGCGGCTTTGCGGCACAAACGCCTGTTTGCATTGCCAAAAAGGTTCCTCCCATTAAAGGACTGTTAAGCAGTTTCGGTTCATTTCGCACCCGCACTATCCCGTCCGGCGCTTTCGGACGACGCAATATCAAGTGGGGTTAATTTTGAAGCGACTGGTTTCTGCCTTGGCAGGCCGCAGCGTGGCGCGCGGCCTGATCGCCGGACTTTTGACTCTGGTGTCGCTGTCAGCAATGGCGGCCGACGTGCAGGTTTCCACCTATGATTGGGACCCGGAGCCCATTCCCAACGGCGCTACGGCAACATTCTCGATTGTCGTTGCCAGCAGCGGCGGGTCTGTCTCCGACGCAAAGCTGGCGGTTGACGTCTCCAGCAAGTTCGAGGTCGATCCAGGCAATATTCCAGCGGGCTGTGCGCTGAGCGGCGCGGCGGGAGCGCAGACCCTGAACTGCGATCTGCCCACCCTGGAATCAGGAGGCAGCTACACCTTTAGCTATAGTGCCACCGCAGTCGCTCTTGGATCGGCGAACACCACCGCCACCATTTCCAGCGCCACGGCGGCTGACATAAACACGGCCAATGACAGTCTGACGGTGACCCCAGCCGTGCAGGCGGGCGCTGACCTGACCGTGACCCAGGCAGATAACCTGCCTGACGACACCATCGCTGCGGGCGGCGTCATCACCTATACCCTCACCGCGAACAATGCAGGCCCCGACGCCACCGCGGCCATCAAACTGACGGACAATCTGCCTGCGGCATCGGACTTCGAATACCAGAATGCCACCGGCACCAACTGGAGCTGCGCCCACAGCGGCACGCAGGTCATCTGCACCTATACAGGCCCGGCCATAACCGGCGCGCTGCCGCCGGTCAGCATTTCCGGCAAGGTGGTGCGCCAGACCACCGGCACCATTACCAACGGCGCTTTCGTCACGCTTACCGACTCGCTGGTGGTGGAGCCCAACCCCGGCAACAACGCGGCCGCAAGCCTGACGACCAACATTATCGCGGGCAGCGATATGCGTGTCTCCAAGGACATGCCGGCGATTATCGTTCGTGGCACCGATGCCACCGTGACTCTCGGCATCTATAATGATGGTCCGCAGACCATCTCGGGCGCGACCATTACCGACACCATTGTGAGTAATTTCACGCTTGGCACCATGCCGGCACGCTGGCAGATGGCGACAGCCGGATTTTCTCGATTCCGGTGACCGGGACGACATCGACGACGGGAACCCAGGTCAACACGGTCACCCTCACCATGCCGTCGGGCTACGCCGACGCCAACACGGCGAACAATGAAGCGAGCGCGACCTATCAGGTCGCCGATCCCACGGCGGACCTCTGGCTCACCAAAGCGAAAACGCCCAGCCCGGTTGAGGCCGGCGGCGAGATGACCAGCACCATCGTGGTGCATAATGATGGCCCGTCGGCGCTGGACTACAGTCCCGAAGCGCCGCTGCGCGTGACCGATACCGTCTCGGCGGACGAAACCTACGTATCTGCCGACGCTAACTGGTCCTGCAGCCAGACAGGCAATGAAATTGTCTGCGACAGGGTGGGCACCGGCACGCTTGCCGTTGATGGCACCGTGACGCTGACGCTGAAGACACAAGCCAGCCTCTCCGCCAACGCCACGCTTACCAATACGGCCTGTACCGGCTCTACCGGCAATTCGCTGGCGTTGCCCCTCGATACCAACGCGGCAAACGATTGCTCCGGGGCAGGTGTGCGCGCGACCACCGTGACGACCGATATGACGGTTCTGTCGGAAGTCTCGCTCAGTCCCTCTGGGCCGTGGTCGCAAAGTCCGGCCCTGGTCATCCCCTCGGGCACGCAGGATTTCTATATCCGTCTCACCGCGACCAACCTCGGCACGCAAACTGCGGAAACGGCGTGGGTGACATCCACGCTGACCAACCATCTCAACGACAAGGGTTTCATCACCAGCGTCGCACAGGTGAGCGCCACGAAGGGCAGCGCGGCTTTCGACCAGACCTCGGGCAAGATCAGCTGGACCTTCAACAGTTTTGCCGGCGGTACGAGCGAGACCGCAATTGTGAAGGTGTCGCGGCCGTTCAACAGCGGCTCATTCGAGAACATCGCGCACATCACGTCGCCCGATACGATCGACAGCGACAACAGTAACAACGATTCAACCGCCAATCCTGCCCTCTATACGGTTGATCCCCTGGCTGATGTGGCGGTGACGGACAAGTCCATCGCGCCCGACCCGCTGCATGTGGGCGTGGTGGGCACCTATACCATCAGCCTTCGCAACAACGGCGCGAACCCGGCCTCCGATGTGACGCTGACCGACGTGATCGACCCGTCGCGGTTCGAACTCGTGGGCAACCCCACCAAGACCAGGGGTGCCGGCACCTGCTCGAAGGATGACATGAGCGGGACCATCACTTGTAATCTCGGAACGCTCGCGCGCGGTGAGGCCATGCAAGTGATGCAGGATGTGCGCCCGCGCTTCCCCTTTGGCGGCGAGACGTCGAATTTCCCGCAAAGCCACACCAACACCGCATCGGCGACAACCTCCACCGCTGACAGCGATGCGACCAACGACAGCGCGTCGGTAACGCACCAGGTTACCGCGCCGACCTTCGATCTGGCCATTTCCAATCAGGAACCGGGGGCAAGCTACGATCCCGTGCGGTTCGGCCAGGATCTGGTCTATGATATCCGGGTCTCGAACTATGGTCCCTCGCGGGCCAACGATATCCTCATCACTGACACGCCCGAGCCGCCGGCCGGCTATTCGATGACGTTCGTGAAGGCCGAGATCAATCCGGTTGCGGCGAACGGCGGGATGACGCTTTATACTCCGCCCGCGGCCAGTTGCGCTGAGAGCGGCGGCACGGTGGAGTGCCGGCTGTCGCCCTCGACGGACACGAACTATCTCGATAAATCCCGCCAGGTGATTTTCCGGCTGTATTTCAAGCCGAGCGGCGATGCGCCACCAAATTCGCTGACCTTCACCAACCATGTGAACGTGGTGGCGCGCGAGCAACCTGGCATCAGCACGTCAGAGGCCGATGGCCAGCTTGACAATAACAAGGCGACGCAAACGACGACCGTGCTGCCGTCGGCCGATCTGGAGGTGGTCTCCAAGACTCGCGTCACGCCGGCGCCGGTCAGCGTCAACCAGCCGATCGAATACAGCATCGTCATTCGCAACAATGGCGTCTCGCCCACCACGCAGGTGCAGGTAACGGATACGCTGCCGGCGGGTTTCGTGCTGACAACCCCGGCTCCGACCGCAACAGCGGCGGGCACTGCCAGCGTCAGCAATATTTCCTGCAGCGGCACCAGCACCGTGCTGTGCATTCTGGATGGGTCTTTCCCGGCGGATGGCTCGCCGGTCACCATCAAGCTCTATGCACTGGCCAAATATCCTTACTCGGGGCCGTTCGATACCGACGTCGTCAACACGGCACGCATCGAGTCCGGAAAAGACAGCGATGGTCGTGAACTGAGCCGTGATCCGGATGACACGAACAATCAGAAAACCGCCACGGTTCAAATCTCGGGGTCCTCGATTGCCGGCGGCGTCTTTGCCGATGCCAATCTGGATGCTGTTTTCCAGACCGGCGAAGCCGTTGCCGGTGCGACCGTCACCCTGACCGGAACCGACAGCTACGGCAACGACGTCGGTCCGCTCACCAAGACGACCGGCGCCGATGGGCTTTTCACCTTCACCGGCCTGCCCGCCGGCACCTATCAGATTGTTGAAACCCAGCCTGCAAAGCTGTTCGATGGCCAGGAAACCGCAGGCACTGCGGGTGGTACGGTCAGCAACGACAGCTTCAGCAGCGCCGCGGCGCAGAACACCATTGCGTCTATTTCGCTGGGCACTGCGGTTGAAGCCACCGGCTATCTCTTTCAGGATTTTCCGGGCGGCCGGGTTGAGGGCACGGTTTACCGCGACCTCGACAACAATGGCGCGATCGATGCGGGGGAGGCTGGCGTCGGGCCAGGGGAGTTTTCCTCCACGCCTCACATCCGCCTCACCGGGACCGACTATGCGGGTAACGCAGTCAATCTGACGGCGACGGTCAACAGCAGCGGTCTCTACCAGTTCTCGGACGTGCCGCACTCCGATGCGACAGGCTATACCGTCACCCAGCTCGTGCAGCCCACCGCATTAGCGGATGGCAAGGATTCCAACGGTGCGGGCATTGTCGTGTCCGCCTCGGCTGGCCGCGCCGCGCCGGAGAATATTGTCGTGGGCCCGCTCGCGCCGGGCGCGACGCTCAATAACCGCAATTTCGGCGAGCTGCCCACCTCGACGCTGAGCGGTACGGTCTATCTCGACGTCAACAAGAATGCCGTGAAGGATGCGGACGAGACGACAGGTTTCTCGTCGGCCGTCCTTCGTCTCACCGGCACCAACGATCTGGGCCAGACGCTCGATTGCTCCATAACGACAGGTCCGACCGGCAGTTTCTCCTTCCCGGTCGCCTCCGATCCGGACCCGCTTTGCCATGTGTTGCGGCCGGGCATTTACACGCTTGCCGAAACGCCGCCTTCGGGCCTGACCCACAGCGGCGCCTTCATCGGCAGCGCGGGCGGCGTCTCGGGCGGCGTCTCGGGCGGCGTCAGCGGGGCCAATAAGCCGGCTCCGGGCGAGACGAACACCACCGTCTCGAATATCGTCATCACGGCAGGCACCACCGCTACCCGCTATGACTTCGGCGCAACCGGCCAGGGCCTGAGCGGCTATGTCTATATTGACCGCAACGGCAATGGCGCGCGCGATGCGGATGAGACGGGCATTGCCGGCGTCACGGTCACCCTGTCCGGCACGGCGGACACGGGGCAGGACGTCTGCACGCTCATCGACTGTGATATCGTCACTGACAGCGGCGGCAATTTCCTATTCCCCAACGTGCCGGGCTCTGATGCCACCGGCTACACCCTGACGGAACAGGCGCAGACCAGCGCGCCGCTTTCCGCCTATGCCAACGGGCAGAACAAGGCCGGCACCATCGGCGGGGCGCCCCGCGGTACGGTGCAGGACGATACAATCATCAACATCGTGCTCGGTCAGGGCGAGATCGGCGTGAACTATGCCTTTGGCGAGCGCGCCGCGTCCATGAAGGGTGCCGTTTATATCGATGCCAACGGCGATGGTCTGCGCCAGGCCGGCGAGGCAGCCCTGCCGGGTATCACCGTAACCCTTTCAGGCACCACGCAAGGGGGCGCGGATATCTGCGCCGAGCGAGGCGCGCTTGACCCGGCACTTTCGTGTGTCGTCACCACGGAGGCGGATGGCAGCTATCGCTTCGATGACCTGCCCGCAGGCAACTACACTCTGACCGAGAGCCAGCCGAGCAACTACGCCGACGGGCGCGAAAGCTCCGGCACCCCGGCCGGTACGGTGGATAACGGCAGCTTCGGCAGCGCGCCGGCCACCAACCGGGTGTCGAATATTCCGCTGACTCCCGGCGCGCAGGGCACCGGCTATGATTTTGGCGAAGGCGCGACGACCATCTCGGGCCGGGTTTATCTGGACCGGGCGCGCGATGGCGTTGATGACGGCGAGCCGGGCATTCCGGGCGTTACCGTCACCTTGCGTCAGAGCAGTGCGGTCGTTGATGCTGTGACGACCGGAACCGATGGCGGCTATCGCTTCGGCAACTTGCCGGCAGGCAGCTATACGGTCGAGGAAACCCAGCCTGCGGGCTATGGCTCCTCGACGCCGGACAGCCAGTCGATGAGCATTAGCCCCGGCGCGGGCCAGATTATCGATTTCGGCGAGACCGTCTCGACGCTGGCGGGCTCGGCATTCCTCGACAGCAACGATGATGGCGTCCGCCAGAGCGAGGAGCGCGGGATTGAGGGCGTCACCGTCCGTCTGACCGGCACCGATGCGGCGGGCAAGACCGTCGACCGCACGCTGAAAACCGATGCCAACGGCGACTTCCAGTTCGCGGATGTGCTGGGCGGCACCTACACGCTGGCGGAAACCCAGCCGGACAACTTCAGCGACGGCAAGGATGCTATCGGCACCTCCGGCGGCACCGCCGGCAATGACAGCCTGTCAGGCATTGTGCTGGCCGAAGGAATTGATGCCACCGGCTATGTTTTCGGCGAGCGCGGCCAGGGCCGAGGCGGCAAGGTTTATGTGGACGCCAACCTGAACGGCGCGATGGACCCCGGCGAGCCCGGCATTCCGGATGTCATCATCGAACTGCAAAAGCCGGACGGCACGGTGGTCGAGACCACCCAGACCGGCACGGATGGCAGCTACAGCTTCGTTGATATCGAGGCGGGCGAGTATGTGATCGTCGAGAAGCAGCCTGCCGGCTATGGCGATGCGGCGGAAAATTCCGGGAACCGCAAGGCCCTCGAGATTGGCGTTGGCGGCGAGGCCGCATCCATCAACTTCGGCGAGCGGGCCGGGTCGATCGAAGGCCGCGTGTATAACGACACCAACGGCAATGGCCTGCGCGATGCGGGTGAGCCCATCATTCCTGGCGTGACATTCAGGCTGGAGGGCACGGACGTCAACGGCGATGCGGTCGACCAGACGACCACATCAGGCGCTGACGGGGCCTATCGCTTCACGGCGTTGCAGGCTGGCACCTATCGCATCACTGAAACCCAGCCGGAAGGCTTTGACGACGGCGCGGATACGCCGGGCACCGCAGGCGGTACGGCCACGGGCGATACCATCGCGGGCATCGTGCTTGGCGCGGCCCAGGATGCCACCGGCTACCTGTTCGGCGAGGACGGCGAGGGCGCCCGGCTTGAAGGCCGCGTCTGGCTCGACGTTGACCACGATCGCGTGGTCGATCCTGATGAGCCGGTCCGCGCGAACTGGATCGTGGAGCTGATGCTGGACGGTTCGCTCATCAAGTCGGCGACAACCGGTCCTGACGGCACCTATTCGCTTACCGGCATTGCGCCGGGCACCGGCTACGAACTGCGTTTCCGCAGCCCGGAGAACAGCGCCGTTTATGGCAGCGCGCGCCCGAACGAGAACGGCAGCGAGGCCACGCCCGGCGTAATATCTCCGGCCAATCCCACCGGCGCGCTGGTTGATGGCGGTGTTCTTCGCAATATGACGCTGAAGCCGGGCGCGAACGTGGCGGAGCAGTCGCTGCCGCTCGATCCCTCGGGCGTGGTCTATGACTCCGTTCGCCGCGTGCCGGTGGAAGGCGCGACGGTGCGGTTCACCGGTCCGGCCGGGTTCGATCCGGCGCAGCATCTGCTGGGCGGTCTGGCCAACGTGGTCCAGATCACCGGCGCGGACGGTATGTACCAGTACCTGCTGTTGCAGGGCGCGCCGGCGGGCGTTTACACCCTCGCCGTCACGCCGCCGGGCGGCAGCTACAACCCCATCCAGCCGTCGAGCATCATTCCGCCTTGCGCGGGGCCGCTGGACGTGGGCCCGACGCCGGCTCCGATGCTGATTTCGCGCTATAACGGCGCACCGCCGACCAGCGCGCTTGCCGCCTGTACCACGGGCGGCGACACGACCGCCTATTTCCTGAGCTTCATACTCACCCCCGGCTGGTCGGCCGACGTGCTGAACAACAACATCCCGATCGACCCCATTCTTGAGGGCGCGATCGAGGTCACCAAGACGACGCCGATGAAGGACGTCAACCGGGGCGGGCTCGTGCCGTACACCATCACGGCGCGCAACACGCTGGCGGGCGCGATTACCGGCATTGATGTGGTTGACCGCGTGCCGGCCGGTTTCCGCTACCGCAAGGGCAGCGCCACCATTGGCGGGCTGCCGGTGGAGCCGGTGGACAATGGCCGCCTGCTCGTGTGGCCGAACCAGAGCTTCGCGGCGGGCGAGACCAAAACTCTCCAGCTGCTGCTGGTGGTCGGCTCCGGCGTGGGCGAGGGCGAGCATGTGAACCGGGCCTACGCGGTGAACGCGGCGGTGAACACCGTCGTCTCGAACGTCGCGGAAGCCACCGTGCGCCTGGTCCCCGATCCGGATTTCGACTGCACCGATATCCTCGGCAAGGTCTTTGACGACCGCAACATGAACGGCACGCAGGACGAAGGCGAGCCGGGGCTGCCCGGCGTGCGCCTGGCAACCGCGCGCGGCCTTCTGATTACGACCGATGCGGAAGGGCGGTATCACATCACCTGTCCGATGATCCCGAACGAGGATCGTGGCTCGAACTTCATCATCAAGCTCGACACCCGCACGCTGCCAACCGGCTACCGGATGACGACGGTCAACCCGGAGACGATCCGGCTGACGCGTGGCAAGTTCGCCAAGCTCAACTTCGGCGCGGCGCTTGGCCGGGTCGTGCGGCTGGATGTGAACGGCGAGGCCTTTGAGGGCGAGGCCCTGCGCCCCGCTTTCCTGAAGCAGGTGGATGGGCTGATCGCAACGCTGGCCGAAGAGCCTTCGGTGCTGCGCCTGGCTTATGGCGCGAACGGGGAAGAGGAAGGGCTCGTCCGCCGTCGGCTGCGCGCCCTGCGCCAGGCCATCGAGGAACGGTGGCAACAGGACAAGGAGCGATACAGACTGGTGATTGAGGAAGAGACGGTTGTCTCGGCTGCCGGTCAGCAGGGAGACGTGAAATGAGCCGCCTCACCCTTCGCGCCGCCGCCGTCCTTTCGCTCGGCATTTCGCACCTGGCTGTCAGCGGCGCGCTGGCCGCGCAGGATGCCGAAAAGCACTGCGGCAACGATCAACGCCCCTGCGGCCCGCTCATTGATGACGGCGGCATTCAGGTGCGGTCCGTCGAACCCAACCTCGAACGGGGGGCGGCCTCAGGCGCATTCCGCATCAGCATCGATGGCGAAGGCGGCACAACCGCGGCGGATGCCCAGCGCGCCGCCGACGTGGCGCTCGCCAATGCCAAGGTCGATGTGCAGGTCACGCGCCTTGATGCGCGACCCATGCTCAGCATCGCGCCGGTCGAGCCGGCAACGGCGCCGGGCATGCCGCTGCGGTTCGAGGTGATGACCAACTACGCGGCCTTTATCTCGAAGGCTGAAGTGCGCCTGTTCGGGCCGGACGATTCCAGCGAGGGCACGCCCCGCGCCATTATCCCGGTGCGGTTTGGCGAACCTGTCATCTGGACGCCGGATCGGGCTGAAGACCGGCCGCTGCGTGCGGTACTGCGCGTTTACGACTCCAAGGGCCGCTTCGATGAAACAAGCCCTGCCAGTTTCTCGGTGACATCCGCGCCGCGCGATGCCCTGCGGGACAAGCGCACCGGCCCACTGTTCGAGAACCAGCGCGCGATCGCCAACATCGGCGTTGCCGGAACCGAGGTGACGGTGAGCGGCACGGTTGAGGACACGGCCACCAAAGTGACGGTCTTCGGCATGGATGTGCCGATCGATCGCACGCGGCGGTTTGTTGTCCAGCAAATTGTGCCGCGCGATGCCAAGGCCGTTACGGTTCGCATCACATCGCCCAAGGGCGAGCCGCAGGATATCCGGCGTGCTCTCCCCGAGGCGCAAAGGGACCAGTTCCTTGTCGCCATTGCCGATTTGACAGCCGGGCACCGCAGCTTCGATGCCGCCAAGCTCGAGCTTCAGGGAGAAGACGACGATACGGCCGATGCGCGGCACGATTTTGTCGATGGGCGTCTGGCCTTCTATTACAAGGGAAAGGTCTCCGAGGATTGGCAGCTGACAGCCTCGGCCGACACGGGCGAGCATCCGTTCTCGGATCTGTTCGATAATTTCCTACGGAAGGATTCACGATCCCTGCTGCGGCGGCTCGATCCCGACCGGCATTATCCCATTTACGGCGACGATTCCGTAACGGTGGAGGATGCCCCAACCTACGGGCGCTTCTATGTGCGGGCCGAACGCGACAATGCCGAGGCAATGTGGGGCAATTTCCAGACCCAGTTAACCGGCACCGAGCTGATCCGTTACCAGCGCGGCCTTTATGGCGCGAAGGCGGAATGGCGCAACGAGGACGTGACCTCCTTTGGCGAGCGCAGGACGGAAGTAACCGGCTTCGCGGCCGATCCGGGCACGGTCGGCACGCGCGAGGAATTCGCCTCCACCGGCGGTTCGGTTTACTATCTGCGAAACCAGGATATCGCCCAGGGGTCGGAGCGGCTGTTTGTTGAAGTGCGCGACCGCGATTCCGGCCTGGTGCTGGAACGGCGCGAGCTGATCGCGGCGCGCGACTACGATATCAACTATCTCCAGGGCCGCGTGATGCTGCGCGAGGCGCTGCCGATTACGGCGGACTCCGGCCTCTTCGTGCGGGACTCCTCACTGGCGGGCAATCCGGTCTGGCTGGTGACGACCTATGAATATGTCCCCGGCCTTACCCGCCCGGATGCCCTGACGCTGGGCGGCCGGGCGCAGCAGTGGCTGGGCGATCATATTCGCATCGGCGCGACCGGCTATCATCAGGGCGAGGATCAGGCGTCCCAAGGCCTTTACGGCACGGATCTGCTCCTGCGCTACAAGCCGGGCACATATCTACGCACCGAATATGCGCGGTCGGATGGCGCGGGCGATGGTTCCTTCCTCTCCTCGACGGGCGGCTACGATTTCACGCAGCTGACCACCACCGCGCGCAAGTCCGATGCCTTCACCGTTGAAGGCGCGCTCGACGTGACGGAGGTTTTCGGCGCCAGCGAGGGCCGGCTGGGGGCTTATTGGCGGCGACGGGAACAGGGCTTCTCCGGCCCGGGCGAGCTGACGTTTGGCGAGGGGCTCGATCAGTTCGGCGGCTCGGCTGACGTTCAGATCGTTGAGGGCACGCGCTTCAAGGGCAAGGCGGATATCACGTCCGGCACCATCACGGAGCGGCACGCGATTGAGGCCGGCCTTGAGCACGACCTGAGCAACGGCTGGTTTGGCACCCTGGGCGTGCGCTCCGACAAGCAGCAAGGGCAGGCTACCGCTTACACGCCATATCCGGCCGACCCCGGCTTTACCGGCACCCGTACGGACATGGCTGCCAGCATCGGTTACCGTCACCAGCCGGAGGCCCAGGCGCCCAGCCAAACCGGCGAGCCGGAGGAGAGCGACCGGCCCTGGTCGGTTTCGGTCTTCGGGCAGAAGACGCTGGATCGCGATGGCGGCCGCCGCGCCAATGACCGCTATGGCGTTGGCGGCGATATCCAGGTAACGGACCGGGTGTCGCTGGCGGCGGAAGTGTCCGATGGCGACCTCGGCATGGGCGCGGACACCAAGGCCACCGTCACCATGGGCGACCGGGGCTCGCTCTACCTGGGCTATGCCCTGGCGGCGGAAAATCCGGACGCCTTTACCAGCGGGCGGCTGGGCCGCGTGACCACCGGCGTGCGCCGGCGCATTGGTGACAGCGCCAGCGCCTTTGCCGAAGGTCGCTACGAGCATGGCAGCGGCCCGACCGGCCTCACCCAGGCTTATGGCGTCGATTTCGAGCCGTTGCCCGGCTGGATGCTGGGCCTGCGCTATGAGACCGGCTCGCTGTCCGATGCCCTGGGGGGGCGCATCAAGCGGGAGGTGATCGGCGGCACGGCTGATTACGGCACCGAGCGGCTGCGCTGGAGCAGCGCCCTTGAGTACCGCACGGATGGCAGCGCCACCTATGGGGAGCGCAAGACATGGTCCACGCGCAACCAGGCGACCTTCAAGGCAACGGATGCGCTGCGGCTGTTCGCCAAGGCCAACCTGTCGCTCTCGGAAGAGACGGCCAGCGCCGGCGCGCTGGATGCCGACTATTACGAGTTGGTGGCTGCCGTCGCCTACCGGCCAACCAAGGATGACCGGCTTAACCTGCTTGGTAAGTATACCTACCTTTACGACCTGCCGTCGGCCGCGCAGGTGGACCAGCTGGGGCTCAATCTTGACTACGCCCAGCGCAGCCACATTTTCGCAATTGACGGCACCTACCAGCTGACGCCGCGCCTTGCGGCAGGCGCCAAGGTGGCCTACCGGGTCGGCTCGCTGCGCCCTTCGCGCGATGCTTCCGCCAACTGGTTTTCGAGCGAGGCGGTGTTCTGGGCCGTGCGGGCGGATTATCGCCTGGTCTCCAAGTGGGAAATGCTGGCGGAGATCCGGCAGCTCTCCGTCACCGAGGCGGACGACAGCCGCCTCGGCGCGCTGGTGGGCGTTTACCGGCATATCGGCAACCACCTGAAGCTGGGCGTTGGCTACAACTTCACCGATTTCTCCGATGACCTGTCCGATCTCAGCTACGACGAGCGCGGCGTGTTCATCAACATGATCGGCAAATTCTGAGCCCTAGCCGGAGAGGGCCCACACCGGCAAAAAGCCGCGGCGCAAGAAATTGCCCCGCGGCTTTTTTCGTGGAAAGCGGGCCACCAGAAAAAGGGGCCTTGCGTTGCGCCGTGTGCCGGTTGGCCGGCAAGATGTCTTGACACCGGTTTCCTTCCATCATCAAGATTTGATGGTGTTCAACGGGTCCGCAAGAGGGGGAGGAGCCGTCCGTGAAGCATCCATTATTTATTGCGCCGCTCATCTGGCTGCTGGCCCATTCGCCCGCTGCCGCGTCGCCTGCACAGATTCCGGCCTTCCCCGGCGCGGAAGGCGCTGGGCGATTTGCGCTCGGCGGCCGTGGCGGCCGGGTTATCAAGGTGACGACGATTGCCGATAGCGGTCCGGGGTCGCTTCGTGCCGCAATCGAGGCAGAGGGCCCGCGCACGATCGTCTTTGCCGTCTCCGGCACGGTCAAGCTGGAGTCGCCGCTCGTCATTCGCCACGGGCGCGTCACCATTGCGGGCCAAACCGCGCCGGGGGACGGCATTACCTTGCGAGATCACAATCTCGAGGTCGCCGCCGATGATGTAGTGATCCGCTATATCCGCGCCCGGCTGGGGGATGAAACCCACACCCAGAGCGATGCCATTTCGGTCACGGCGGGGCGGCGCATTATTCTCGACCATGTCTCGGCCAGCTGGTCGGTGGATGAAACGCTGTCCGTTTCCGCCAACTACAAGCAGCCAGGCCAGGGCTTCTACGATGTCACGGTGCAGTGGTCGATCATCGCGGAGTCCCTGCGGAGGGCCGGCCACGTCAAGGGAAACCATGGATTTGGCAGCCTGATTCGCGGCGGGCGTGGGGTGCGGATCAGCTTTCATCACAATCTCTGGGCCAACCATACGGCACGGATGCCGCGCCCCGGCAATTATGATGGGCCGGAGATTGACAATAAGGGGCCACTGTTCGATTTCCGCTCCAATGTTTTCTACAATTGGGGTGGCACCCATTCAGGCTACAACGCCGACAAGGCGACGCTGGCCCGCTATAATTTTGTCGACAACGCCTACGTGCCGGGACCGGACAGCAAGGGGCGGATCGCCTTCAAGGAATCCAATACCCTGGCTCACGCCTGGTTCGCCGGAAACAGCATGGATGGCGTCATCCCCGATAATCCGTGGAGCCTGGTTGAGGGGGCGGACAGGCCCGGCTACCGCCTCGCCGCGCCGGTGGACGTGGCGCCGGTCACGCCCGATCCTGCCCCGAGCGCCTATGAGCGCGTGCTGGCTCACGCCGGGGCTTCCCTTGCCCGAGATGCGGTCGATCGCCGGGTGGTAGAAGGGGTGCGCCACCGCACGGGACGCATCATCGACAGTCAAGGGCAGGTCGGCGGCTGGCCCGTGTTGCGGAGCGCGCCTGCCCCGCAGGACACTGATAATGACGGCATGCCAGATACATGGGAGCGATCCCACGGCCTCGACCCGATGCGGGATGATAGCGCGGCTGATAGAAACGGGGACGGATGGACCAACCTTGAGGATTACCTCAACGGGCTGGTTCGGTAGAGTAACGAAAATTGGCGGGCAACTGGCGCCTGCGCCGGGCAGTCGAGCAATAATATAACAAAGTCGCAAAAAATTTAGCGCCTTATGTCCAGAAGGCGTTGCTAAGGCTGCCCGAATCATGATACCGCTACCATAAATGATACCGGTGTCTTAAAAGAACACCGGGGCAAGATGGCAAAAGCCACTGCAGCGGGGAGGGAAAAACATGCCAATGCGTGTCTGGAATCCTTTTTGTAATCAGCGTCTCGCCTAACCGTACCCGACGATGATGTTCAATCGTCGCGAGGCCCTGTGCGGCCTCGGGGTTGCGCTCGCGCTGCCGATGCCGGCAGGCGCGCGCACTCGCCCAGTGTCGAAATTTGATGCGGTGGTTCGCAAGGGCGGGTCCGGCTCGGTCCTGCCGAGCCTTGCCGCTGCCCTGGCCCTGGCGGAGCAGCGGCCGGAGCGGCCGTTCCGCATTTTACTCGGTAACGGGGTGTGGGAAGAAAAGCTCACGGTTCGCACCCCCGGCCTCGTGATCGAGGGGGAGAGCCGGAACGCTGTTCTGTCCTATGGCGCTGCCGCCGGCCTGCGGGATCCGAGTGGCAAGCCGTGGGGCACGTTCGGCTCGGCAACGCTCACCATCGCCGCGCCCGATGTTGCGCTGATCGGCCTGACAATCCGTAACAGCTTCGATTTTTTGCAGGATCGTCTCACCGGGGCGAGCGGCGGCGCGCAGGCCGTGGCGCTGGCGCTCGGGGCCAATGCTGACCGCATATTGGTGCAGAATTGCGATATCGCGGGCTATCAGGATACGCTCTATGTCCGCGAGGGACACGCCCTGTTTCAGGGCTGCCGCATCTCCGGCGGAACGGATTTTATTTTCGGCGGGGCCAGCGCGCTGTTCCGGCAGTGCGAGATCATCTCTCGCGCCGTGCCAGGGGCTGAGGTGCAAGGCTATATCGCCGCGCCCAGCACCCATGAAAATCAGAAGTTCGGGCTTGTGTTTTCCGATTGCCGTCTTGTGCGCGAGCCGGGTGTTCCGGATCGCTCCGCCTATCTGGGGCGGCCCTGGCGGGCGGGAGGAAACATGGCGCTCACCGGGTCGGCCGTGTTCCTTAACTGCTGGATGGACGCGCACATCAGGCCCGAGGGCTGGAGCGCGATGGGTTATCGCGGGCCCGATGGCGCTCGCCGGATGCTCGAGCCGCAGGAGGCGCGTCTGTTCGAATTCGACAGTCGTGGCCCCGGCGCAGGCGCGGCAAGCCTGACCCGCCGATTTTTAACCAACGATGCGGCCAGAAAATACACCACGGCCGCAATTCTGGAAGGCTGGCAGCCTGCTGCCGCCGGCACAAGCCGATAACAACATGGGGGAAACATGAGAAAGTCGGTAAATCGTAAGGGCGTTTTCCTGACGGGCGCCTCCGTTGGCGCGCTGCTGATAACCGCGCTGCCCGCGCTGGCGCAAGATGCCGCAGGCGCAGGCGGGGATGCCGCGCCGGTGGAGGAGCTGGTTGTCACCGGATACCGCGCCTCGCTGCGAAGCGCGATCATCGAGAAGCGTGAGGCAACCGTCCAGATCGATGCCATCAACGCGGAAGACATCGCCGATTTTCCTGATACCAACCTGGCGGAATCGCTGCAGCGCCTGCCTGGCGTCTCGATCGACCGCGACAACGGCGAAGGCCGCACCATCACCGTGCGCGGCCTTGGCGGCGATTTTAACCGCACCCGGCTGAATGGTCTGGAGGCGCTGGCGACGGCCGGTTCCAACGATGCGGGTACCAGCCCCAACCGCAGCCGCGCGTTTGATTATAACACCTTCGCCTCCGAACTGTTCAGCTCCCTGAAGGTGCAGAAAACGCCGTCCGCCGAAACGGACGAAGGCTCGCTTGGCGCGACCATCGACCTGCAGACGGGCCGCCCGTTCGATTACAAGGACAGCGCCTTCGCCCTTTCAACCGAGGGCAGCTATCAGGACAACAGCAATAAATGGAGCCCGCGCGTCGCGGGCCTCGCCTCGACACGGTTCATGGACGACCGCATGGGCTTCCTGTTCTCGTTCGCCTACAGCAAGTCGCAGAACCAGATCGACCAATACCGCCGGGGCGTCGGCCAGTCGGACTATACCTACCGCGGTTCCACGTGGGCAGGGGACGAATTTCCTGCACGTGCGGGCTTTGCGGCGCCTGTCGGCACGGACTTCGGCTCGGCCATCACCAACCCGGATGCCATCGAGCAGCTGACCGGTTCCGATCCGGTTGCCTATGCCAAGCTCTATCCCGGCGCGCCTGATCGCTACAACGACTCCCTCGTCCGCATTCCGGCGCTGGCCTCGGTCGAGCAGCAGGATGTAAGGAACAACCGGCTCGGTCTCACCTCGTCCTATCAGTGGCAAATTTCAGATCGCACGCTGCTCAGCATTGATGGCGTCTATTCGCGCTTCCGCAACAAGAGCACCTATAATCAGGTCTCGTCCGTCGGCCTTAACCGCAACAACACCAATGCGGTTTACAACACGGCCGGGAACAACCTGTCGCCCACGGATGCGCGCAAGCTCTATCCGGGGCAGTGCACGGCCGCTCCGGATTCGGAGCTGCGACCCTCACAGGACTGCGGTGAGGAACTCTACGGCTCGACGCCCGCCTTCTCGACGGCGCTCAACGCCAACAATGAGCTGGTGGCGGCGCAGCTGGGCACCAACATCTTCAGCACCAACCCCTACAACCTCGACCCCTATGACTATTACAACAACCCGAACTCGGTGGGGTACATTCCCTCCAGCAACCGCCTGGCCTTTCGTGGCGCGCTGATCGGCCGCCCTGCCGTTGAAGTGCTGGACGCGAACGTCACCAACGGCCTTGCTGATTACCTGGTCATGCGGAACGTGGACTTCCGCTCGGCGGCCGACCAGAATTCCTACACCACCAAATTCCGTCAGGGTTCGATCAACCTCCAGCACGAGTTCAGCGACACCTTCCGCGTCGAAGCTCTTTACGGTCAGTCGCGGTCGACCAACGTCAGCCAGGGCCTGCTGGTGGAGTTCAACCGCATGAACTCGCAAGGGCTGTTCGTTTATGACGAGCGGGGCGGCGGCGACATGCCGGTTATCGATTTCGGCTTCGATGCAGCCGACCCCAACAACTGGGAAACGGTGAAGGGCTTCTCGGGCATTCGCCATTATCAGCGGACCGTCACCAACACCTACGACGGCGGCAAGCTCGACTTCGACTGGCAGTTCGACGACCGGTTCAACCTGGGCTTCGGCGCGAACCTGCGGGAGTTCAATTTCAAAACCTCGCTCTACGAGCGGAACAACGATCTGCTTAACCCGACGCTGAAGGAAGCAGGCGTCGATACCGCAGACGTGAGCAAGGTTGTGGAGTTCGGCCAGGGCCTGAAGGTGCCCGAAGGCACGGTCGGCAGCTTCGTGGTGCCGGATATCGACAAGTTCGACGAGCTGTACGACTTCACCTGCAACTGCATCAACAAGTGGGGCGATTGGCGGCTCACCAACAAGCGCAACGGCGGCCGCGAGAATTTCGCTGTGCGCGAGCGTGACACCGGTTTCTATGTCCAGCTGGACTTCGACATGGACCTCTTTGGGCGCCCGCTGCGCGGCAACGCAGGCACGCGCGTTGCGATCACGGAGGTGCGCTCGCAGGGCAACACCCAGGCGGGCAGGCCCATCGTCGGCAAGAACAAATACACCGACTGGCTGCCGTCGCTGAACCTGGCGTACGAGCCGATCGATGATGTGCTGGTGCGCTTCGGCGCGTCCAAGGTGATGGCACGCCCGCTGCTCGGCAATCTGTCACCCACCATCACCTCCATCAGCGTGCCCAACACCGGCGAGACGACCGGGGCGCGCATGACCATCGGCAACCCGCAGCTCAGCCCCTTCCGGTCGACCAATTTCGATGTCAGCGTCGAATGGTACTTCGCGCCGGGCGGCCTGTTCTCCATCGCCGGTTTCTCGAAGGACATCGGCAGCTTCCCGCAGACCATCATTTTCTCCGCGCCGCTGTCGACCTTCGCCGATGCGGAAACCATCGCGGCCATCCGCGAGCAATACACCAACCAGAACCAGCTGGATTATATCGACAACGACTACGAGTTCGCGGCGCGCCAGTACCGCGATGCGCCGGGCGGCTGGCTGCGCGGGTTCGAGATCAGCTTCCAGCAGGATTTCACCTTCCTGCCGGGCTTCCTCAAGAACTTCGGCGCGCAGATCAACTACACCTACATCAAGTCGAAGATGACCTACATTCTCGACCCCGGTTCCGAGACGGTGCCGCAGACGACCGGCAAGGCGCCCTTCCTCGGCGTCTCGCCGCAGGCGCTCAACGGCACGCTCTACTATGAAACCGACAGGTTCCGGGCGCGCGTCTCGGTCGCCCACCGCAAGGGTTATGCGCGCACCTATCCGATCGCCTCGGGCTCGTGCAACCCTGGCGAATGCGACAGCCCGCTGATTAACGACTTCAACTACAGCCGCGCGACCACCAACGTGGATGCCTCGGTCAGCTATAAAGTGTTCGAGAATCTCTCGGTCACCGTCGAGGGTCTGAACCTCACCAACCAGACCACCAACCTCTACTCCTACGAGGGGCAGAACGTCGTCAGCCAGTATGCAAGCTCGGGGCCGATCTACCGGATCGGCATGCGGGCCAAGTTCTGATGAAGGGCGTCATCCACCATCGGGTCAGCCGCCGCGCCGTTCTGGCCGGCGGCCTGGCGACCCTCGCGGTGCATCGGGCTGTGGCGGCAGAGCTGCCACGGCTCTATGGCCCCGCGCCGCTATCCGGCGACAGGCTGGACCCACGGGGCGATGACAGCGGGCAGATCGTGCCCGCGCCGCCGCCCGGCTATTGGCCCTATTCGGGCCTCAGCGGGCCGGGCCGCCCGTCGACCGACGCCAGCGCGTCCGGCGGCTGGGTCTCCGGCCTGCCGGATGTGCGCTACAAGGGCCCCGTGCCGCGCCGCTATCCATGCGCGCCGTGGGACAATGCGGATGCCGGCACCGCCGTCAAGGCCGGGCTCCTGCCGCATATCCGCCCGCTGCACGATGTGCACATCCGCGACACCATCGTGTGCCTCGGCGGGGATGGCGCCTACTACATGACCGGCTCCACCGGCGACAACATCTGGGCGATGAACGATGGCGTCGAGCTGTGGCGCTCGACCGACCTGTTTAACTGGGAGTATCTCGGCCTCGTCTGGAGCATCGAGCGGGACGGGGGATGGGAGAAAAACTGGCGGATGCGAAAGGGCGTGCCCTTCCGCGCCCTCTGGGCTCCCGAAATCCACTATATCCGCGGCAACTATTACATCTGCCACAGCATGAGCCGGGCCGGGCTCGCGGTGCTGAAAAGCACCACCGGACGCGCCGAAGGGCCATATGTTCACGCCTTCTCGCCCGACAAGCCGCTGCGCCACGGCATCGACGCGACGCTGTTCGAGGATGACGACGGCTCGGTGTGGCTGACCTACGGCTCGGCCGACGAAATCGTGCGCCTGAAGGACGACCTCAGCGGCTATGCGGAGGACTGGCGGCCGGTCACGGCGGCGGAATACGACACCGACCCCAGCCATCACCGCGCCCAGTGCGCGGAGCGCGATTACAAGCACCTCGGCTATGAGGGCGCGACGCTGTTCAAGCGCAATGGTGTCTACTACCTCGGCGTCGTTGACCGCTACGAGGGGCGCTATTCCTTTGCCCTCTGGATGGCCGATAAAATCACCGGCCCCTATCGCAACCGCCATGAAGTGCCGGATTGCGGCGGCGGCAATTTCCTGAAGGACGCCAGGGGCAACTGGTGGGTCACCTGCTTCGGCAACGGCGAGACCTCCCATTTCCGGGAAAAGCCGGGTCTGGTGAAAATTGATTTCGCGCCCGATGGCCGCGTCGTTATTGCGCCGGACCAGCCCTTTGCCATTCGCACCGAAGGGGGCGCGGCATGACGGAATGGACTTCCCTCACGCGGCGGGATGCTGTCGGCGTGCTGGCGGCGGGCACGCTGGCGCTCGCTGCCGGGCGGGCGCTGGGGCGCGCGGCTCCGGCCGCCTCGCACCATACCCTGTGGTATCGCCAGCCCGCGAAGGAATGGGTGGAGGCGCTGCCCGTCGGCAACGGGCGCATCGGGGCGATGGTGTTCGGCGGCGTCGAGCGCGAGCGGCTGCAGCTGAATGAGGACACGCTCTGGGGCGGCGGGCCCTATGATCCGGTCAACCCGGAAGCCATCGCCGCCCTGCCGCAGGTGCGCGAGCTGATTTTCGCAGGCAAGTTCGCCGAGGCAGAGCAGCTCGCCAACGCCAAGGTGATGGCAAAGCCCTTGCGGCAGATGTCCTACCAGGCGCTGGGTGATCTGTTCATCGAGCTGGTGGGGGCTGAGGGGCAACCGGTCACCGACTACCGCCGCGAGCTCGATATCGATGCCGCCGTCGCCACCACCCGGTTCGTGGCAGGCGGCGTTGCCTATGAGCGGCGGGTGGTGGCCTCGCCCAAGGATCAGGTCATCGCCGTTGAAATCCGCAGCGAGGGCGACCGGCCGTTCGACCTGGCGCTCTCCATGACCTCGCCGCAAAAGGCCGCGTCCGTCGCGGTCGAGCGCGCGGACACGCTGGTGCTGTCAGGCCGGAACAATGGCGAGCACGGCATCGAAGGCGCGCTGCGGTTCGAGGGGCGGGTGCGCGTGCTGGCTCCCGGCGCAGCGCTCAATGCCGAGGGCGGGCGGGTGCGGGTCAAGGGCGCGCGCAGCGTTACCATACTCGTCGCCATGGCGACCAGCTACCGCCGCTTTGATGACGTGAGCGGCGATCCCGCCGCCATCACCCGCGCGCAGATTGAAAAAGGCGAGCCAGCGCAGCTTCGCGCGGATCGCTGAGGAGACCACCGCCGCGCACCGCGCGCTGTTCCGCCGCGTCGCCATCGACCTCGACACCACGGCGGCCAGCCTCCTTCCAACCGACGAGCGCGTGCGCCAATCGGAAAGCGTGGACGATCCCGCGCTGGCGGCGCTCTATTATCAATATGGCCGGTATCTGCTCATCTGCTCCTCCCGGCCGGGCAGCCAGCCCGCCAACCTGCAAGGCATCTGGAACGAGAGCATCCGGCCCCCCTGGGGCTCGAAATACACCATCAACATCAATACCGAGATGAACTACTGGCCCGCCGAGCCGACCAACCTTGCCGAATGCGCCGAACCCTTGTTCGCCATGGTGCGGGATCTGGCGGAGACGGGCGCGCGCACGGCCAAAACCATGTACGGCGCGCGCGGCTGGGTGGTGCATCACAATACAGACCTGTGGCGGGCGACCGCGCCCATTGATGGCGCGAAATTCGGCCTGTGGCCCACGGGCGGCGCGTGGCTCTGCACCCACCTGTGGGATCACTACGATTACAACCGGGACAGGGCGTTTCTCGCCAAGGCCTACCCGCTGATGCGCGGCGCGGCGCTGTTCTTCCTCGATACGCTGGTTGTTGACCCGAAAACCGGCTGGCTGGTCACCAACCCGTCCCTGTCGCCCGAGAACGGCCACGGCCACGGCAGCTCGCTCGCCGCAGGCCCCACCATGGACATGCAGATCCTGCGCGACCTCTTCGGGCAGATCATCGCCGCCTCGGAAATCCTCGGCACCGACCGGGCGTTCGCAAAAGAGGTGGAGGCTGCCCGCAAGCGCCTTGCGCCCTCGCGCATCGGCAAGCAGGGCCAGCTGATGGAATGGCAGGAGGATTGGGATGCAGACGCCAACGACCTGCACCACCGCCACGTCTCCCACCTCTACGGGTTGTTCCCGAGCTGGCAGATCAGCGTCGATGCCACGCCCGAGCTGGCACAGGCGGCACGCCGGTCGCTCGAAATCCGCGGCGACAAGGCGACCGGCTGGGCGACCGCTTGGCGCATCAACCTGTGGGCGCGGCTGCGCGACGGCGACCGGGCGCACAGCATCCTGCGCTTCCTGCTGGGGCCGGAGCGCACCTACCCGAACCTGTTCGACGCCCACCCGCCGTTCCAGATCGACGGCAACTTCGGCGGCACGGCGGGCATCACGGAAATGCTGATGCAGAGCGACGGCACCGGCATCCGCCTGCTGCCCGCCTTGCCGGGCGCATGGCCCGCCGGGTCCATCACCGGCCTTCGGGCGCGGGGCGGCTGCACGGTCAGCCTCGGCTGGAACAACGGCCAGCTGGCGTGGGCGCGCATCGGCGCAACCGTCGCCACCCGCCAGCAGGTGCGCGCGGGCGCGCGCGCGCTGACCCTCGATCTCGCGCCAGGCCAGACGGTGGAGCTGACCGGCCCCGACCTGCGGATGAATTAAGGAGTACATCCATGAACACAGCAAAACCGCTCGCAGTCCTGCTGGCGTCCCTCGCCATAGCCTTCTCGGCCGGGGGCGCGGCGGCGCAGCAAAGCGCGCCCGCTGATCCGCCGGTCAAGCCGATCCGCCCCTCCAAGATTATTCTTGTCGGGGATTCAACGACAGCGGTTCACGGCGGCTGGGGCCCCAGCTTCTGTGGCTATCATGTCACCTCGTTTGCCGCCTGCCTCAATCTGGCGCGCGGCGGGCGCAGCACCAAGAACTACCGGGCGGAAGGCTCATGGGATGTGGCGCTCGCCGAGATGAAGACGCCGGGTTACGTCAACACCTGGGTGCTCATCCAGTTCGGGCACAACGACCAGCCGGGCAAGCCCGGTCGCTCGACCGACCTTGCGACCGAGTTTCCGCAAAACCTGCGCCGCTATGTGGCCGAGGTGCGGGCAACCGGCGCAAAGCCGGTGCTGCTGACGCCGCTGACCCGCCGCATCTTCAAGGACGGCACGCTTCAGAACGATCTCGCTCCCTGGGCCGAGGCGGTGCGCAAGGTCGCCGCCGAGCTGAACGTGCCGCTGGTGGACCTGAACGCCAGAAGCGCCGCCGCAGTGCAGGCCATGGGAACGGATGCCGCGAACCGCTTCGCGCAGGTGCCGCCGCCGCCCGGCGGCAAGGGCACGGAGAAGACCGCCGTACCGGCCGCGCCGCCCGTGGCCGCGCAGAACAACGCTGCCGTCGAGCCGATGGGCCGGGCCAAGCTGTCGTTCGACTACACCCACCTCGGCCGGGAAGGGGCGGATTACTTCGCAAAAATGGTGACGATGGAGCTGGCGACGGCCGTCCCCGAGATGCGGCCGCTGCTGGTGCCCTGACCGGTTTTCGCTCCCTTTTCTACGACTTCCTCCCCTGACACACTTGGAGTGGCCCATCTTGCGCGATGGCGCCGCTCTTTTTATGAGCAACATGGGCGCTGGAAACCGTAGCGCCGTTCAGAACAGCCGGGGAGGCCAGCGTGGAGCCAAGATCCAGCCGACGCGGACGTCGGACCTCGACGATCAACGACGTGGCCCGCCATGCCGGTGTTTCGCCGATGACCGTCTCACGGGTTATCAATGGCGAGAGCAACGTCCGGCCGGAGACGCGGGAGCTGGTGGAAGCCGCCATCCGCGCGCTGAACTACGCGCCCAACCCAGCGGCGCGCAGCCTTGCCAGCGCCGGGCTCATCCGCATCGGCCTCCTCTACAGCAATCCGAGCGCCGCTTATCTCTCTGAGTTCCTCGTCGGCAGCCTCGACCAGTGCCGCCGCCACAACATCCAGCTCGTCGTTGAGAAGTGCGAGCCGGAGACGGACGAGCAGGCCGTGGCCGAACAGCTCATCGCCAGCGGTATCGACGGGCTCATCCTGCCGCCGCCGCTGTGCGACGAGCCGGAAATGCTCGATCTCGTCATCCGCACCCGCACCCCGGCGGTCGCGGTCGCGCCCGGCGTGCCGAACCCCGAGGTGTCGGCGGTCAGCATCGATAACTTTGAAGCGGCCCTGACGATGACCCGCCATCTCATCGAGCTGGGCCACCGGCGCATCGGCTTTATCATCGGCCACCCCAACCAGGGGGCCAGCGCCCGGCGTCTCGACGGCTATCGCGCGGCACTGGTGGAGGCCGGGCTGGCGGTGGATGAAAGCCTCATCACCCAGGGCTATTTCACCTACCGCTCCGGGCTGGACGCCGCCGAGCAGCTCCTGCGCCTGCCGACGCCGCCCACGGCCATCTTCGCCAGCAACGATGACATGGCGGCGGCGAGCGTCGCCGTCGTCCACCGCCACGGCCTCGACGTGCCGGGCGACATCACCGTCTGCGGGTTCGACGATACGGCGCTCGCCACCACCATCTGGCCGGAGCTGACCACCATCCGCCAGCCGGTCACCGAAATGTCGCGGGCAGCGGTCGATCTGCTCCTGCAGGAAATCCGCCAGCTGCGGGCGAAGGAGCAGGTGCAGCCTTCCCATCTTTTGCTCGATTTCGAGCTGATCCGGCGCCAGTCCGACGCCATCCCCCGGCGGCCCAAGGCCGCCCGGAAGGCGGCACCGCGGAAGGGGTAAAAACAGGGCGTCGGTTTCAAGAAAGATGAAAGGGGGATTTATCCCCCTTTCGATCCCCCATTCGTTTTAACGGGCCGCACCCGGTCCCACTGGCGTTACCTGCTGGAAAAAAGGACGCGGTCCGATCATTCTCATTTTGTTATTGGGACGCGTATCGGGCGGGCGCTAGAAGCACGGCCCGCAAAACGAATGGGAGTGCAGAGGGACCCAAGTCCCTCTGCAAAAAACTGTCCGAACTTGCCCCAAAAAAAGAAACCGCAGCCGGGGGAGGTTTCCTGCGGCTGCGGTCAAGGGAGAAGTTCGATCACTGATTCATGATGTAGGTCAGCCCGCCATCGCTTCCAGCTCGACGCCTCGGGTTTCGCGCACCATCGCCTGCACGAAGAAGAAGGAGACGAGCGCGCTGGCGGCGTAGAAGCCGTAGGTGAGGACGAGGCCGACCCCCGCCGCAAGCGCCGGGAAGCTGACGCTGATGCCGAAGTTGGCGATCCATTGGGCGAAGCCCGCCACCGCGAGGCCGGAGCCGCGGATCTGGTTGGGGAACATCTCGCCCAGCATCACCCACATCACCGGGCCCCAGCTGAGGTTGAAGAAAATCACGTAGAGATTGGCGGCAACCAGCGCCACCAGACCGGCTTGATCGGAGAGGTGCAGGCTGCCGTCGACGATGGTGGCGGTTGAAAAACTCATGGCGACGACGGCAAGCGTGATCGCCATGCCCGCCGAGCCGATCAGCAGCAGCGGCTTGCGGCCGATGCGGTCGATCAGCAGCACGGTGCACAGGCAGGCGAGGATCGAGAGGCTGCCAGAGAGAATGTTGATCTGGAGCGCATCGCTCTCGCTGAAGCCGACCGACTGCCACAGCACCGCGCCGTAGTAGAAGACGATATTGATGCCGACCAGTTGCTGGAACACGGCAAGGCCGATGCCCGCCCACACGATCTTGCGAACCCGGCCGGTGGAAGCATCGATAAGGTCAGAGAGCTTGGGCCGCTCGTGGCTGCTGCTGAGCGAGGCGCGGATTTCAACGATCTTGCGCTGCGCCTCGGCGAGGCCGAACAGGCGGGTGAGCACCGCCTCGGCCTCCGCGTCGCGGCCCTTGGCCACGAGGTAGCGCGGGCTCTCCGGAATGAACAGGAGCGCGAGGAAATAGACCAGCGCCGGGATGACCTGCATCCAGAACATCCAGCGCCACGCCGGGAAGCCCAACCAGAAGGTGGCCTGCGAGCCGCCCGCCCAATCCGCCAGCACATAGTTGGCGACGAACGCGCCGGTGAGGCCGGTGATAATCATGATCTGCTGGATGCTCGACAGGCGGCCGCGAATGCTCGCGGGCGTGACTTCGCTGATGTAAACGGGCGAGAGCACGCTGGCCGCGCCCACGCCCATGCCGCCGATGATGCGGGCGATGACGAACAGGGTCGAGGTCTCCGCCGCGCCTGCGGCGATGGCGCTGAGAATAAAGAGCACGGCGGCGATCATCATGACGCTGCGGCGGCCGATCAGGTCCGCGAGGCGCCCGGCAAGGAATGCGCCGACGGCGCAGCCGAGCAGAATGGCACCGACATTGAAGCCGGTGCCGAGCTTGCTCAGGTCGAACGCTTTTTCGAGGCCATCCTGCGTGCCGTTGATAACGCCGCTGTCATAGCCGAACATGAAGCCGCCGATGGTGGCGACGGCAACGATGGCCGCGATGAACGCCATGTTCACCTGCGTGCCGGTTCCCCGGTCGATCATTTCCTTGTTCCTCCCCAAAATGGCTGCGGTTCGTGCCGCTGCTCGTTTGGTTCATTGTTCAGTTTTCTAATTTTATCGGCGGCATGGCCAGCCCCGGCGTCGCCACGCGAAACGTGAAAAGATTGCCGGCCAGCGGCTGGTCCCTGAGGTCCGCGTCCGAGAGGCCCTTGCGCGCCGTGGTGGCATAAACCGTGCGGAAGTCTTCGCCGCCGAAGGCGATCTTGGTGACATTGGCGACGGGGAAGCGCACGAAATCGAGCAGCCTGCCGTCGGGCGCATAGCGCCGCACGCCCCAGCCGCCGAACAGGCCGATCCACAGGCAGCCTTCGCTGTCGACGGTCGGGCCGTCGGGATAGCCGTCGGCCGGCGGAACTTGCGCGAAAAGACGGGGCCGGCTCACGGTGCCGTCGGAGGCGACATCAAGCGCGTAGATGGTCCCGGCGAGGGTGTCCACGTGGTAGAGGGTTCGCCCGTCGGGCGAGAAGGCGGGGCCGTTGGTGATGATGGTCGGCGCAATCTCCGCCGCGCTCAGGTGGCCGCCCGCGTAGCGGTAGACCCGGCCGGTGGGGCGCTCCTCCGCGTCGTCCATGGTGCCGAACCACAGGCGGCCCAGAGGGTCGACCGTCGCGTCGTTCAGCCGGTTGCCCGGCAGGTCCGCCGCCGCGGGCTCCAGCGGGGTGAAGCGGCCGTCCTCGGGCGAGAACAGGTGGAGGCCGGTCTGCAACCCGGCAACCAGCCTGTCGCCGGTGGCGGGCAGCACCCAGCCGGGCTGGGCCGGGGCGAGCCAGCTTTCGAGCATGCCAGTCGCGGGGGCGAACCGGTGAAGGATCTGCCGCTTGATATCGACGAACCAGAGCTTCTGTTCGGCGGCCGACCAGCAGGGCCCTTCGCCGAGCATCGCGCCGACGGAACAGAGGCTGGTGGGCACGCCGCTTTCCATGATCAGCGCCAGCCCGCGTCGATGAAATAGCTGTGGCCGGTGCACATGCGCGCATCGTCCGAGGCGAGGAACAGCGCCATTGCCGCCACGTCCGCCGGCATCACCCGCGCCTTCAGGCACTGCTGGCTGAGGATGCGCGCCTCCTCCTCGGCGTCGTGCCAGAGGGCATCCTGGCGGGGCGTGCGGATCGCGCCGGGGACGATGGTGTTGACGCGGATGTTGTCCGCGCCGAGGTCGCGCGCCATGGCGCGGGTCATGCCCTCGATGCCCGCCTTGGCGGTCTGGTAGAGCACGATGTCGGGCAGGGCGAGGTGCCAGGAGATGGAGCCGAAATTGAGGATGACGCCGCCGCCCGCCGCCTTCATGCCTGACGCAACCGCCTGCGAGCAGAAGAACAGGTGCCGCAGGTTGACCGCCATGCGGTCGTCCCAATAGGCCGGGCTCACGTCGGCGATGGCGTGGCGGTCGTCGTTGGCGGCGTTGTTGACCAGAATTTGAATGCTGCCGATCTCGGCCTCGATGGCGGCGAGGGTGGCTTGCAGGCGCTCAATGTCGGTAAGGTTGCAGTGGTGGAAGCTGGGCCGCCAGGCGCAGTCGCTGAGCCGCTCCACAAGCGCGCGGGAGTCCGCCTCGGCGATGTCGATGAATGCCACACGCGCGCCCTGGCGGGCGAAGGCCTCGACGAGGGACGCCCCGATGCCCGAGCCGCCGCCGGTAATCAGCACGCGCCGGTCGCGCAGGCTCGGGTAAATCGCGGGTTTGAACGCTGAGGACGCAGCCTGGGACACGTATTCAATCTCCAACTTTAACAGGTACTTGTTCGGGTTCGCACTCGGGCGGCAGCGGCGCGCGGCGGCGCTTACAGGAGGCCGCGCGCGGCAAGGTTGGCCATCAGCGCCTGAATGCCCATGGTCCATGGCGCGGCGGCTTTGGAGGTGGTGACGCGGTTGACCAGCGCGCCGAGGCGCGGCGTTGAAATGTGCACGATGTCGCCGGGCTTGTGGGTGAAGCCGCGCCCGGCCTCGTCCCGGTCCTGCACGGGGGCGAACAGGGTGCCGAGCATCAGGGCGAAGCCGTCCGGATACTGGTGCTCGCTCAGCGCCTGGCGCAGCAGCTCTTCGGGATCGCGGCTGATCTCGCGCATGGAGGAGGTGCCGGTGAGGCGGTAGCCTTCCGGCCCCTCGATCCGCAAATCGATCACCGCGTCGCGCACGTCGTCCATGGTGAAGGTGGCATCGAACAGGCGGATGAACGGCCCCAGCGCGCAGGAGGCGTTGTTGTCCTTCGCCTTGCCGAGGAGGAGCGCGCTGCGCCCCTCGAAGTCGCGCAGGTTCACGTCGTTGCCGAGCGTTGCGCCCACGGCCTTGCCCGCGCCGTTGGCGATCAGCACCACCTCCGGCTCCGGGTTGTTCCAGCTGGAATCGGAGCGCACGCCCACCTCCGCGCCCCAGCCGACGGAGGAGAGCACCGGGGCCTTGGTGAAGATTTCCGCATCCGGCCCGATCGCCACTTCCAGATATTGCGACCACAGGCCTTCCTCGATGAGCACGGCCTTGAGCGCGGCGGCCTCCGCCGTGCCGGGCACGACCGAGCGGATGCTGCTGCCGACGCGCGCCTCCAGCTTGGCGCGCACGGCCGCCGCCTCGCCGGCGACGCCGCGGGCGCGCTCCTCGATCACCCGCTCGATGGCGGAGACGGCGAAGGTGACGCCCGCCGCCTTCACGCACTGGAGATCGACCGGGGAGAGGAGGGAATAGGGGGCCGCGCTGCCTGTGCCGCCGATCCCGAGCGATTCCAGATCGCCGAGCACGGTGCCTTCTAGGGAGGAAAGGGTGTCCAGCTCAAGCAGCGCGGAGACGGTGGGGGCGATGCGCGCCATGTCGTGCACCCGGCCATCGCGCACCAGAACCGGGCTGGGGCCTGCCGGGGTTTGCAGGCGGCCGACAAGCAGCCCTTCGCGCCAGTCTTCCGGCAGCATGGATGCGGCAAACAGGCCATCGGTGTGCACGGGTACTCTCCCCAACCTTCTGTTTTATTGATAGCGCTACCATGTCGTGGCGCAGCCTATCTGTCAAGCATCCCTCTAGAGGCCGGGATCGCCGATTCCCCAAACTTTCCTATCCGGCGTGGGAGAGGGCGAAGGCGACGAGCAGGCCAAGGACGACGAGGGCGCCGGTGCCTCTGTGTCCCTGCTCCACGGCTTCGGGAAGCATGGTATCGGAGATCATGGTGAGGAGCGCCCCGGCGGCCACGGCGTTGACCGTTGCCACCAGCCACGGTGCGGCCCGGCCGAGAAGGGCTGTGCCGATCAGCGCCGCGAGGCTGGACAGCACGGCAACTCCAACCCACAGGCCGATGATGTAGACCTTGCCGCTTCCGGCGCGTTTCAGGCTGATGGCGCTGGTGAGCGCCTCCGGCAGGTTGGAGAGGAAAATCGCCGCCAGCATGGCAAGGCTGATGCCGCTGCCGCGCAGCAGGCCGATGCCCAGCACGATGCATTCAGGCACGCCATCGAGCAGGGCCCCGATGGCGATGATCCTGCCGACGTCCCCCTGGCTCTGCTGGCTTTCGCCGGAGCGCCTGCGATAGCGGCCGCCCCGCTTCATGATGAGCCAGTCAGCAAAGGTGTAGGCGGCAGAGCCCGCCAGCGCCCCGGCGATGATCGGCCAGAGGCCGCCTTCCTGAAAACCGACCATGATGAGATCGTAGGCGACGGCCGAGATCAGGACGCCGCAGCCGAAGGCCATGATGCCCGCGGTGAGGCGCGCAGGAAACTGGACAGCATAGCCAAGGGCCGCGCCGATCAGCAGCGACGAGGCCCCCAGCAGCGACCACAACCCGGCTTCAAGCCACACCGGCATGATCTGCTCTCCCATATTGATGATGAAGGTACGAAGAGGCAGGCCAGGGGTTGAACGCGGGTCGCAAAAAAAGACCCCCGCTGAGGGGGTCTTTTCCAGGAGCGGCCTTGAGCGCCGGGTTACATGAACGGCTTGCCGCCGGTCACCGCCACGGTCGCGCCGGAGACGTAGCTGGCCTCGTCGCTCGCCAGCATCACGTAAACCGGGGCCAGCTCCCGCGGCTGGGCCGGGCGGCCGATGGGATAGGCCTTGCCCAGGTCCTTCACCGTCTCGGGCGGCATGGTGGAGGGCAGCAGCGGCGTCCACACCGGCCCCGGCGCGACGCAGTTGGCGCGGATGTCCTTCTCCGCCAACAGCTGGGCGAGCCCGGCCGTGAAGTTCTGGATCGCCCCCTTGGTGGCGGCATAGGCGAGCAGCGTCGGGTTGGGCTTGTCCGCGTTGATGGAGGTGGTGTTGATGATCGCCCCGCCCGCCTTCATGTGCGGCACCGCCGCCTTGGTGAGGTAGAACATCGAATGGATGTTGGTGCGGAAGGTGGCATCCCACTCCTCGTCGGGAATGTCGCCCAGCTCCTCGTAGGTCATCTGGTGGGCGGCGTTGTTGACCAGAACGTCGATCCGCCCGAATTCCTTGACCGCCCTGTCGATGATCGAGCGGCAATGGTTCGCGTCCTGAATGTCGCCGGGCACCAGCACCGCCTTGCGCCCGGCTTCCTCCACCCAGCGGGCGGTCTCCTTGGCGTCGTCATGCTCGCTCAGGTAGGAAATCAGCACGTCCGCGCCTTCGCGGGCGAAGGCGATGGCGATGGCCCGGCCGATGCCGCTGTCCGCGCCGGTGATAACGGCCTTCTTGTCCTGAAGGCGGCCGGAGCCCTTGTAGCTGTCCTCGCCGTGGTCCGGCCTTGGCGTCATCTCCCCGGTGGTGCCGGGCGTCTCCTGCTGCTGCTCAGGGATCGGCGGCTTGACCTCGTCGCGCTTGTCCATGCCTTACTCCTTCTTGTCCGTGCCCGGTTCGGCCAGCCCGCGATGGGCCTGCGCCCCGGCGGGGGCCGGGATGATGTCGCTGACCGCGCTCATCACCTTGTTCTTGAGGGTGGGCACAACCTTGTGCTTGCCCTCCATCAGCGCCTCGAAGGCTGCCTTGGCCACCTCGGCGGGGTCGTCCTTGTTCTCCATGGTCCCGGCCTTGGTATCCATCATCTCGGCGCGCTCGAAAAAGGCGGTGTCGGTGACGCCGGGCATCAGCACCGTCACTGTGATGCCGGTGTCCTTCAGCTCGTTCCGCAGCGCCTCGCCGAAGGAGCGCAGGAAAACCTTGGTCGCGCCGTAAACCGCCTCGAACGGGGCAGGGTGGCTGGCGGCAATGGAGGAGGTGAAAAGAATTTTGCCATGCTCGCGGGCGGCCATGTCCCGCAATACCAGCTTGGTCAGTTGCACCGCGCCGCGCACGTTGAGGTCGATCATCCTGAGTTCGCGCCGGAGGTCCGTCTCCACGAACGGGCCGTTGAGGCCGACGCCCGCATTGACGCACAGCACATCGACCGGGCGGCCCTGGAGCGCTTGATAAAGGCTCTCGACCCCCTCTTCGCGCGCCAGGTCGCTGGCGTGGGTTTTCACCCGCGCGCCGTCCGCCATCAGCCTGGCGCGGGCCTCCTCCAGATGCTGCAGGTTCTCGGCGGCGATCAGCACGTCGTAGCCGTGGCTGGCGAATTCCTGCGCCAGCGCGTAGCCGATGCCGCTCGACCCGCCGGTTACAAGCGCAAGCGGCCTGATCTCGTCTGCGGCCATGGCGATCTCCCAGGGTTCCTCTTGCGAACCCGCGACACTGGGCCCGGTTCCCTGGGGCGAGGGCGCAAGCGCCGCCCAGCGTTGCAGGCGCGCCGCCATGCGGCGCACGTGGCTGCCCGGCCAATAGATCCGGCGGCAGGCGGGGCAGGCGCGGAACGGGCCCGGCAGGGCCTCCGTCCCGGCCGGCAGGGCGGCAAGGTCCTCCGGCTTTGCGGGAACGAGGCAGGTGTTATCGACGAGGCAGCGCTCGAACGGGGCTTCCTGCCAGTCGAGCCCCAGCCGCTGGCTGAGGAAAGCCGCCTGCGCGTCCAGCGGCTCGGGCAGCAGGAGGGCCACCTCGCCGCCGAGCGCCGCCAGAGAGCGGTCGCGGGTCAGCAGCCACCGGCCTTCTTCACGGGCTTGCCGGACGAGATCGCGGTCCGCAACGCCGGGTTCGGCCATCACGGCGTCGTGCCCGGCGGCGCGCAGCCAGCGGGCCAGCCCCGCCAGCATCTCGTCGCACAGCAGCCGCATGGTCCCGCTGTCAGGACGCGAAAATGCGGATCAGGAACGCGAGGACGACGATGCCAGCGAGCCCGGCGATGAAGATGATGCGGCGGGTGCGCGTCCTGAGGATGATCTCGCCGCCGCGCACGTCCTCAGCGCTGTATTCGGGCTGGGCGTTGCTCTGCGGCGCGCCCTGCTGCGGGCGAGGGGGCGTTGGCTCGGGATTTTTCATCACCGGACTGCCTTTTCCAGCTCCGCCTTGCTCATGCGGGAGCGGCCGGGGACATCCTGCTGCCGGGCCTTCTCGTAAAGCTCGGCCTTGGTCTGCCCGCTGCTGGCGCGGCGCTGGCGGGAGGCGCCCTTGTCCTGGTCCTGATCCCGGTCGCTGGCCCGGCTTTGCCTGCCGCCTTCCTGCTGCTGTTGGGAGGTCTCCCCCTTGCGCTCCCGCGCCTTGGTCTCGCGCAAGCGCTCCCGGTTCTCCTCGGGGCTCTGCTGGTTGGAGGCGCCGGCCTCGCTCAGGCCAATGGCAATGGCCTGACGCGGGTTCTTCACCTTCCTGCCGTGGCTGGTCTCCAGCTCGCCATGCTTGAACTCGTGCATGACGCGCTCCACGGTCTCCTTCTGATCCTTCGATTGCTTGGCCATCGTCCTCAACTCCCTGGCCGGCCCACACATCGTTCAACGCGTCATTCGGCCGTGGGTTGAGCCTTCGGCTCCAAAAGCCTGCGCCGCCGGAAGTCGAAACGGAGCGAGACCCCACCCGGACATGCCCCGTAAAGCCCCGCAAAGGCCCCTTACAGCGCGATTCCGGGCCCGCCCGCTACCACCCTAGCGGAGATAGGTAAAAACCTCTCAGTGAGCGTTTAAACCCCATTAACGTTGATTTGCGTATTTGGTTATTTTTGTGTTTGGTGATTATCCATTTATGCAGGAGGGTCGCAGACCCTCCTGCACCTCCCCTTCGTTTATCGGGACGCACCCGGTCACGGCAGCGCGCAAGCTGAAGTCCAGTGAGCGCCCTGGCCTATGCAGGACACGGCCCGAAAAAAACGAAGGGAGGATTTTAAGGGGGTCCGAGACCCCCTTAAAGTTTATTCATTAAAACACCTTCACATCACTGCAAGTTCACGAACGCGCCGCCGTCCACCAGCAGGGCTGCGCCGGTGACGTATTGGGCGAGGTCGGAGGCGAGGAAGACGATGGGTCCGGCGAGGTCTTCCGGCTGGCCGAGGCGGCCGAGCGGCACGCGGCCTTCCATGTATTTGCGCTTGGCCTCGTCGGCGAGGTCTTCCTTGTTGATGTCGGTGAGGATGGTGCCGGGCAGCACGGAGTTGCAGCGGATGCCGTGCTTGCCGAGCGCGATGGCGGCGGACTGCATGAGCGAGTGCACGCCCGCCTTGGTGGGGGTATAGTGGGTCTGGTACTCGCCGCCGACGAGTGCCGAGATGGAGCTGACGGCGATGATGGCGCCGCCGTGGCCTTGTTTGACCATCTGGTTGGCGGCGGCCTGCACCATGTAATAGGCCCCGTGCAGGTTCACCCGCATGGTGCGCTCGAAGGTGTCGACCGGCATGTCGAGGAAGGCGTGGAAGGGGCAGATGCCGGCGTTGTTGACGAACACGTCCACCTTGCCGAAGGCCTCGACCGCGCGGGCGATGAAGTCCTGCGCCGTCTCCGGCTCGGCGACATCGCCCTTCACCGCGATGGCGCGCTGCCCGAGCGCCTCGATCTCGGCGACCGCCGATTCCGCGCCAGCATCATTGCCCGCGTAGTTGATCGCCACATCCGCGCCGTGCTGCGCCGCGCCGATGGCGGCGGCCCGGCCGATGCCGCCGGATGCGCCGGTGATGAGAACGGTCTTGCCTTCGAGCAGCTTGGTCAATTGTCCCTCCCCTTGTGTTGCGGGCCTATCGTTTGGGCCGCCCGCGCGCGGCCTGCGCCTGCTTCTCCGGGTTCCACCCGAGTTCGCGGCTGATGGAATTGGCGGTGCCGACCACCTCTTGCGACAGCGCCGCCATGCGGTCGTCATCCATATACTGCGCGGCGCTGGAGACGCTGATCGCACCTAAGATGCGGCCGCTGGCATCACGGATGGGCGCGGCGACACAGCGGATCTGGTCCTCGTTTTCCTCCAGGTCGAAGGTGCGCCCGGCGTCCACATAGCCGGTCATGCGCTTCAGCCAGGTTTTGTAATCGACCGAGGGCTTCACCTTGCGCTTTTCCAGCTCGAACAGCTCCTGCCAGCGCGACGGCTCTTCATCGAGCAGCAGCGCCTTGCCGAGGCCGGTGGAGGTGAGGGGGTGCCGGTCGCCCACGCGGCTGCTGATGACGATGCGGCGACGGCCCGGAATCTTGTCGAGGTAGAGGGCGCTGTCGCCGTCGCGCACGCCCAGGTGCACCGTGTCTTCCGACTGCTGGGCCAGCACCTCGAGCCACGGGTGGGCGATCTGCACCAGGTCTGCCTGCTGCTGCGCCTGAAAGCCCAGCTCCAGCAGCTTGGGGCCGAGCTGGTAGCCGCGCCCGGGCACGAAGGTGAGATAGCGCCGCTCGGTCAGAGCATTGGCGAGCCGGTGGGTGGTGCTGCGGGTGAGCCCCAGGTGCGCGGCAAGCTCCCCGAGCGAGATGGGGCCTTCCGCAACGCCTTCCAGCACATCCAGGCCCCGCAGCAGGGTCTGGCTGCCGGACGGTGCGCGCGACGTATCGGCGGACTTTTTCTCGCCGGTCTTGCTGCTATCGATTGACGTGCGTTGTCTCATCACTTAAGATCCTATCCCATAATATGGAAAAGCCAAGCGAAAAACCACGGCTGGGGAACGATGGCCCGAAATGCGAAGAACCGAGAAAATGGCATGGCCCTTCCGGGCTTTGCCTTCCTCTTCAGTCTTGCCTGATTCGCAATAGCTTCCCAACATGTGGAATAGCCTTAGGCCTTTGAGGGAGAGCGCGCCAGCATGAACTTGCCCAGGATCAAACAGGTGCGGGCCTATGTCGTCCGCGGCGGCGGCGCGGACTATCACGATCAGGGCGAGGGCCACTGGATCGACGATCACATCGCAACGCCCATGAGCCGGTATCCGGAATATCGCCAGAGCCGCCAGAGCTTCGGCATCAACGTGCTCGGCACGCTGGTGGTGGAGATCGAGGCGACGGACGGCACGGTGGGCTTCGCGGTGACGACCGGCGGCGAGCCTGCCGCCTATATCGTCGAGAAGCATCTCTCCCGCTTCCTCGAAGGGCGCAGCCCCGCCGAATACGAGAAGATCTGGGACCAGATGTATTTCTCCACCCAATACTACGGCCGCAAGGGGCTGGTGGTGAACGCCATCTCGGGCGTCGATCTTGCCCTGTGGGACCTCCTCGGCAAGCTGCGGCAGGAGCCGGTCTATCACATGCTGGGCGGCGCGGTGCGGGACGAGCTGCAATTCTACGCCACCGGCGCGCGGCCGGACCTGGCGAAAGAAATGGGCTTCATCGGCGGCAAGATGCCGCTCCACCACGGCCCGGCCGAAGGCGAGGAGGGCTTGCATAAAAATATCGCGGAACTCGCCGAAATGCGGAGCCGGGTGGGCGAGGATTTCTGGCTGATGTTCGACTGCTGGATGGCGCTCGATGTGAACTACGCCGTCCGCCTCGCGCACCGTGCGCGGGAGTTCGGCCTCAAGTGGATCGAGGAGGCGCTGAGCCCCGACGACTACTGGGGCTATGCGGAGCTGAAACGCAATGCGCCCGCGGGCATGCTGGTGACGACCGGCGAGCATGAGGCGACCCGCTGGGGCTTCCGCATGCTGCTGGAGATGGACTGCTGCGACATCATCCAGCCGGACGTGGGCTGGTGCGGCGGCGTTACCGAACTCCTGAAAATCTCGGCGCTGGCCGATGCGCGCGGCAAGCTGGTCGTGCCGCACGGCTCCTCAGTTTACAGCTATCATTTCGTCATCACCCGCCACAACAGCCCGTTCGCCGAGTTTTTGATGATGGCCCCGAAGGCGGACGAGGTGGTGCCCATGTTCCACCCGCAGCTGCTGGGCGAGCCCATTCCCGAGAAGGGCCGGATGCGCGCGAGCGTGCTCGACAAGCCGGGCTTCGGCGTCGAGCTCAACCGCGACATCGCCCTTCACCGCCCCTACACCCATTAAGGAAAGTACCCGTACATGAAACTGTTGCGCTATGGTCCCAAGGGACAGGAAAAGCCGGGTCTCTTGGATGCGGACGGCAAGCTCCGCGATCTCTCCGGCCATGTCTCCGACATCACTCCCGCCGAGGTGACGCCGGGCGCGCTTGAGCGGCTGAAGGCGATCGATCCGGCCTCGTTGCCGCTGGTGGAAGGCCAGCCCCGTTACGGCGTGCCGGTGAACGGCATCGGCAAGTTCATCGCCATCGGCCTCAACTACGCGGACCATGCGAAGGAGTCCGGCCTCGAGCCGCCGCCGGAGCCGATTTTCTTCACCAAGGCCATTTCCTGCCTCAACGGCCCCAATGATGAGGTGATGATCCCGCGCGGTTCGCAAAAGACCGACTGGGAGGTGGAGCTGGGCGTCATTATCGGCAAGACCTGCCGCTATGTGGAGGAGGCCGATGCGCTGTCGCGCGTGGCGGGCTACGTGCTGGCGAACGACGTATCGGAGCGCGCCTTTCAGAAGGAGCTGGGCTCCCAGTGGGACAAGGGCAAGGGCTGCGACACCTTCGGCCCCGTCGGCCCGTGGCTGGCAACGCCCGATGAAATCCCGGACCCGCAGAACCTCGACATGTTCCTCGACGTGAACGGCAAGCGGATGCAGACCGGCAATACGCGGACGATGATTTTCCCCGTTGCCGAATGCATCAGCTACGTCAGCCGCTTCATCACGCTCCACCCCGGCGACCTCCTCATCACCGGCACGCCGCCGGGCGTGGGCGAGGGGCAGAAGCCCGAGAAGATTTTCCTGAAGCCGGGCGATGAAATGCATCTCGGCATCACCGGCCTCGGCGAGCAGCGGCAGAAGGTCGTCGCCTGGCGCAACCTGAACGACGAGGCCTGACATGACCGTATTTCAGGGACGTTTCGAAGGGCGGACCGCGATCATCACCGGCGGCGCTTCGGGTCTCGGCCTTGAAGTCGGTCGGCGCATCGTGGCGGAGGGCGGCCGCGTCGTCCTGTGGGACATCAACGCGGACAACCTCGCCCGCGCCCAGGCGGAGGTGGGGGCAGAGCACGTCATCGCGGTCGACGTCTCCGACGAGGACGCGGTGGCGCGGGCGGTGGAGGAGAGCAACCGCATCCTCGGCCGCATCGATGTGATGGTGGCCAGCGCCGGGATCACCGGCGCGACCGCCCCCGTGCACGAATTTCCCGCCGACAGCTTCCGCCGCGTGATCGAGATCAACCTCTACGGCATTTTCTACTGCTGCCGCGCGGTGGTGCCCTACATGCTCGCCAACGGCTACGGCCGCATCGTCAACGTGGCCTCGGTCGCGGGCAAGGAGGGCAACCCCAACGCCAGCGCCTATTCGGCCTCGAAAGCGGCGGTGATCGGCTTCACCAAGTCGCTCGGCAAGGAGCTGGCGACGCGCGGCGTGCTCGTCAACAGCGTCACGCCCGCCACCTTCGAGAGCCCGATCCTCGAACAGTTGCCGCAAAGCCAGATCGATTTCATGCGCTCGAAAATCCCGATGGGCCGTCTGGGCCGGGTGGAGGAAACCGCCGCGATGGTGTGCTTCATGGCGAGCGAGGAATGCAGCTTCACCACCGCTTCCACCTTCGATACATCGGGGGGACGCACGACCTACTGATCCTGCGCCGTAGTCCTGTGCATCCGGGGGGAGGAAGCAATGCGGGATATTCCATTCGTCGATGCCCATGTGCATTTGTGGGACCTGGGGCGACTTTCCTATCCGTGGCTGACGCCGCCTTTTTCGGACGACGGCCCCAACGGCAACGTGGAGCCTATCGCCCGCACCTATTCTCTCGACGATTATCTGGCGGACGCCGACGGCTGGACGATCGCCGGAATGGTGCATGTGGACGCGGGCGCGGCGGCTGAGGCTGCGCTCGAGGAAACCCGCTGGCTGCAGGACATGGCGGATGGCCGGGGGCTGCCGAACGGCATCGTCGCCTTCGCAGCGCTTGATGACCCGAACGTGGAGCAGCTTCTGGCGGCGCACGCGGCCCACGCCAACATGCGCGGCATCCGCCACATCGTCAACTGGCACCCGGACTCGCGCCGCACCTACACGCCCCGCGACGTGACCGGCGATCCGGCATGGCAGCGCGGCTTCTCTGCCCTGCAAAAATACGGCCTGTCGTTCGACCTGCAATGCTACCCCGGCCAGTTCGCCAACGTCGCCGCGGCCATCGCGCGCAATCCGGAGACGCCCGTCATCCTCAACCACTGCGGCATGCCGGTCGATGGCCTCGAGCATTGGCGGCAGGAGGTGGCGCGGCTGGCCGAGCTGCCCAACGTGTTCGTCAAACTCTCCGGCTTCGGCTTCATCAAGCGCGACTGGCAGCCGGAAGACATGAAGCCCTTCGCCCTTGAGGTGATCGAGCGCTTCGGGCCAGAGCGGGTGCTGTTCGCCAGCGATTTTCCAACCGACAAACTGTTCTCGTCCTGTGGGCAGATTCTGGAAACCTTCGCCGATATCGCCGCAGGTTTCAGCGAGGACGAGCGGCGGGACATGTTCGGCCGCAATGCCAACCGGGTCTACCGACTGGGGCTGGATATTTGACAAGGGGAGAGACCTTCATGCGCCGCATCGCACCCTTCGCGCTCGCGCTGCTGCTTGCCACCGGAACCGCAGCCTGCGCCCAGGCCCCGCAAGCGCCGTCCGACGTGGCAGCGGAAGCGCCGCTGACGCTGGAGACCATGCGCCTGCACGACCCCTTCATCGTCGCGGACAAAAAGACCCGCACCTATTACCTCTTCACCTCCAACATCGAGGAGGCGAGCGGGGACAAACGCGTCGGCACCATGCTCTACACGAGCAAGGATTTGCGCCACTGGACCCGGCCGAAGCTGGTCTTCACCGTGCCTGAAGGCATCTGGGGCGTAGCGGGCGCCTGGGCCCCCGAGGTGCACCAGTGGCAGGGCAAGTGGTATCTCTTCACCACCCTCCACAACGAGGCGCTGACCCTGCCGCAGGAGGGCAAGCGCAGCCCCTACCGGCGCGGCACCATCCTCGCCGTCGCCGACAAGCCGGAAGGGCCCTACCGGGTGGTCCGCAACGGCGAACCCATCGTGCCCGCCTCCGACATGACGCTCGACGGCCACCTCTATGTGGAAAACGGCAAGCCGTGGCTGGTCTATGCCCACGAGTGGGTGCAAACGACCGACGGCACCATGGAAGCCGTCCCGCTCGACGAAACCCTCGCCGTTGCCGGGCCGCCCAAGCTGCTGTTCCGTGCCAGCGACGCGCCGTGGGTGAAAGGCCAGCCCCAAAGCGGGCCGGATGACCTCGTCTACGTCACCGACGGCCCGTGGCTCCACCGCACCAAAACCGGCAAGCTCGTCATGCTGTGGTCCAGCTACGGCGCGGACGGCTACAATCAGGCCCAGGCGCGCTCCACCTCCGGCACGCTCGATGGCCCATGGGAGCAACTGCCGCCGCTCGTCGGCGGCTCCAGCGGCCACGGCATGCTGTTCCGCACCTTCGAGGGCCAGCTGATGATGGTGCTCCACCGGCCCTTCGGCGCGAAAGCGCGCGGCAAGCTCTATGAAATCGACGACAGCGGCGATGCCCTGCACATCATCCGTCAGCGCATCGATCTGGACGGCGACGCGCGCTGAGGGTTTTTACTTCGTTACAAAGGGATTTTTTGCAGGGGGATCTCGATCCCCCTGCACTCCCTATTCGTTTGCACGGGCCGCGCCCTCCATGGGCCGAGATGCTTCGTGAGCAGATGTGTTGTCGCACACCAATTCGGCCGGGTGCATCCAATAAAATACGATAGGGGTTCCAAGGGGGTCCAAGACCCCCTTGGTTATATCATTCAAAAAAGAAGTTCAGTCCGCCACGGGCGCGACAGGCACCACCATCAGGCCGAGGTTTTTACCGCCCGAGAGCATTCCGGACTGGATGAGGATACGGGTGCCGTCCGGGCTGAAGCTGGGATGGGTGTGGTTGGGGCGCATCCGGTGGCCGGTGGTGAGCAGCGTGCGCTTGTTGTTTTTGCGGTCGATCAGCCAGACGTTGCCGTCGAAGTCGTCGCCAGCGGCCCAGCGGCCATCGTAGGTGACGCCGTTGTGCCAGTAGCCGCCGGTGCTGGTGTCGTCCTGCGGGATGTTGGGATCGGTGAAGTTGGCGAGTTCGGTGCGCTTGAAGTCTTTGATGGGAATTTGCCCCAGATGTTCCACCGTGTCGTCGCGCAGGGAGACGACGAGGATGCCGGTGGCGGCCTTGCGCAGGTCGCGCTTGTGGCCCATCAGGTTGAAGATCACGTGGTCGGCGTCGGCGAACTGTTCGTGGGTCACCCAGTCGGTCGGGCCTTCCTTGAACACCGGGCGGTTGCCGGTGCCGTCGGCTTTCACGATCCACATGCGCTGGGGCGCGTCGCCCCCGGTCTCGTTGCAGTAGAGGATTTCGCCGGGCACGAACGGGTTGGCCTGCACGTGGCCCATGCGGAACGGCGTTTCGATGACGGTGCGGACCGCGCCGGTTGCGAGGTCGATCGCGCGCAGGCCGCCCGGCACCTGCGGCACCGGCTGGCCGGGCTGGCGCGGCGGCGCGCGGCGGGCATCGAAGCCGACGTAGGCGGTTTTCTCGTCCGCATCCAGCGTGAAGCCGCCCGCCTCGATATGGTCTTCGGGCAGGGTGGCAACGATGCGCTCATAGCCTTGCCCGCGCATTTTGCCCGCGGCCGAATCCGCCAGGAGCGGCGTTAAATCCACTTCGATCAGCTGGGTGCGGCCCGCCTCGCCGTTGCGGCGCATGTAGTAGAGCTTGTTGGAGCGGCGGGCGACATTGAGGCTGCCGGTGCCGACGCCCGGCCCGTCGGTGAGCTGGACGATATCCCCGGTGATTTCGTTGACGGCGAAGGCCTCGGGCGTGCCGTCCTTGTCGCGGTCGCCGGAGGGGAAGATGATGTGGATGCCGTCATGGGCCCACTGCGGGTGGGTGGGGTAGTTCTTGCCGTCCTTGTAGCGGCCGGAGGTGAGCACGGTGAGCGGCACGCCGGTCGTGCGATCGACGATGCTCGTCTTCTCCGGCGGGAAGCGGCGGCCCACATCGGAGGCGTGAGCGGCAGTGGCGGCCAGCGCCACGGCGGCAACGGCGGTGAACAGGGGCAGGCGCATGTTGGTGCTCCTCAGTCTGCCAAGGCGGCGGGTGCGTTGACGAGCGGAACCGGCACGCCGCCGCGCACGGTGCCAAGGTTGACGAGCTTCACCGCCTCCAGTGCATTGCCGGGCGCGCCGTCGCTCGTCACCGCGATGGCCACGGTGTTGCGGCCGTTGGGGTTGAGGATGCCGCTGGGCACCACGAACACCCGCTGCGGCCCCACGTGGGCGATGAACTGGCCCATGTTCCAGCCGTTGACGAAAATCAGCGCGCGGTAGGAGACGGGCGAGCGCGGCGTGTTCGCATCGCCGATGGCGATGCCGAGGGAGGCGTCGTGGCCCTTGGGCACATCGAGCGTGAACTCCGTGCGATACCAGGTGACGCCGGGTTCGGCCTTGGCGGCGGGCAGGGTGGTTTTTTGCCACGCGTCGTCACTGAAGCCGGGCAGGTGCCAGCCGCTGCGCTCGCCATAAAGGCCGCCGTTGTTCATCGGGCCGCGCGCCATGTCGGCGATCGCCTCGCCGCCGCACGTGCCCTGAATGCGCCAGCGGATCGGCACGGCGAAGGTGGGGCCGCTTTGCTCCGAGAGCGAGACGGAGATCAGCCCGCGCGGCTCCTTGTGGGCGTCGTCCGCCTCCAGATCCCAGTTGTGGCCGTTGTTGCGCACCAAGACGGAGAGCACGTGCTCGCCGGGTTTTTGCGCCTCGGGCGGCAGGGGTGAACTCGGCGATGCCGTGGGTGAGCGGGCGGGCCATGCCCGCGGGCAGCTCGTGCTGGCCGATGAAGCGGCCGTCCAGCCACAGTTGCAGCATGCCGCTGCCGCCGCCGCCATAGTGGAGCGCGATTTTCCGCGCGGCCGGGCCGCCCTCGAAGCGCCCGCGATACCACACGTCGCCGCTGTGAAAGCCGTAGGCGGACATGTCCATGGCGGGCTGGCCGGTCGGCGGGGCGACCGTCGCGGCGGTGCGGCGGTTGTCGATGGGCTGCCACCGGCTGTCGTCGAAATCCGGGTCGGCCTCGGGTGCGCCCCTGGCGACGCGCCATTGGGCGAGCTCCGGCAATTTCACGGGCTGGGCGGCGGGCAGGGCCTCGCGGGAGAGCCAGCTGCCGTTCGGGGTCTCGGCGCCCGCCACGGTGCTGCCGTTCCAGCTGATGGTGCCGAATTTCGGCCCCCAGACCTCCAGCCGCTGGGCGGTGGTGGTGTCCCCCGTCAGCGCGAGGCGGCCGTTTTTCAGCCCCGCCTTGCGGACGAGCGCGGGCCCGCGCGCCAGCACCGCGCCAGAGGGCGTCTCCTGCCGCCAGAAGGCGCTCGCCACGTCCTCCTCGCCGATGAGCAGGAGGAGGGGCGGCTTGCCCTCGCCGCTGATGCGCAGGCGAATGAGGCCGTTGTGTCGGTAATTGAGGCGCAGGTCGCCGGTGGAGGCATTGAAATTCTGCTCGACGCTGCCCTCCAGCACCTCGACGCGCGGCGGCTGGCGGAAGCGCAGCACGGTCTCGCCGTCTTCCCCCTTGCGCCCGTAGAGCAGGGCGAGATCGCCCTTGGTGGTCTTCAGCTGGGTCTGCAATTCCGAGGTGGAATAGACCAGCCGGTGCGCGCCGATGTCGTGGCTGGCGACGAGCAGCTTGGCGTCATAGCCGTTCAGCGCAAGCGTGCCCGCCTGCGGAATGCGGTAGCGCCCGTCGCGGGTTTCAACGTCCATGGTGAAGGCGTCGCTGGTGCGCGCGTTCGAGGGGTTATGCGCGACGAACAGCAGGTGCGCGCCGGTCTCCCGGTTGACGTTGTGGTAGACGCGGACCTTGTCGGACGAAGCCTTCACCTCCGGCCCCTTGTCCATGCGGGCGAGGCTCTGGAAGCTCTGCACGAACTGGCCGAGCTGCTTCAGCTCCAGCGCCTTGGGGCGCAGGTTGCGAGCTTCATCGATGGCCGCGCCGTAGTCATAGCTGGTGTAGACGACCGGCGCGGGCTGCCAGCCCCACGAGGTGCCGCCGAAGCCCATGTAGAAGCTCTGGATGGTGATGCCGTTGGCAAGGTTGGTGCCGTAGAACACGCGCTGGTAGCGCTTGCCGCGATGGATGGCGGTGCAGGGGTAGGTGCCGTTGCTGCCCCAGTAATCGAACCAGCCGCCGCCGAATTCCGCAGCGAACCCCGGCGTATGCGGCGAGGCGCTGGAGCCGCCCTTCGCGCCGCCCGTGCCGTAGAGGCCCCAGTCGGGCGCGGGGCTGCCCTTGGTGGGCTTGGCGAAAACATCGCAGGAGCCGCCGGGGTAGCCGTCGAAGGCGTACATGTCGGTCGGCCCCTTGATGGTGCCCTCGACCGGGCTGCTCGCCGGGACCCAGCGGCCGTTGCGGCCGATATCGTTGTGGAAGATGGGCACGGTGATGCCGTCTGCCCGCGCCCGGTCGTAAAGGTGCTGCATGTAGCGCTGCTGCTCCGGGTTGGTGAGCAGCAGCTCGTTTTCGATCTGGTGCAGAATGACCGTGCCGCCGCCATCGCTGTACTGGTGCCTGGCGATGATCTTGTTGATGCGCGTCAGCCACTCGTCGACCGCGGCCAGATATTCGGGATCGTCCGTGCGGGCGCGGGCGCGCTGCTTCACCAGCCAGCCGGGAAAGCCGCCGCGGGAGAGCTCCGCATTCACGTAAGGCCCGGCGCGCGTGATGACGTAAAGCCCTTCCTCGGCAGCCATACGCAACAGCAGGTCCACGTCCCGCACGCCGCTGAAATCGTAAACGCCGGGGGCAGGCGAGTGGTAGCCCCACGAGAAATAGAGGGCGACGGTGTTGAAGCCGCTGGCCTTCATCTTTTGCAGAATGTCGCGCCACAGGCCGGGGCTCGGCAGGCGGTAATAGTGAAATTCGGAAGACCAGATGACGGTCGGCTTGCCGTCGAGAATGAGGGAATGCCTGTCGAAGGAAATGCGGCCGAAGTCCCGCTTCGCGGTTGCGACGGAGGGAGTTGTCTGGGACAGGGTGGGCGTTACGGGGATGAGCGCGGCAATCGCCGCGCCGCACAGCGCCTTCAGCAGGTCCTTCTTCAAGCCCTGGCGGACCATCGCTTTCCCTCCCCCTGTCGCGCCGATCTTTCCGTCGGCATCCGTTTTTGCTCACGTTGAATATGTGAGACGATAAATCATAATGTGAGATAAACGGCGACCAAGGTCAACCTTTGTCGATCACCTCCGCTGCTTCCCGCACGATGGCCGGGCGGGCATCGGGGGTTGCCGTTTCAAGCCGCACATTTTCAAGCAAAACGCCTCTGGCGTGGCGCACCCACAGGCCCCAGGCGGGCGTGGTTCCGAACATGCTGGGCTCGGGGTAGGCGTCCGCCAGCAGCGGGGGCGTGCGGGCGGCATCCGCCGCCGTGCCGCCGCCGCGATAGACGAGGCGGATGTTTTGGAGGCTCACGTCCTCGATCTCGTGCCCCGGCAGCCCGGCGATGGTGGCGGCATAGCGGGGGTCGATGCCGGTTGCCTCGATGTCGCTGATGGAAACGCGTCGCATCGACCCGATGCCCGTGCCCTCCGGCCCGCGTCGGCGGTCGCCGAGGCGCAGGAACAGCGGCGCGGTGGTCACGTCCTGCATCGAAAGGTGATGGGCGACGACATCCTCGATGACGCCGCCGTCCACCACCTCAAGCGCCAGCCCGCGCGAGCGCTCGAAGCGGCAATGGCGGATGACGATGTTGCGGAACGCGCCGTTCGATTCCGTGCCCAGCTTGATGCGCCCGGTGACGGGATCGCGGTCGGGCGCAAGCTGCTGGGTGCGGCCCAGCGTGCCGTCGAGCATGGTGCCGATGTCATAGCCCGAAACGGTGCAGTGCTCGATGATGATGTTCTCCGTCGCCATGGGCCGGCCCAGCGCAAGCGAGGTTTTGAGCACGATGGCGTCGTCGTTGGGAGTGTTGACCCGGCAGTGGGCGACGCGGGCGTTGCGGACGCAATCGAGGTCGATGCCATCCCGGTCCGTGTCGATGGCGAGATTTTCGATGACGAGGCCATCGACGCCGGTCGCCAGAACGGCGAAATGGCCGCCCTTATAGAGGGTGAGGTCGCGCAGGACGACGTTGCGGCAGTTCTTCAGCGCGATCGCCTTGTTGCCGAGGCCGTTCATGTGCTCGGGCAGGGGTTCGAGCGCGCGGATTTCGTCCGCGCTCATGCCTTCCATGGACAGGGGCCGCTCGCCCGTCTTTTTCCGCCAGCGCGCGCCGGGGCCATCGCGGGTGAGGCCCAGCCCTTCGATCCGCCCCGGGCCGAGGATGGCGATATCGTGCAGCCCATCCCCCCAGATGAGACTGTTGCGCCAGTGGCTGTGCCCGAAGTCCTGATAAAATTCGCCCACGCCGGGCTCGGGCAGGTCGTAGCGGCCGGGGTGGCGGGCGGGATCGGCGGCCTCGATCACCGCCCCGTCCTCAAGCCGCAGGGTGACGCCGCCGGCAAGGCGGATGGAGAAACACAGGTAGCCGCCGGGCGGGAAGACTACCGTGCCGCCGCCGTGCTCGGCCGCCGCCCGGATGGCGCGGTTGACGGCCTGCGTGTCGAGCGTCCGGCCGTCTCCCGCCGCCCCAAAGGCGCGCACGTCGAACAGGCGCGGCTTCGCGCTCAATGGCATTCGGCCCGGCCGAGCGGCGTGGTGCGCGCAAGGTCCGGCCGGTCGGCGAGGATGTGCTGCGAGACCGGCAGGCCCAGCGCCTTCAGGTCCCGCGCCACGATTTCGGCGATGCCGCGCGCGCCGATTTCGCTGAAGTGGGTGTCGTCGTCGATGCCCTTGGGGAAGGCCGGAACAGCGTCGGCGGCGGTGTAGTGGAGGAAATAGCGCTTCGAGCCTTCCTCGCCGGCCGCTTCTACCCATTTGCGGGAATCCTGTTCAAGATCGATGAGCGGCACGTTCAGCTCCCGCGCCAGCTGGCGGGCGGCATTGGACCACGGCGTGAAATCCGCCTGCACGCGGCCATCCTTCCAGTTGCGGCGGATGACCGGCGTGATGAGCACCGGCTGCGCCCCGGCCGAGCGCGCCACCGCGATCATGCGCGCGAGGTTGGAGCGGTAAGCGCCCATGGGGTCCGCGTAGCGCTCGATCTTCACCGTATTGGCGTCATTGTGGCCGAACTGGATAAGGAGCGTGTCGCCGGGCTTGATTTCCTCGGCGATCCGGTCGAGCCTGCCTTCGTTGATGAAGGTGCGGGTGCTGCGACCGCCGCGCGCGTGGTTGCGAACGGTGACGGTGTCATCGAGCGCGCAGTGCAGCATCTGGCCCCAGCCGGTTTGCGGGTAGCGCCGTGCCTCATAGGTGGCGGCGGTCGAATCCCCGGCGATGTGGATGGTGGCGGCCTGTGCGGGCGCGGCGGCCAGCACGGCCAGCAGCAGGGCTGCGAAAGCAGGGCGCGGCATCGATTTTTCTCCCCCGAATTTATATTTGCCTCATCGTCACACATATGGGATTAAACATCAATATGTGGGAAATTGTGCACAGCCTTGCGCTCAGCCGCCGATCGGTGCTGGGCGGTCTTGCGGCCACGCTTCTACCAAGCGGCCTCAGCCTTGCCGGGCCGTCTTCGGAAACGCTGCTCCACCGCGACGATTTTACCGGCGGCCTCGGCCAATGGGTGATCGAGGCGGAGCGCGGCGGGCGCTTCCGCGCCGAAGGCGGCGTGCTCGATATCGACAGCCCGGCGGGCGTTACCCTGTGGTTCCGCCATGCGCTTGCAAGCCCGGTCGCCATCGACTATGAGGTGATGGCTGTCAGCGAAGGCGGGCCGAACGACGCGGTGAGCGACATCAACTGCTTCTGGATGGCGACCGACACCCGCGCGTCCGGGGGCGACGTGCTGGCCATCCGGCGCAGCGGCGCGTTCGCAGGCTATGACGAGCTTCGCACCTACTATGCAGGCATCGGCGGCAATCGCAACACCACCTCGCGCTTCCGCCGCTATGTGGGCCGCCGCGACGACCGCCCGCTGCTGCCGCAGCACGATCTCTCCGCGCCCGAGCATATGATCGCGCCCAACCGCTGGTATCGCATCCGCCTCGTTGCCGACGGCAACCGGATCGAACTGCTGCGCGACGGCACGCCCATGTTCCGGCTCAACGACCCCGCGCCCTACACTTGCGGCCACTTCGGGCTCCGCACCACGAAAAGCCACCTGCGCGTGCGGAATTTCCGGGTTTATCGCCTGCCGGGCTGATCGTCCGTCCGCCTACAGCCACGCTCCAGGCCAGCAAACGTCTTTCGGATAAAAAAACGGCCCGCCGCTTGCGCGGCGGGCCTGAGGCTCAATCCGGGCGGAGGATGATGCCCGTCTCAGGGGTTCAGAGCTTGAATGATGCGCCAATGAAGAAGCGGCGGCCGGAATAGCTGTATTCGGTCATGCGGATGCTGCCCGAGGTCATCCGTTCCGTCTCCTTCGTCAGGTTCTTGCCTTCGATGAACAGCGAAGCGCCATAGAAGTTGGGAATGCGGAAGGTCGCCTTGGCATCCAGGTAGCCGGTGCCATCAGCATAAACCGGGTTGCCCGAGCGCTCCGCCGGTGAGCGCAGATATTTGCTGCGCGCGTTCCAGGCGACGCGAACGTTCAGCCAATCCCGGTCATAATAACCAATGATGTTGTAGCTGTGCTTGGAGAGGCCGGGGAAATCCAGCTCCTCCCCGGTCAACTGGCTGAACAGGCCGACGTTGTCCGCCTTGCTGTAGGTGTAGTTCACCTGGATGCCGAAGCCGTCGAACGGCGCGGGCAGGAAGGTGAAGGCGGTCTGCGCCGACAGCTCGAGGCCGGTGATCCGCGCGCCCTTGCCGTTGACCGGCTGGCGCACGTCGAACAGCTCGCCGTCGCCGAACAGGTCCACGTTGAAGGTGGTGACGTTCGGGATGATGAAGCTCTTGATGTCCTTGTAGAACACCGCGGCGCTGACCAGCGTGTCGCGGTTGGGATACCACGACAGGTTAATGTCATACTGGTTGGCGCGGTAAGGCTTCAGCTCCGGATTGCCGGCCGTGCAGGTGTTGGGCAGGGTTCCGCCCGCCTCGTCGAACACGCAGTTGGCGTTGGGCACAAGGTCGGTCGGGCGCGGGCGCGCCATCACCTTGGCCGCGCCTACCCGCGCGATCAGCACGTCGGGCACCAGGCCGATCGAGGCGTTGAAGCTGGGCAGCCAGTCCTCATAGGTATTTTCCATGCTCACGGTGCCCGCATAGACGGTAACCGTGGTGGTGGTGCCGGGCGTCGTGCCGGGGCGCAGCTCGCGCCGGGTGAAGGAGCCGGTGGCGACGTCCTTGGTGCGGACATAGCGCACGCCCACGTTGCCGGTGACCGGCAGGCCGAAGGCATCGAACTCGAAGTTGCCCTTCATGTAGCCCGCCCAGATGTTCTCCCGCACATTGTGGGCCGGGGTCTGGGGAATGCCATTCACCTCGCGCACGCGGTCGTGGTTGATGTATTGTGTGTCGAAGTAGTCGCCGAAGTTGTTGTAGTTCGGCGCAAGCCAGCTGTCCGGCGCGCCTTCCCCGCCGCCGACGGGGAAGAAGTGGCCAGGCGTCATCTCCGTCGCCTGCGAGAGGAAATCCGCGAACTTCTCGCGCGTCCAGGTAAGGCTGGTCGCCTGCGGGCCGCCCGGCGGGAAGGCGAGGTCTGTGTTGGTGGGGCCGAGCGAGACGTTGGCGGTGATGTTCGGCGTCGGCACGAAATCACCATTTTCGTTCACGAAGTTGGTGCCGCCGCGATAGGCGGTGGAGGTGGACTTGCGGTACTGGGCGCCGACCTCGATCATCCTGAGGAAGCCGTTGCCCACCTCGAAGTCACCGTCGAGCTTGTACTGATCCTCGCTGACATCGATTTCTTCAGGGCGATACTGGTAGGCCGCAACCACCGGCGCGCCGGGAACCGCAACCGTCGGGTTGAGGTAGGTATTGGTATCCTGCGGGTCTGCGCCTTCCGGGAAGGTGAACGTCGGCGTGCCGCTCGTCGGGTCGAGATCGACGCGGATGCCCGGAATCGACGCGTTCAGAATCATGTTCTGACTGTCGCTGCGCGTGGTGCCCTTCGACTTGATGCCGAAGCCGGTAATGCGGAACGTATCCTTGTTCCAGTTGAAGCCCAGCGTCTTGTACTCGGACTTCTGCTTGTAGGCGAAATCGCGCTTGCTGGTGCTGAAGATCGAGCCCGCACCTGTCGTCGCGCCCGGTGCCGTCGGCGCGGTGTTGAAGCCGATCAGGTTGCCGTCGTCGTCGAACGTGCAGGTGGCGCAATTGCCGGACGTGTCGATGCGCGACGCGGCGGTCACATCGACCGAGTAGTTATAGTCGGTCAGGTGGTTGTTGCGCTCGTTGCGCTGGTACTCGACATAAACGTCGAAATCGTCGGTCACGGCATACTGGATGGTGGCGATGCCCGAGATGCGCTCGTCATTGCGAATCCACTGGCCGTAGCGGGGAATGCGCGGCACGTATTCGGCAAACTGCGCCCAGCAGTCGGAGCGGGTTGCGCCATCCAGCCCATCCGTCGGCACCGCGTCGCACTGCTCGGGCGTGCTGATGTTGTCGAAATTGGCGTTGGGCGTGATCTTGACGTTGTCGTTGTTCAGATCCGTCTGATCGGCGTTGCCGAAAAAGCGCGTCCACTCCGTATTCCGCAGGAAGTCGCCGCGCGTGTCGTTCTTGTCGTAGGTGAAGTTGACGAGAACGCCGAGCCTGTCATTGAAGAATTTCTTGCCGGCGGTGATGTTGCCGCGCGGCTTGAAGGTCTTGGTCGTCTCAAGATACTGGCCCGATGCGGTGACGGCCAGCAGCGGCTCCTTCAGCTCCAGCGGTTTGCGGGTTTCGATGCTCACCGTGCCGCCGATGCCGCCTTCGGTCATGTCAGCGGTGAAGCCCTTGAACACGTCGATGGACTTTACAAGCTCGGACGCCAGCTCGCGGAAGTCCGCGCCGCGCTGGCCCGCGCCCCCTGGCCGAGCAGCGTGACGCCGTTGATTTCCACGCGGTTCAGGTCCGGCTCCACGCCGCGAATGCTCACCTGCGTGCCCTCGCCGAAATCGCGCGTCAGCTGCACGCCGGTGATGCGCTGCAGCGCCTCGCCGATGTTCTTGTCGGGAAACTGCGAAATATCTTCCGCGACGATCGAGTCCACCACCGTGCCGGCATTCTTCTTGCGCGCAATCGCGCTCTGAAGGCTGGCGCGGGTGCCAATGACAACAATATCGTCCGCGTTGCCGTGGCTGAGCTGGGCCGTCGTCATCGCGCCCTCGGCCTGCTGCTGGGTGGTGGATTGGTCATTGCTCGCGCTCTGGGCGAAAGCCGAACCAGCAAATGGAACCGCAACGATACCGATAACAAACCAACTGGTGGTGAAAAGCGCGCGTGCGCGCCCAACGCGTGAATTGGTCACTTTTAGCCTCCCCATTTTGCACCGGTTCTGCCGGTGCCCTCAGCGTTGCGTGGAATTCTCAGCCAGGCCGGCTCCACTTTTCCGTCACGTTAAACCGCATTTTGCTTGCAGCCAAGTAATATGTGGGACTAAAGTCCAATATATGGGATTTTATGTTGCATTAAGAGCACAATTGTCTGACTATTCGCCAAAACGTGCATTGGGCCGGGGGCCGGGCGGGAGTTCGGCGGGCGCGAAAAGCAAACAGGGACACAGAGGGGGAGATGGCTATGCATAAGCACAGGGCATTGATCGGTGCGGCCGGAGGTTGCCTTGCGGCATTTATGTTCGCGGATGCGGCGCTGGCGGCGGCCGAGCCTGCGCCGGTGATCGACGGGCGGCAGGCGGAGCGGCTGGATCGCGGCGTCATTGCGGCCCCGGCGGCGGGCGGCGGCATTCTGGTGAACTGGCGGCTGCTCGCAACCGATGCGCCCGGCACCGCATTTCATGTCTACCGCGATGGCCGCAAGGTTACCGCCGCGCCGATTGCCGCTACCAATTTCGTCGATGCGGCTGGCAGCGCCGAGTCGCGTTATACCGTGCGCGCGGTTGCGGGCGGACAGGAGCAGGCGGCCAGCGCCCCGGCGCGGGTGTTGGGAGCCGGCTACCTTTCGATTCCGCTCGACCAGCCGCCGGGCGGCATCGCGCCGGATGGTACGCCCTACAGCTATGAGGCGAACGACGCGAGCGTCGGTGATCTGGATGGCGACGGCCGCTACGAGATCATTGTCAAATGGTATCCCACCATCGCCAAGGACAATGCCTTTGCCGGCTACAGCGGCAACACCCTGTTCGATGCCTACACGCTGGAGGGCAAGCGGCTGTGGCGAATCGATATGGGAAAGAACATCCGCTCGGGCGCGCACTACACCCAGTTTCTGGTTTACGATTTCGATGGCGACGGCCGGGCCGAGTTCGTCGCCAAGACGGCGGATGGCACGGTGGACGGCGCGGGCAAGATAATCGGCGACGCCAAGGCCGACTGGCGCGAGCACGACGGGCAGGTGCCGAGCCCTGATCGCACCGGCGCAGAGCAAACGCCGGATGGGCACCGGGTGGCGCCGCTGACGGGGCGCATTCTGAAAGGGCCGGAATATCTGACCGTCTTCGACGGGCTCACGGGCCGCACGCTCGCCACTGCGCCTTACGTGCTGCCCCGTCATCCGCAAACCGATGCACCGACGGCCGAGCAGCTGAAGGCGGTGTGGGGCGACGGCTACGCCAATCGGTCCGACCGCTTCCTCGCCGGGGTGGCCTATCTGGACGGCACGCGGCCCAGCATCATCATGGCGCGCGGCTACTATACCCGCTCGACGCTGGCGGCGTGGGATTTCCGCGATGGCAAGCTGACGGAGCGCTGGCTGTACGACTCCGCCACGCCCGGCAACGAGAAATTCAGCGGGCAAGGCAACCACCAGCTGAGCGTTGCTGATGTGGATGGCGACGGGCGCGACGAGATCATCTACGGTTCGATGACGGTGGATGATGATGGCAAGGGCCTGTGGAGCGCCGGGCTTTACCATGGCGATGCCATGCATCTGTCCGACCTCGACCCCGCCCGGCCCGGCCTCGAAAAATGGGGCGTGCACGAGAACGTTCGCGCCAACGGTGGCATCGGCTCGGCCATGCTCGACGCCCGAACCGGGGCGGTGCTCTGGTCCACCAAGGCGCAGAAGGATACCGGACGTGGCCTGGCTGCCGATATCGACCCGCGTTATCCGGGCGCAGAAGCATGGTCGATCAACACGCCTGACCTTTATGACGTGCGCGGCAATGTGATCGGCAAGCGGCCAAAGCAGATCAATTTCGCGGTGTGGTGGGACGGCGACCTGTCGCGCGAACTGCTGGACGGCACGCGTATTTTCAAATGGGACTACGAGCGGCAGGAAAGCGTGCCGCTGCTCGCGCCGGAGGGCGTCGCTTCCGATAACGGCACCAAGGCCAACCCCATGCTGAGCGCGGATATCCTCGGCGACTGGCGCGAGGAGGTGATCTGGCGCGCGGCGGACAATAAATCCATGCGGATCTATGTAACGCCCTACCCAAGCGAGCACAGTATTCCTGCGCTGATGCAGGACCCGGTCTACCGGCTGGCGGTCGCCTGGCAGAACGTTGCCTACAACCAGCCGCCGCACACCGGCTATTTCCTCGGCACCGGCATGCAGCCCCGGCGGTAGGGGCGAGGGGGTGGGGGCTCGCGGGCCGGGTTTATTCCTCCGGCGCGGGCTCCTGCGCCTTGCGGCGTTCCTCTTTGGTGGGCGGGGGTGCGCTGCGTTTGATACTGCTCACCTGGCAGCGCTGGCCATCATAGAGAATGGCCGAGAAGCGATCGAACCGCCCCGGCGTGCGGGTATCGAACCCAAGCGCATAGGCAAAGGGCAGGCCGATACAGGGCTGCATCAGCTCAACCCGATACCAGCGGTCCCGGTTATCGAGCACCCAGAGCGAGCGGTCGTCCTCCGCGTGCCAGCTGCGGATGCCGGTTTCGGGGAAAGGTATGGTCGCTTCCTCGCCGATCGCCACGTCTCGCGGCGTCGTGCAGGATGCGGCGGCAAGGGCGGCCACAAGCGTGGTGACGATGGTCTGCGTCCTCATCATGCCTCCAATATAAGCTGCCGGGCGCCCCGCCGAATAGGGATGTATTATCGCATATTGTGAAACGTAATCCCACATGTCATGATGACTCAACGCGAAGTCAAGGGGGAGGACGCGGCACGTGACCATCAGCAGGCGCGATTTCATCGTCCGGGCGGCGCTGGCCGGCACGGCGATCAGCACCGTTGGCGCACCCGCGCTGGCGCAAACCGACAGCGCGGCGCCGCCCGCGCCGAAAGACGCGGATATCCGCTGGCTTGATGACGCGCCGCCCGCCCTGCACGAAGGGCAAACCTGGGGCGTGCCCTGGCCGCGCGGCACCAAAAAGCCCCGCGCCCGCTTCGCGCTGAAGGACGCGGCGGGGCGCGACGTGCCGGTGCAGACGTGGACCACCGCCACCTGGCCGGACGGCTCGATCAAATGGACCGCCCATGCGATCCCCGCAGGGGCGGGTGCAAGCGCTGCGCTGCGCGTGATGGAGGGGCAGGGGGCGCGCCCGCCGCTCCCGTTACGGTAAAGGAGCAGGGCTCCGGCATTGAAGTGCGAAGCGGCAACTTGTGCTGGCGCATCGCCACGTCGGGCGAAAGCATCATTCTTTCCGCCAGCAACAAGGGCCGCGAGACGCTGCGCGACGTAAAGCTGGTGGCCACCGCGCAGGACCGGCCGGAGATCGAGATAACGAGGAGCGAGGCGCAAGAGACCATCACCCGCCGCCGCTATGTGAGCGAGGTGACGAACGCCGTTATCGAGCAGAGCGGCCCGGTGCGTGCCGTTGTGAAGGTGGAAGGGCGGCATCGCGGGGCGGAGCGCGCGTGGCTCCCCTTCTCCCTGCGGCTTTATTTCTACGCCGGATCGGAAGCGGTGCGGATCGTCCACAGCTTCATCTTCGATGGCGACGAGCACAAGGATTTCATCACCGGCCTCGGTCTTTCGGGCCGCGTGCCGATGAGCGACCTGCCCTATGACCGGCATGTGCGCTTCGCGGGCAGCGACGATGGCGTGTGGGCGGAGGCGGTGCAGTCCTTGACCGGCCTGCGCCGCGACCCCGGCGCGGCGTTCCGCCAGGCGCAGGTGGCAGGCCGCAAGGTGCCGCCCGTTGATGAAATGGCGGAGGCCGTCCGCCGGGGCCTGCCCTATATTCCGCAATGGGGAGATTTCTCCCTGTCTCAGCTCACGCCGGACGGGTTCACCCTTACCAAGCGCACCAAGCCGGGGCACGGCTGGATCGAGGCGGATGCAGGAGGCCGCGCCAACGGTCTCGGCTACGTGGGCGGCGCGGCCGGGGGCGTTGCCTTCGGCATGGCGGATTTCTGGCAGCGCTTCCCGGTGCGGCTCGATATCCGCGATGCCCACACCGATGCGGCCGGGTTTACCCTCTGGTATTATTCGCCGGACGGCCCGGCGATGGACATGCGCTTCTATCACGACGGCATGGGCATGAACGACCACGTCGCCGAGAACGAAGGGCTGGACATCACCTACGAGGATTATGAGCGCGGCTGGGGCACGCCCTACGGCATCGCCCGCACCACGGAATTCACGCTCTGGGCGCTGCCCGCAACGCCAACGCGCGAGCGCTTCGCCGAGATGTGCCGGTTCGTCGCCCGCCCGCCCCGGCTGGTGCCGACCCCGGCGCGCCTCCATGCGGCAGGCGTGTTCGGCCCGTGGAGCCTGCCGGACCGCACGACGCCCGCCCGCCGCGCCATCGAGGAGCAGAACGATTACCTGCTCGACTTCTACCGGGGGCAGATCGAGCAGCGCCGCTGGTACGGCTTCTGGAACTACGGCGACATCATGCACACCTACGATGCCGACCGCCACGTGTGGCGCTACGACATCGGCGGCTTTGCGTGGGACAACAGCGAGCTCTCGCCGGACCTGTGGCTGTGGTACAGCTTCCTGCGCTCGGGTGAGCCACACGTGTTCCGCATGGCCGAGGCGATGACGCGCCACACCGGCGAGGTGGACGTCTACCACATCGGCCGCTTCCGGGGGCTCGGCACGCGCCATGCGGTGCAGCACTGGGGCGACAGCTCCAAGCAGCCGCGCGTCTCCACCGCCATCTACCGGCGCATCTACTATTACCTCACCGCCGACGAGCGGGTGGGCGACCTGATGCGCGAGCTGCTGGACAGCGATCGCACCCTCGTCCACGTGGATATCGGCCGCAAGGTGGGCGCGCGGCGCGGGGCCTCCATGCCGCCGGGCGGGGCGAGCCACGTCAAGGCGAGCACGCCGCTGCCCGAAGGACACATCTTCCTCCAGTTCGGCACAAGCTGGTGCTCGCTGGCCTCCGCCTGGCTCACCGAATGGGAGCGCACCGGCGATACCCGCTGGCGCGACCGCCTCCTTGCGGGCATGACCTCCATCGCCGCCCTGCCCAAGCAGTGGTTCGCGGGCGGCGCGATCTTCAATCTTGAAACCGGCCGCTTCACCGGCCCCGGCGACAAGGTGAGTGTCAGCCACCTCAACGCGGTGTTCGGCGCGGTCGAGGTGCACGCGGAACTGTTCCAGCTTCTCGACGTGCCGGAATATGAAAACGCCTGGCTCGATTACTGCACCGCTTACAACGCGCAGCCCGCTGCGTTCACGGCTATGACCGGCGCACCGGCCCGCGGCCACAATCTCAAGGAAGGCCACTCCCGCCTCACCGCCTTCGCGGCAAACCGGCGCGGCGATAAGGCGCTCGCCCGCCGCGCGTGGCAGGAATTCTTCTCCGGCGAAGCCGGACTCGGCATGGGCATTTCCGCCCGCCGCCGCAAAATCACCGGGCCGGACGTGCTGAAACCGGTCGATGAAGCACCGCGCGTCTCCACCAACGCCACCGCCCAGTGGGGCTTGGCTGCCATCCAGAACCTCGCGCTCGTGGGGGACATGGTGGACGAGGTGTATGCGGGGGTGTCTGAGTAGGGATTGTTTGCAGGGGGTCTCGGACCCCCTGCACCCCCTTTCTTTTGTTTCGGGCAGCTTGCGCCAACAGGCGCGACACGTGCGTCCCCATAATTTCCGGCATAAGAAAAGGGCCGCACCCGGCCTCCCGCGCGCGGCCCGTTAAAAACGAATGGGGGATCGCCAAGGGGGTCCGCGATCCCCTTGGCTAAAATCCTACGCCTGCGCCATGCCGCCTTGCGCCGATGTTTCGCGGGCGGCACCGGCCTTGGCCACCGGGTTGCGGCCCCACAGCTGCTCGTGCGGCCAGCCCGAGAGATCTTCGACGATGGCGCGGGCCTCGGCGGAGGCGGGGGCGTTCGGGGTGTTCTTGAACCGGTCGATCTCTTCCATCAGCACGGCGTGGGTGCGCGGGTCGAGCCGGAAGCGCAGGGAGACGAGCACGCCGAAGATCAGCATCCCGACCGTGCCGATGCCGAGCACCAGCGCGATGGTGGTTATGGCCTCGGGCGGCTGGACGGCCGCGTCCTTCTGGAAGCCGCCAAGGCTCATCAGCGCGCCGACGCCAGCAACGGCAACGGCCTGCGTCAGCTTGCGCACGAACGTCATCACGCCCGCAAAGGCCCCCTCGCGGCGGCGGCCGGTGACGATTTCATCCACATCCGCCATGTAATTGTAGGTGGCCCAGGGGATGTAGTTGAGCGCGCCGCGCCCCAGGCCAGCCAGCGCAATCGGCACCCACAGCAGCAGATCGCCCGAGCGCACGCCTGCGCCCCACATGGCGAGCAGCGTGATGACGCCGATGGCAAAGCTGGCGGCGGCGAGGCGATAGGCGAAGGCGGGAGAAGTTTTAAGCGCGAGGTTGATGGCGATCATCACCGCCACGAACTGGACGATGTACATGGTGCCGAGAAGCGTGGAGGCAACGGTGATGGAGCCCGCCAGCGCGAAGACGACGAAAAAGGTGAAGGCGGCGTTGAACACGTCCTGACTGATGTAGCCGCCGAGGTACATGCCGAGGTGCAGCCGGAAGGCGCGGATGCGGAAGGTGGAAAACAGGTTGTGGTAAAGCGCGCCGAAGGCGGCCCCGAGGCTGGGTTTTGCCTCGCCGGACTTGAGCGCGGCCACTTCCGCCAGCGGGCGCTCCCAGCTGAACAGGAACAGGAGCGCGGCGGTGACGACGAACAGGGCGGAGAACAGGATGCCCATGTAAAGGAAGGTGTCGGCGCTTTCCTTGCCCAGCGATTCAATGAGCATGGCGGGCAGGTACCCGGCGAGAATGGCGGAGGCCTGCGCGAACAGGATGCGGATGCCCGCGAACTTGGCCTTGGTCCTGTAGTCCTTCCCCATTTCGGCGGCGAGCGTCTCGTAGGGGATGATCTCCATGGCGTAGACCAGCTCGAACAGCACGTAGGTGGCGAGGTAGTACCAGAAGCTCTGACCCGACACCCACATGATGGCGAACGACGGCAGCAGCGGAATGGCCGCTAAGATAAAAAATCGGCGGCGGCCGAAGCGGCGGCCGAGCGCCGTCTGGCCCATGTTGTCGGAGATGTGGCCGATGACCGGGGAGGCGATGGCATCCAGCACCCGCGCCACGGTGAAGATGAGGCCCGCCTGCCAGGCTTCCAGCCCGCAGAAGGTGGTGTAGAAGAACAGCACCCAGCCGCTGATGACCGCCATCGATCCGGCGCCCAGAATGTCGTTCGACCCGTAGGCGGCGTAGTTGTACCAGCGGACAGGCCTGCTCCCTGTCGGAGCGAAGGCGCCGAAAATGGCCATGGTGATATTCCTCCCCGTGCCGCCGGCGTCTCTTGGCGGACGCTCGGCGGCGAATTTTCCCGGTTAGATGTAGGTTCGCATGAACTCCGCCAGGGCGAGAATGGCCAGCGACTGGCCGTAGGGCATGGAGGTCAGCTTGATGTCCTTGTAGAACTGGAGCGTGTCCCCCATGGCGGTGCCAAAGGAGACCTGCCGAAGCTCGCCATCCTCGCCGATGTTGGCGAGGACGGCCTCGATCGCCTTGAGGCCGACGGCCTCGAAGCGCGCGTCAATGTAGCGCTTCCGCACGGACTTGAGGATGCCGTAGGCAAAGCCGGCGGTGGCGGAGGCCTCCAGATAGCTGGTCTTGTCCATGATGAGGGTGTGCCACAGGCCGCTTTCGTCCTGCGTTTCGGCCAGCGTCTTCACCTGGTTGCGGAGCACGTCGAGCAGGAATTCGCGGAAGGCGTCGCCGGGCTGGAGGTCCAGCATCTCGATGATCTCGGGGATCGCGATGGTGACCCAGCAGTTGCCGCGCGCCCACAGCGCCTCGGCGAAATTGTGGCGGCCGTCGAAGGTCCAGCCGTGGAACCACAGGCCGGTCTTGCGGTCGAACAGGTACTTGGTGTGGATGAGGAACTGGCGCTTGGCCTCCTCAATGTAGTGCGGGCGGCCCAGCAGCAGGCCGATTTTCGCCAGCGGCAACACGCTCATCATCAGCGTGTCGTCCCACAGCTGCTGATGATTTTCGCTGTTGTAGACGATGTGCTGGAAGCCGTTTTCCTCGGTGCGCGGCAGGCCGTCCATCACCCACTCGGCCCAGGTGTCGAGATAGGGCAGGTAGGTCTGGTCCCGATTGTGCTCGTAGAGATAGGCGAGCGTTAAAAACGGCGAGACGGTGTTGATGTTCTTGGTGGGCGTGCCCGCCGCGAAGCGGTCGCGGAACCAGTCCATCATAATTCGGTATGCGCGCTCGTCGCCCGATTGCTGCCAGTAGCGCAGCATGCCGAAAAGGCCGATGCCGTGGGTCCACTCCCAGTCGTTCCAGCCCTTGGTATCGATCACCCGGCCGTCATCCAGCCGCAGCAGGAATTCGCCGGTCTCGTCCTTGATGTTGACGAGGTTGGTCATCAGGCGCTGGATGGCGTCGGTCACCGTTGCGCGCGGAATCGAATGCGTTGTCGCGGCCACGAAACTCTCCTCAAGGCAAATGGAACATGGGCGTGAGCGGCCATTCACGCGGTTTGTTGTCGGGCTCGACCTCCATGAGGTCGGCCATGTAATCCCACCAGCGCCGCATCACCGGGTGCGCGGGCAGGGTGTCTCGGCTGTTTTCGGGCCGCAGCTTCAGCGTGGCGAACAGGGCGCCTGTATCGGGGTCTAGAAAAATCGAATAGTCGTAAATGCCCGCCTCGCGCAGGAGGGCGGCGAGCTCGGGCCAGATCGCGTCGTGGCGGCGCTTGTATTCCTCGGCAACGCCGGGCTTCAGCTGCATCCGGAAGGCGTGGGTGTCCATCGCGATTTCCTCCCCATACTCGCTTCTTTTTTTGAATGTTATGCCCCACACTGGGACGCTTGAGAAGCCATAAAGTGAAACAGTATCCCGTTATATGGGATTCATAAGCGTCTGTCGGCCCAGCCAGTCGAGGAACAGCTGGGGCCAGTAGCGCCCCGGGCCGCTCACATCCGTCAGCTTGCCGAAGCCGTGGCCGCCTTCATCGAAAATATGCACGGCCCCGCGCACGCCTTGCCGCCGCAGCGCCGCGAACAGCATCAGGCTGTTCTCGACCGGCACCACCCGGTCGTCCGCCGCGGCGGAGACGAACGTGGGCGGCATGTCGGCCGGAATAGTCTCCTCCAGCGACCAGCGGCGGATCAGCGCCGCATCCGGGTTGCGGCCGATCAGGTTGCGGCGCGAGGGGCCGTGGGCGTGGGGGTCCGCCATGGTGACGACCGGGAAGAACAGCCCGGCAAAGGCAGGGCGGGCGGGGCGGTCGTCCTCGCTATCGACCCGCGCGTAGGTTTGCTCGGAGAATCTGCTGGCAAGCATGCCTGCCAGATGCCCGCCCGCCGAAAAGCCGATGACGCCCACCTTCGCCTGCGGCCCCGCCTCCCGCGCCAGCAGGCGGAAGGCGCGCTGGGCGTCCTGCAACGGCGCGGCGGGGCCTGCGGCCCAGCCGTCGTAGGGCAGGCGATAGAGGAGCGTGCCGACGAGGAAGCCGCGTTCGGCGAAGTGATGGGCGATGGGGCCGCCGTCCGGCGCGGTGGCGATCCGCTCGTAACCGCCGCCCGGCACCAGCAGCAGCGCCATGCCATTGGGGCTGGCGGGGCGCACCAGTGTCAGCGTCGGCCGGGTGATGCCGTAAAAGGCAAGGTCATCGGGCGGGGAATCCGGCCTGCGGCGCACGGCGCGCTGGGTGACGGTGACGCGCTCGCCGCCTGGCGGGCGGCCGGGCCAGAGGTCGAGGGTCGCATGGACGGGTTCGGAGGCTTCCCGCGCCAGCGCGGGGGCGGCGACGCCGATGGCGAGGCTTCCATGAAGAAAGGCGCGGCGGTTCAGCATGTCAGTCTCCATCCGGGCGGCGGGCGCTGCGGGCCGTGCTTGCGGGCAGGCGGAAGGCTTCGGGCGGCGAAGGGTTGGCGGGGTCATAGTCCCGCGCCTCGGGCAGCAGGTGCCGGGCCAGTTTCGGGTCGGCCTCGAAAAGCCGGGAGGCCACCATCCGCGCCAGCTCGTAAGCGCCGTAGTTGTTGTGGTGGGTGCGGTCGCGGCCGTCGTCGTTGAAGGCAAGGGGTGCACGCTGCGGCCCCAGTACTTCGTAAAAGGCGATGGTCATGGGGGTGAGGTCGATGAGGCCGACCCTTTCTTCGTGTGCCACCGCCCGCACCGCGTCCGGGTAGCGGCCATGGCTGGGCGTGATTTTGCCCCGGCTGTCAAAATTTCGCCGCTCGGGCGAGGTGACGAGAAGGGGCGTTGCGCCCCGCCGCCGCACCTCGGCGATGTAAGCACGCAAATAGGCGCGGTAGGTGGTTTCGGCCTCCGCATAGGTTTGCGGCCACTGCGCCTTCTGGTCGTTGTGGCCGAACTGGATGAGCACCCAGTCCCCCGGCTTCATGCGGGAGAGCGCCTTGTCGAGCCGCAACTCCGCGAGGAAGGATTTCAGCGTCTCGCCGGATTCCGCATGGTTGGCGACGGCGATCGTCGGCGCGAAAAACCGGGGGAGCATCTGCCCCCAACTGGCGGCGGGCTCGGCGGTCTGGTCGGTAACGGTGGAATCGCCGAGGAGATATACCGTCGGCACATCAATGGGCTCGATGGCGATGGCGGTCACTCGCGGGGCGCTGCCTAAAAATTCCAGCGTCAGCCGGTCGTCCCACGTGGGGCTGCCGATCTCGCGGGGCTTGAGCCGCACGGCCGCGCCGCCCGGCGCATTTTCGGGCGGCGCACCCAGCGCGGGCGTCCGCACGTTGACGATGAAGCTGCGCGTCGCGGTTTCGCCCTTGCCGGTGTGGAGGCTCTCAACCATCAACCGGCGGCCTTCGGCCTTGACCGTGGTGTCCGACGCCTCCGCGCCGCCGAAGGCAAGGGTGACGCGGTAATTGCCCTCCGGTACTTTGACCGAGAACCGGTTGGCATCTTCCCAGCCGTGGCCGCGCGCGTCGTTGTAGGCGCGCCTGTCCGCCCCCAGCGTGAAATGCCGCGCGTTCTCGCGGGCGCAAGCAGATGTGGGGGCGAGCATAACGGCGGAGGCGGCGATAAACATCAGCGCGAGCCCGGCCAGCCGCCTCATGCAGCCCCCCGGATTTCATGGATGATGCTTGGGTTGATCTCCGCGATGCGGGTGGTGCCGGTCAGCGCCATGGCGACGTTCATCTCCGCCCGCATCAGGCCCAGCATGTGGGTGATCGCCTTCTCGCCGCCCGCCGCCAGCGCGTAGGCCCAGGCCCGGCCGAGCATGACGCCGTTTGCGCCCAGCGCCAGCATCCGCACCACATCCAGCCCGGAGCGGATGCCGCCATCGGCAAGAATGGTCATGCGCCCGCCCACTTCATCGGCGATCGGCGGCAGCGCCCGCGCGCTCGATAACGTGCCGTCCAGCTGGCGGCCGCCGTGGTTGGAGACGACGATGCCGTCCGCCCCCGCTTCCAGCGCCAGCCGGGCGTCTTGCCTGTCGAGGATGCCCTTGATGACGATGGAGCCCTTCCACTGGGAGCGGATCCACTCGATGTCGTGCCAGCCCACGTTGGGCTCAAAATTATTCCGCATCCACGCGAAGAAATCCTCAAGGCCGGTGTTCTTGCCGAGCACGGGGGCGACGTTGCCGAGCGCATGGGGGCGGCCGCAAATGCCCACATCCCATGCCCAGCGCGGGTGCAGGATCGCCTGCCCCATGCGGCGGAGAGAGCCCATGAGGCCGGGCGCGCCCGCAAGGCCGGAGCGGTAATCCCGGTAGCGCGAGCCCGGCACCGGCATGTCCACGGTGAAGACGAGGGTGGGGCAGCCGATCGCGGCGGCCTCGGCCAGCAGATCCTTCATGAAGCCGCGATCGCGGATCATGTAGAGCTGGAACCAGAAAGGCTTCGCGGCGGCTTTCGCGACTTCCGCCAGCGGGCAGGCGGAGACGGTGGAGAGAATGAAGGGGATGCCCGCCTTCTCCGCCGCGCGCACGGCCTGCCGCTCGCCGCGCCGGGCGTTCATGCCCGCCAGGCCGATGGGGGCGAGCGCCACCGGCATGGAAAAATTCTGGCCGAAGAGGGTGGTCGTGAGATCGATTTTCGAGACATCGCGCAGCACGCGCTGGCGCAGGGCGACGGCCTCCAGATCCGTGATGTTTCGCCGCAGCGTCACCTCGGCGTAGGAGCCGCCATCAATATATTCGAACAGGAATTTCGGCAAACGGGCGCGGGCCAGTTCGCGATAATCGATAACCGATGCCGCCTTCATGCGCGTCGCCCCTGCGCGAAGGCGGAAATGCTGGATGCCGCAATCAGGCAGCGTGAGTTTTGGAAATGTTGGCGCGGCTGCAGGCTTGATGCGATCATGGTCTTCTCCCCTGATCGTATAGTCATACAAAATATCGACGCATGGCAAGGGTCATTTCATATGTTCGGATGATATCTCATATATTGGGAAATTGGGCATGTGCTGCAGCGCTTGCCCGGAAGCCGGTCAGCTTGACCGAAATGCGATACTGTATACACTCAGACAATATATACATGTGAACAGCGCAAGAGCTTGAAGACAGGGGAAATCATGAAGCGCACGAACTGGGTACGCGGCGGCGTTGCGGCCGCGCTGGTCATGCTGGCCGCAGGGGTGGCAATGCCCTGCTCGCCCGTTCTCGCCGCGACGCAGGTCGAGGCGACAGTCAGCCAGATTCAGCTGGAAACGCGGGATTTCACGGTTGTTCTCGACCGGGCATCGCAAACTCTCGTCTCCCTTGCGCCAAAGGGTGCGGGCGGCTTCGATTTCGCGCCCTCGCACCGCCAGAAGGAGCGGCAGGGCGATGGTTTCTATCATCTGGGCGATATCGACCTCAGGCTGCGATTGGCCGGTGAGACCGAGTGGCGCGATTACGCGACGGCTTATAAACGTCTTCCCGTGACGCCGCTGGCGGCAACCGGCCCGGTGCTGGCGGCGAGCGATGTGTCGGCGGCCTTGCCTGCGGACCTGCCGCTTAAGGTCGAGCGGCGCTGGGTGGTGGAAAACGGCCAGCTGGCCCTGCGCTTCCGCCTCACCAACCGCGCTAAGCGCGCTGTCGAGATCGGCGGGCTTGGCCTGCCGATGGTGTTCGATAATATTCTCAGCGGCCGCTCTCTTGAAGAGGCGCACGAACAGGCCAGCTTTGCCGACCCCTACATCGGGCTGGACGGCGGCTATCTTCAGGTCACCCGCCTCAACGGCAAGGGTCCGGCGCTTCTGGTGCTGCCGGAGGCGGGCACGCCGTTCGAGGCCTACAAGCCCATTCTGGACGAGAAGGACGAGAGCGGGCGCACGAAGCTGTTCAACGACGGCACCAAGCGCGGCCAGACCTTCGAGGGCTTCTACGACTGGATGGTGACAAGCCGCGGCTTTGCCGAGAAGGAATGGTCCGGCGCGGAGCAGTGGAATGAGCCAAGCGTGCTGAAGCTCGCCCCCGGCGAGACGCGTGAGATTGGCGTGCGCTTCGCGCTGTCGCCGTCCATCCGCGCCATCGAGGAAACGCTCGTCGCCAACGATCGCCCGGTCGCCATCGGCATTCCGGGCTACGTGGTGCCGATGGATCTGCCGGCTGACCTGTTCCTGAAAACCTCGAAGCGCGTGCGCTCCATCACCGCCTATCCGTCCCGCGCGCTGAAGGTGTCGAAGGATGGCTCGGTCAACGGTTGGGCCCGCTACAAGGTGGAAGGCAAGACCTGGGGGCGGGCGCGCCTCGAGATCGCCTACGCCGACGGCCAGGTGCAGACGGTGCACTATTTCGTCACCAAGCCGGCTGCCGAGGCGGTGGCCGACATGGGCCGGTTCCTCACCACCCAGCAGTGGTTCGATGATCCGAGCGATCCGTTCAAGCGCGGGCCGTCGATCATGAGCTACGACAACGAGGCCCGCTCGGTTGTCCGTCAGGATCCGCGCGTGTGGATTGCCGGCCTCAGCGACGAGGGCGGCGCGGGCGCGTGGCTGGCCGCCATCATGAAGCAGCTGGGCGAGCCGAACGAGGCCGAAGTCGGCAAGTTCGAGCGCTTCGTCACGGAGACGCTGGACGGCAAGCTGCAGGCCAACGAGGGGCCGGAAGCCTTCGGCGTACGCAAGAGCCTGTTCTTCTACGACCCCAAGGGCGTGCCGACCTTTGCCTACGACAGCGCCATCGACTGGAGCACCTGGTCCTCGTGGGACCGGGATCATGCCGCGTCCTTCGCCCGGTCGTTCAACTATGTTCACGTGGCCGCCGCGCACTGGGTGCTCTACCGGCTGGGCCGCTATCAGGAAGGTCTGGTCAAGGCGCACGACTGGCGCTGGTATCTGAACCGCGCCTATGAGACGGCCATCGCCATGGTCCGGCTCGATCCGCATTATTCAAAGTTCGGGCAGATGGAAGGCGATGTCTTCGTCGATATTCTGAACGACCTGAAGCGCGAAGGGCTGCACGCCGAAGCCCGGGCGCTGGAAGCGGTGATGCGCGGCCGGGCCCAGCATTGGGCGGAGGACGCCTACCCCTTCGGCAGCGAGATGCCGTGGGATTCGACCGGCCAGCCGGAGGTCTATGCGTGGATGCGCTACTTCGGCCATGACGACAAGGCGGAGCAGACCCGCGAGGTCATCCTCGGCTATGACCCGACTGTTCCGCACTGGGGCTATAACGGCAACGCCCGGCGCTACTGGGACTTCCTCTACGCAGGCAAGACCCGGCGGATCGAGCGCCAGATCCATCACTATGGCTCGGCCCTCAACGCCGTGCCGTTGTTCGACGCCTACCGGCGCGATCCGAAGGACACTTACCTGTTGCGCGTCGCCTATGGCGGTCTGCTCGGCTCCATCACCAACATCAACCAGGAAGGATTCGGCTCGGCCGCCTTCCACTCGAACCCGGACATGATGCGGTTCGATGCCTACACCGGCGACTACGGCATGAGCTTCTTCGGCCATGCCTACGCCACCGCCGCCTACCTGGTGAATGACGCCACCTTCGGTTACGTCGGCTTCGGCGGCATTGTGGAGAAAAGCGGAGATACCGTCCGCATCGAGCCGAAGGATGCCTTCCGCAAGCGCATCTACATCGCGCCGGCGGGCCTGTGGCTGACGCTGGATGCGGGCCAGTTCGAACGGGCGGAGTATGATACCGCCAGCGGGCGGGTGCGCGTTTACCTCGCCAAGGCCGATCGCTACACGCCCAAGGCCTATCTGAACGTGGAGACCACGGTTGCGGGCAAGCCCGCCTACCAGCCGACACTTGAGACGGTGCGGACGCGCGGCAGCTATGTGTTCGACCTGTCCACGGCGGTGACGGTGGTGGAGCTGAGCCCGACTCAGCCGACTCAGGCTCAATAACCCTGGGATCGAGTTCGGCGTCCCGCCGGGTCGGCTGGTTCTAATGAGCTGGCTTGACCTGGCGGGCGAACTCCGGCCCGATGCCGCAGGCCCGCGCCACTGCGATCCAGGCTCGGCTAAATAACTCAGACTATTCAAGGATTTTCCTCAGCCGCCTGGGCTTGGCCGCCTTGGGCGGCTGTTTTGCAAGTGCTGAAAGACCTTAAATAATATCAATGAGTTAAGCCTGAGTGTGGCACGAGAGCCGCACCTGCCATGCTCGTCGTAGTTGGTATGGTCATAGATCGTATAATTTATTTTGTATAAGTTGTTTCACGTGCTTAAATGCCCCCATCGCGTTGGAGGACGCGACAGGGAGGAAATTTATGAAAAGAAGTTCGATCCGCTTACATTTCATGGCAGGCAGCGCGCTGGTGGCAATCGCCGCGCCGTTTGCTGTGTCTACCGCCGCGGCCCAGTCCGCCGGCGAACAGGCCAGCGCCTCGATGGAAGAAATTGTGGTCACGGGTACGCGTATCCGCCGGCCTAACCTCGAGAGCAACAGCCCGCTGACCGTCGTCAGCGATTCGGAAATCAAGTACCAGGGCGCGACCAACGTCGACAGTGTGCTGAACCGCATGCCGCAGTTCACGCCTGACGCGAACGAGAACGTCTCGAACGGCGCGGACGGTACGGCGCAGATCAACCTGCGCGACCTCGGCTCCAACCGCGTGCTCGTGCTGATGGACGGCCAGCGCCTGCTGCCGTCCCAGGCGATGGACGTGAACTTCATTCCGTCCGCGCTGGTTGAGCGCATCGACGTGGTGACCGGTGGTGCTTCGGCCGTTTACGGTTCCGACGCGATTTCCGGCGTCGTCAACTTCATCATGCGGAAGAATCTGAACGGCATCCGCGCCGATGCTCAATACAGCTTCTACCAGCACAACAATAATAACGACAGCCTGCGCGATCTGGTGCGCGACAGCGGTTACGAAACCGCGCCGGGTTCGGTGACCGACGGCAGCAAGTACGACATCAACATCGCGGCCGGCACCGACTTTGCCGACGGCAAGGGCAACGTCACCATGTACGCCGGCTACCGCAAGGTTCGCCCGGTGCTGCAGGGTTCGCGCGATTACTCGGCTTGCGCTCTCGACCCGACCGGTGAAGGCAACAGCGCCTTTGCCTGCGGCGGCTCAAGCAACAACGAGTACGGTTCGTTCACGGTTCTGAAGGACCCCGTGACCGGCTCTCCGGTGAACTACAACAACACCAAGGACGGCAGCAAAACCTGGGTTCCCTACGACAGCTCGTTCCGTTTCAACTACGCGCCGGAAAACTACATCCAGCGTTCGGACATCCGCTACACCGCGGGCGCCTTCGCGCACTATGAGCTGGCTCCTTCCGCCGAAGTCTACGGCAGCTTCATGTTCATGGACGACCACAGCTACTCGCAGGCAGCCTCCGGCGGCCTGTGGGCGGGCGAGGTCTACTCCATCAACTGCGACAACCCGCTGCTCGGCGCGCAGCAGGCGACCGCCCTGTGCGGTGCGGCTGCCGGCACCGATACCAGCCGGGATACCTTCATCGGCTACCGCCTGACCGGCGAAGGCAGCTCGCCGCGTCGGGACTCGCTGCGTCACACCAATTACCGCTTCACCGGCGGCGTGCGCGGCGACATCTTCGACGGCATCAGCTATGACGTCGGCGCTCTGCGCGCGGTCTCGATCTTTAACGAGAACTACCAGAACGACGTCGATCCGGCCAAGGCGAAGAAGGCTCTGCAAGTCGTCAACGTCGACGGCGTGCCGACCTGTAAGTCGGTCATCGACGGCACCGATCCGAACTGCGTGCCGATGGATGTGTTCGGCTACGGCAACATCGACCCGTCGGCCTACGACTACATCTACGCGCCGACGTTCACCCGCGGCGAGCAGACGCTGACCATGTTCAGCGCCAACATCAGCGGCGACCTGACCAACTACGGCATCGTCAGCCCGTGGGCGTCGAGCGGCGTCGGCTTCGCGCTCGGTGTGGAGCATCGCCGCGAAAACCTGGTCTTTGAGGCCGATGCTCTGGCTCAGGCCAAGGGCACCCTGGAATCTCAGGGCAGCATCAAGGTCAACGAAGTCTACGCAGAAGTTGGCGTTCCCATCCTTGAGAACATGCCGTTCGCCAGGTCGCTCAGCATCACGGGTGGCTTCCGTTATTCGGAATACACCAATGACAGCAAGACCGGCACGGTCACCAAGTACAGCGCGTCCACCTACAAGGGCGAACTGGACTATGCGCCGAGCCGCGACGTGCGCTTCCGCGCCAGCTACAACCACGCCATCCGCGCCCCGAACATCAACGAGCTGTTCGCCTCTCAGGGCCTCGGCAACGTGTCGGCACAGGATCCGTGCGCCGGCACCTCGCCGGTGGCGAGCATGGAGCAGTGCCAGCTCACCGGCGTTTCGCCCGAGCAGTACGGCAACATTCCGGAATGCCCGGCGAACATGTGCGTGGCCCAGGGCGGCGGCAACCCGCTCTTGAAGCCGGAAGAGGCCGACACCTACACCTTCGGTGTGGTGCTGACGCCGACCTTCCTGCCGAACCTGTCGCTGTCGCTCGACTACTACAACATCAAGGTGGACGGCTACATCGGCTCGGTTGACCCGACCCTCACCATCAACCAGTGCGTGCAGACCGGCAATCCCTACTTCTGCGACCTGTTCCACCGGGCTCCGGGTACGGGCGTGCTGTTCGGCACCGACGGCTACGTGGTCGGCACCACGCTCAATACCGGTTACCTGAAGACCTCCGGTATCGACGTGAGCGCCAACTACCGCTTCGACTTCGAGGATGTCGGCCTCAACAACGCCGGTCGCCTCAACTTCGACCTGGTTGGCACCTACCTCGACAAGTCGACCGTCAAGCAGCTGCCGGGCCTCGGCACCTACGACTGCGCCGGTCTCTACGGCCCGACCTGCGGTCAGCCGACGCCGCGTTGGCGCCACAACCTCCGCACCACCTGGGAGATGCCGTGGTCGAACGCCACGCTGTCGCTCAACTGGCGCTATTTCGGCGGAACGAAGCTGTCCAGCAACACGGACAACGAGTTCCTCAAGGGCACGCCGTACATCATCAACCGCAAGCTCAAGGCCTACAGCTACTTCGACCTGAGCGGTACGGTTGAGGTGTACCAGAACCTGGTCCTGCGCGCCGGTATCAACAACCTGTTCGACAAGGACCCGCCGGCGATTGCCCAGGGGCTGCTCAGCTCCTTCGGCAACGGCAACACCTACCCGGGTGTGTACGATCCTCTCGGCCGGACGATCTTCGTCGGTCTGACCGCAGAGTTCTAAAAAACACACACACGTGTCCGTCTGGACCGGCCCGCTTCCCAGCGGGCCGGTCTTTTTTATGCGGCAAGTTCCCTGGGTTCGCGCCTTCAGGCGCGCCATTTGGCCATGGGCTGAATCACCTTGCGGGCGCAGGCCCTGGCTGCGATAGCGCCCCGCCCAAACCTGAAGCCGACCGATTTCGGCTTGAACTGCTCCCAAGCTTTTGCAATTGTCTGAGTAATAAATAGGGCGAAGCCCGCAAACGCTTTGGGGACAGGATTTTCATGATTGCTAAGTATCTGATGTCACGACGCGCCTTTGTCGCGGCTGCGGCTGCCACCACCCTTGCCGCCTGCAGCGGCGGCGGTCGAGGCTCGTCCGAAGAACAGGGTAACGGCAAGAAAGGCGGCGACGGCATGACCCAGAAGGCTCCCACGCCCATCAATCCGCTGGTGCAGCAGCGGGCCGACGCGCAGATCTTCCGTCACACCGACGGCAATTATTACATGACCGCCTCCGTGCCGGAGTACGACCGCCTCATCATCCGCCGCTCGCCCACCCTCGCGGGGCTGGGAACGGCAGAGGAAGTGGTGGTCTGGCATCGCCCGACGGAAGGCAAGATGGGCGGCCACATCTGGGCGCCGGAGCTGCACGAGATCGACGGCCGCTGGTACATGTACTTCGCCGCGGGCAATGCGGGCCAGCGCCCCGGCGACGTGTTCGAAATCCGCACCTATGTGCTGCAGGGCCCCTCGGGCGATGCGTTCAAGGGCGAGTGGTCGGTGCTGGGTGAGCTTGAGACCCCGTGGGACAGCTTCAACCTCGACTCGACCGTTTTCGAGCACAAGGGCGTGCGCTACATCTGCTGGGCGCAGCGTGAGCCGGGCATCGACACCAACAGCAACCTCTATCTCGCCCCGCTGAAAACGCCGACCACCCTTGGGGCCGAGCCGCTGCGTCTCACCGTGCCGACGCTGCCGTGGGAAATCCGGGGCTTCAAGGTGGCCGAGGCTCCGGCCTTCCTCGCCCGCAACGGCAAGGTGTTCCTCACCTATTCGGCCAGCGCCACCGACTCCCGCTACTGCCTTGGCCTGCTGACGGCGGACGAGAACGCGGACCTGATGTCGGCAGCCTCCTGGACCAAGTCGCCGGAGCCGGTGTTCGTCACCTCCGAGCTGACCAAGGTCTACGGCCCCGGCCACAACAGCTTCACCGTGGACGAAGAGGGCCGCGACGTCCTCGTCTACCACGGCCGCGATTACAAGGAGATCGAGGGCGATCCGCTCTATGATCCCAACCGCCACACCCGCGTGCAGCGCCTGTACTACCGGCCGGACGGCACGCCGGATTTCGGCATCCCCGTCGGCAACGGCGAGGTGCCGGACCGCTTCTCGCCCGCAGGCCGTCAGGGCGTTTACCTGCGCCACGAAGGCGGCAAGCTGCTGGCGGACAACGGTGGCGCGCTGCCCGATACCCAGTTCCGCCAGAAGCCGGGCTTGGCCGGCGACGGCACGGTGTCGCTGGAGCCGGTCACCGCGCCGGGCCAGTTCCTGCGCCTTACGGAAACGGGCGAGCTGGTGGTGGCCAAAAATGACGGCACCCCGGCCTTTGCCCAGCAGAGCAGCTTCCGCCGCGTCGCGGGGCTGGCGGATCCGAAGGGCGTCTCCTTCGCGGCGGCGGGCGCCGCGGACAATTATCTTCGCGTTGCCGGCAATAGTGTTCGGGTCGCAACCGTGAGCAGCGACGTGGACCGGACCGGCGCGACCTTCCTCGTCAGCTGAGGCGGCGCGCCGCAACGCCGCCGCAGGGCGGCATGGCATCGCAAGGGAAGCCGGAGGTCCGCGCGGGTCTCCGGCTTTTCCTTTGGGGGAAGGATAAGCGGGCATTTCCGGCGCCGCTCCGGCCCCCTTGCTGCGCCGCCCAGGCCCGTCATCAGGGATGCGCTTCCTGCTGGTTCCATGGCCGTTGGGGTCAGCCGGCGGGTGGGCGCGACGACGGCGCCGGGCCCAGGCTGCTGAAGGTGGGCGGGGCAAGTCGCAGGCCAAGCTCCGCCACGAGGTCGAGAATTTGCAGCGTCACCTCCTCCTGCACAGCGAGGAAGGCGTCGTAGTCGGGCACGAGCACATAGCTGAAAATCTCGATCGGCAACCGGTCATTTCCCACGCCGAGCAGGCGCACGCGTGGCGGCTCGGGGAACCGGCTGTCCTTGGCCAGCAGCGTTCGCAGTCTCTCAAGGAGAAGGCGGACCTGCTCCGGCGAGGTCTCCTGGTGCAGGTTAATCATGGGGTGGAACCAGAACTGGCCGCGGCGGCTGTAGTTCTCGATCTGCTTGGCGGCAAAATCGCTGTTCGGAATGACGACGAGGGTCTGGTCGAGCGTGCGGATCTTGGTGGAGCGGATGCCCAGTTCCTCGATGGTACCCATGGTGTCGCCCACCTTGCAGAACTCGCCCACCCGCACCGGCTGGTCGGCAAGGATGGTGACGCTGGCCACCAGGTTCTCGATGAGCTTCTGCGCGCCCAGCGCCAGGGCCAGGCCGCCAACACCCAAGGCTGCGATACCGGCCGTCATGTCGTAGCCGAGCGTATCGAAGATCGCGATGATGCCGATGACGACGATGACCGCCTTGATGAGCCGGCGGATGAAGGCGGCGATGGAGGCGATCTGCCCGGTGCCGCGCTGCTGCAACCGCCGGATGATAACGCCGCCGATCGCATCGATCACCCGCCAGGCCAGCCAGGCGAAAGCGATCCAGGCCACCACCTGGATGACGCGGCCGAACAGTTCCCGCGCCACGATGGACAGGCCCAGGCGCGGCGCGATGAAGGTGACGGCAACGGCCGCGATCCACAGGCGCAGCGGCGGCGCAAGGGTTGAGAAGACGGAGCGCGCCTCCCTGTGCCGCCGTCGATACCACCAGGCATCGATCTGCAGGCCAATCGCGATCAACAGCCAGGAGGCGAGGTAGGAGAGCAGGGTCAGGCCGAACAGCGCCAGCCAGTGACCCACGGGCGCGCCCAGAACGTCAGTCTTGAGAAACGGCTCGGGCAGCCATCGCTCAAGCAGCGTCGCCGCATCTGAGTTTTCACCCTCGGCCAGAAGGTCGGGCACGGCATCCAGCGTTTCGGCCGCGATGACCCAGATGGGGCCGGTTTCGCTGTCCACCTGTTCCACCAGCAGAGGGACCGACTCCTTGCCGCCCCGAATGGTCCCCACCTGATCGACCTTGGGGTCGAGTTCGTCATCCAGATGGCCGGTCGCCGTGTTGCTGATCGTTGCCCTGGGCAGGAACTGGCCGCCCCTGTCCAGAAGGGTCTGGAGCTGTCGGGCCAGCGCCTGCCCGCGCTTGTGCCGACGGGAGCGGGGAATATCCTCCAGGTTCAGGTAAACGCTGGCGCGCTCGTAGTCCTGGTTGGCGATGGCATCAACGAAACCGGCGACGGTTCCCTCCGGCGTGCCGCGGCCGTAGGGATCGACCGGGGCGGGCGCTTCCTCCTCGGCGGGGGCCGGGGCGGTGAGCGCCTGGGAGATCGCCGGCGCCACGGGCAGGCACAGGAGAAAGGCAAGAAAGGCAAGGCCGGGCAGGACGGCGCGCCAGCGGGCAGCGGCGGGCAGCCGGAAGAAGACAAGACGACCGATCATGGAGGAATAACGACATGTCTGGCCGTCCGGTGCCACGCGCCGCCACGCTGCGGTCTGTCAGAACGACCAGCGGAAGCCGAAACGCCAGACCAGCTCGTTGTCGTTAAGGCCGTTCACCACCTTGTCGTTCAGCATCCAGATGTCGACGCCGCCGCCCACCATGAACGGGTTCCCCGCCAGTTCGAACGCCGGCGTGGCGATGGTGACGCCGGTGCGAAAATAGCCGAAGGTGACCTTTCCCCCGTTGGCGCTGTCGTAATAGTCGTCTGACAGCCCAAGGACGAGCGGAATGCGGAACCAGACCGGCCTGTCTTCCCTGCCGAGGTTGAGCGAGGCGGTGAGCGACGGCTGGACATAGAGCGCATCCGCCCGGCCCGGCCGGCCCACCTCCTGGGTGATCCGCAGAGAGGGGGCGAGGGTGAAATCCTTCAAGGGAAGGATCCCCTCCCACTGGCCGGTATCATCATAGCTCACGATCCACTCAAAATCGCTGTAGCCCCGGAAGGAGTGGGCGGGGGAGTGGTAATAGTAATAGGCGGCGGACATGCTCCAGCGCGGCGCCAGCTCGGCGGAGACGCCAGTGTAAAGGTCCGCCTCGTACCAGCCGGACAGCGTTCCTCTGTTCTCCTGCCCAAGACCCGGCCCGCCGAACTGGAAGCTGTTCCAGTTGCCGACGAACCAGCGCACTTCCTCAAACGGTCCGCCTGACAGCTCCGGCAAGGCGATGGTTAGCGTCACGTAGGGCTGCAGGCTCGGCTCCTCGGAGAAGGCGACCCCGCGCGAGATGTACTGGCCGGCCACCCGCATGCCGGTATCGATGCTGAAGCGATCGGGTTGCCGCCGCTGCGTGGGTTTCTCCTTCACTATGATCTCTGATGGCTTCTCGTCGGCTTCCGGCATCAGGCCCTGCTGCTGTTGCTGAGCGGGGACAGGCGCTGCCATCAGCAGGAGCGGTAAGCTCAGCGCTATCCTGGCCATGAGACATCCCAATCAAACAACAGGGTTGGCTTCTGCCCCAACAGCGATAGATGCGGCCTGGTTCCAGAGCTGGGGCCGGACAGTCGATGCTAATATCAAGCCAATCGAGTCGCGGCGCCGGCGAGTTGATTTCGCCTCCGGAATTAGCGTATTCCGCCTGTAGCGCCGATCTTCCAGGCGCATCTTCCCGGCCTGTTCGGCCGTGTTGCATAAGTCCGGATGAATCGAGGCATTCCAAGGAGATTGGGACTTGCACATCCCCAATGGTTCTGTAATTGTCTGAGTTAATGAGCGACGTTGCCAAAGTCGCGATCGGCCGGGGAGGGCTGGCTGACGGTATTTGGTTGGCGTTCTTGACTCATCAATCTTAGTTCTCAACGTCTTAGAAAAAACGAAGGCATCATGTCCCAGGATCGTAATAACGCCTCCAAGCCTTTGCGCTCGCGCGCCTGGTTCGATGACCCGTCCAATGCGGACATGACCGCGCTGTATCTCGAGCGGTACATGAACTACGGCCTGTCGCTGGAGGAACTGCAGTCCGGCAAGCCGATCATCGGTATCGCGCAGACGGGTAGCGATCTCAGCCCCTGCAACCGGCATCACATGGTCCTGGCGGAACGCGTTCGCGCCGGCATCATCGAGGCGGGGGGCATTCCCTTCGAATTTCCGGTCCATCCGATCCAGGAAACCGGCAAGCGTCCGACCGCCGGTCTCGACCGCAACCTGGCCTACATGGGCCTCGTCGAGGTGCTGTTCGGCTACCCGCTCGACGGCGTGGTGCTGACCATCGGTTGCGACAAGACCACCCCGGCCTGCCTCATGGCGGCGGCCACCGTCAACATTCCGGCCATCGCCCTGTCGGTCGGCCCGATGCTGAACGGCTGGTATAAGGGTGAGCGCACCGGCTCGGGCACCATCGTGTGGAAAGCGCGCGAACTGCTCGCTGCCGGCGAGATCGACTACCAGGGCTTCATCAAGCTCGTGGCGTCCTCGGCTCCGTCCACCGGCTACTGCAACACCATGGGCACGGCAACGACCATGAACTCGCTGGCCGAGGTGCTGGGCATGTCGCTGCCGGGTTCGGCCGCCATTCCCGCGCCGCTGCGCGACCGCCAGGAATCGGCCTACCGCACGGGCCTCCAGATCGTCGAGATGGTGCGGGCCGACCGCAAGCCGTCCGACATCATGACCCGCGAGTCCTTCATTAATGCCATCCGCGCCAATGCGGCGCTTGGCGGCTCCACCAACGCGCCGATCCACCTGGCCGCGCTGGCGCGCCACCTGGATGTCGAGCTGACCATCGATGACTGGCAGACCTACGGCCGCGATATCCCGCTGCTGGTCAACCTGCAGCCCGCAGGCGAATATCTGGGTGAGGATTTCTACCGCGCGGGCGGCGTTCCGGCGGTGATGAACCAGCTGATGCGCCAGGGCCTGGTGTTCGAGAACGCGCTCACCGCCAACGGCCGCACCATTGGCGAGAACTACCGCGACGCCACGATCGAGGACGAGAAGGTGATCCGTCCGTTCGAGCGTCCGCTGAAGGAATCCGCCGGTTTCTCCGTGCTGCGCGGCAATCTGTTCGACAGCGCCATCATGAAGCTGAGCGTGATTTCGGAGGAATTCCGCAAGCGCTACCTCAGCAACCCGAACGATCCGGATGCCTTCGAAGGTCCGGTCGTGGTGTTCGACGGTCCGGAGGACTACCATCACCGCATCGATGATCCCGCGCTCGGCATCGACGAGAACACCATTCTCATCATGCGCGGCGCCGGTCCGGTCGGCTATCCCGGCGCGGCCGAGGTGGTGAACATGCGCCCGCCGGTGCATCTCATCAAGGCGGGCATCCATTCGCTGCCGTGCGTGGGCGATGGCCGGCAGTCCGGCACATCCGGCTCGCCGTCCATTCTCAATGCCTCGCCGGAAGCGGCGGCCAACGGCGGTCTTGCCTTGCTGCGGACCGGCGACCGGGTTCGCATCGACCTCCGCAAGGGCACGGCCAACGTGCTTATCAGCGACGAGGAACTGGCGGAGCGCCGCCGCGAGCTGGAGGCCAAGGGCGGCTTCCCCTATCCGGAAAGCCAGACGCCGTGGCAGGAAATCCAGCGCATGACCATCGGCCAGATGGAAACCGGCGCTGTGCTTGAGCCTGCCGTGAAGTACCAGCGGATCGCCCAGAAGCACGGCGTTCCGCGGCACAACCACTAAAAGGCGCGGCCTGAAGGGGAGCGGGCTTGATGGCTGATTATCGCATCATCGAACGCGACGTGCGGGACCAGTTGGGCGAAGGCCTCTACTGGTCCCCGCGGGACAACGCGGTCTACTGGACGGACATCATCGGCAAGGCGGTGCACCGGCTCTCCTTCGGGACCGGCGCCATCGCCAGCTGGAGCGTGCCCGAGATGGTGGGCTGGGTGATCGAGCGGGAAAACAAGCCCGGCTTCATCGCCGGGTTCCAGAGCGGTTTCGTCGAGCTGGAGCTTGAGCCGCTTGCCATCCGGCCTATCCATAATCCGCACCCGCACCTGCCGGGCAACCGGATGAACGACGCCAAGGCCGACAGGCATGGCCGCATCTGGGCGGGCTCCATGCACGTGGACGCGGACCGTCCGACCGGGGCCTTCCACCGCCTCGACCCGGACTTCTCCGTCCATAAGATGGACGATGGCTACACCGTCGCCAATGGCCCGGCCCTGTCGCCCGACCAAACGTGGCTCTACCACACCGATACCGAACTGCGCCGCATCTACCGCTTTGCTCTCCACGACGACGGAAGCCTTGACGAGCGCAGCGTCTTCATCGAATTCCAGGAAGACTGGGGCTACCCGGACGGCATGACCGTCGACAGCGAAGGCGGCCTCTGGGTCGCCCACTGGGGCGGCGGCCGCGTCAGCCGCTTCTCGGCCGACGGCACGCTGGAACGCTCCATCCACCTGCCGGCATCGCAGATCACCAACGTGGTGTTCGCAGGCGAAAACTTTGAGCGCATGTTCGTCACCTCCGCCGCCGTCGGCAAGGACGACGAGCCCCTCGCGGGCAGCCTCTTCGAGGTGAATCCCGGCGTGCGGGGCCTGCCCTGCGGGCGCTTCGGCGGATAAGGTTTGCGTCCTGAAGTTTGAACGGGCGGTGGGTTGTCTCAACCCGCCGCCTTTTTTGTCTGTGTTTTTCGTTTTGCAGGAGGGACTCGGTCCCTCCTGCACCTCCCATTCGTTTTGCGGGGGCGCTTCCAGCGCCGCCTGACATACGCCCCAATAATAGAATGAGAATTATAGGGCCGCGCCCTGCATCCAGCAGGTAGCGCCAGTACGACCGGGTACGGCCCGATAAAACGAATGGGGGACAAGTCCCCCTTTCATTTCCATGCCCCCTTACACAAACATTCACTTGCCAGCCGTCAGCGTTCGCAGCTCATAAACCGGCGCGTCGCTGCCGCGGGTTTCGAAGCGCACGGCGATGGTGGATTTGCCGCGGATCAGCGCCTCGGGAAGGGCATAGTCCACGGAGACGAACTTCTTTACCGGCTCGGCCTGACGGCGCTCGTTCACGAGGCGTTTGCCATCGATGAGGATATCGAAGTTCTTGTTCACTTCCTCGCCCCAGTAGAGGGCGCGCAGCACCATGGGGCCGGGGCGGACGGCCATGTCCACCTCGATGTAATTGCCCTCGCCCCACCATGCCTGACGGCCGCTGCGGCCCTGCCAGGAGAGCAGATCGCTGTGGTTGGAGCGGAAATTATGATCGCGTTCGGGCTGCATTTCGCCGAGGAAGACCACATCGACCGTGCGCTTCTCCAGCGCCGCCTTTTCCCTTTGCGCGGCAAGGAACGCTTCGCGCTCGCCCGCCCATTCGGCCTGGCTGAAGATGGGGAAGTAGACCGCCGTGCGGTTGTCGTACTGGTTGAAGAAGGGGCGCAGCGTCAGCGCCTGCGGCACCGCGCCTTCCATGCGGAACACATGCTGCGCCGCATCCACTGGCTTCAGCGCCTTGAGCGGGTCGGGCGAGACCAGCGCCGGGGTCTGCTGCTCGAAATGCTTGTCTGCCGGGCCGAGATCGGCGGCGAGCACCAGCGGGCCGTGGAGGAAGGCGAGCAGGCGCGGATTGTCCGGCGTCGCCTCGGTCCGCAGCGGCATCGGCAAGGCAAGTTCGATGCGATCGCCCACCCGCCATTGGCGTTTGAGAATGGCATAGCCGCGCTGGCGCTCGAATGCAGCGGGCTTGCCGTTCAGGAACACTGCCGGGTTTTCGCACCAGCCGGGCAGGCGCAGCGCGATGTCCAGCGGCAGGCCGGAGGTGCGGGTGACCCGCAGCGTCACCGTCTCGCTGAAGGGATATTGGGTGTCCAGCTCGAACGCCATGCCCTTCTCCGCCCAGTCGAGCGTCGAGGGGGTGAACAGGTTTACGTAGAGCGTCCTGCCGTTTTCCCAGTAGATGGAGTCGCCGTGCTTGGAATGGCTTTCGATACCGGATCCGACGCAGCACCAGAAGCTGTCATCCGGCGTTGAGTAGGTGCGGCGCGCGCCCGAGGTCAGCGGCATGAAATAGACGAACATGCCGGTCTCTGGGTGCTGGTGCGCCATGATGTGGTTGAGGTGCACCCGCTCGAAATAGTCGAAGTAATGGGCCTCCGGCTCCCACGCGTAGAGGTGCCGGGTCAGCTTCAGCATGTTGTAGCTGTTGCAGGCCTCGCAGGTGCGGTCGGTGATGTAAGGGGACAGCACATCCGGCGGGCCGAAATGCTCGCGCTCGGAATTGCCGCCGATCACGTAAGAATGGTGGTCGAGCACGGTCTTGTGGAAGAAGCGCGCCGCCTGCGCGTGGCCGGGCTCGCCAGTCAGCTCGTAAAGCCGCGCCAGGCCGATGATCTTGGGGATCTGCGTGTTGGCGTGTAGGCCGGGGAGGATATTCTTTCCTGCCGTGATCGGGTCCAGCACCTTGCGGTCGCGGATGCGCTCCGCCAGTTTTAGATAGCGCGGGTTGCCGGTCAGCGCATAGGTTTCGGCGTAGCTGTCGTTGAGGCCGCCATATTCGGCAGCCAGCAGCTTTTGCATCTGCGCGTCGGAAAGCTGCTCCAGAATGGTTGCCAGATAATCGGCCATGCCGAGCATCACGTCGAGCGCGCGCGGCTCCTTGCCCAGCCGGTAGGCATCGATGAGACCGGCGTGAACCTTGTGCCAAGTGTAGAGCGGCACCCAGCCGCCGTTGATGTCGAACCCGCCGGTGCGGATATCCCCGCGCCGGATTTCCTCGAACACGATCTTGCCATCGAGCACCTTGCCATCGCGCTCGACCGTGGTGCCGCCGACATAACCATCGCCGTGGGCCGCCTGACAGCGGGCAAGTTCGGCAACCATGTACTGGATGCGGGCCTGAACCTCCTTGTCGCCCGTCTGCGCGAACATCAACGAGCAGGCGGAGAGGTAGTGGCCGAGCGTGTGCCCGGCGATGCCGCGGGCTTCCCAGCCGCCATAGACCTCGCCCTTGGGGGGCAGCCCGGCGCTCTTGTGGAAATTGTGAAGCAGCCGGTCCGGCTGCAGCTCCAGCAAATAACGGCGGTTCGCCTCGAGCGCGTTTTTCTGGATGGAGGGTTTTAGGCGCACGGCCTCGAGGGGAGGGGCGCACACGCTCCCGCGCTGACTTTCCGAGGGCTTCCGCAAGGGCGGGGCCCGCCAGCGCCACCGCACTGGCCGAGAGCAGAAAGGTGCGGCGCGAGAGCATGTGCGAGTTCCCCCTTTGATGGTTCTGGTCGTTTTATGGGGACGCATCCGATGGAGCAGGTGCGGCCCGATAAAACGAAAGGGAGATGCGGGAGGAACTGTACATTCCTCCCGCAAGGTCGGTATTTCCCTTAGTCGACGGCGACGACGGCGACCGACTTGGCCGGCAGGTCGAACACCAGCTTGCAGCCTTCGACGCGGCCGCTGAACGCCACCGGCTTGACGACGTTCGGGTTGTCGAAGGTGTTGTGGGCGTCGATCTTGTCGGCGGTCAGCACGCGGCCCTTGGCGCCCTTCACCTTCACGCCGGCGATGTCGGTGGTGACACGTGCCGGACGGGTCGGGTCCAGGTTGACCAGCGCGATGTGCAGCTTGCCCGAGGTATCGCGGGCAGCGGACACGTCGACGCGCGGCAGGGTAACGTCGCCCTTCTTGTACGCCGGCGCTTCAACCGACGCGTTGACCGGGGTCGCGCCCTGGAACGGCACGTACAGGTCGAACACGTGGTAGGTCGGCGTCAGGATCATCTTTTCCTTGTCGGTCAGGATCATCGCCTGAAGGACGTTGATCATCTGCGCGATGTTGGCCATCCGCACGCGGTCGGTGTGACGGTGGAAGATGTTCAGCGTCAGTGCCGCTACTTCCGCGTCGCGCAGGCTGTTCTGCTGGTAGAGGAAGCCCGGCGTCGAGCCCGGCTCCTGGTTGAACCAGGTGCCCCACTCGTCCACGAACAGGCCGACGCGCTTCTGCGGGTCGTACTGGTCCATGATGGCGGAGTGCTTGGTCAGCAGCTCGTCCATCCGCAGGGCGTTCTGCAGGGTGGTGGCCCAGCCGTCTTCATTGAAGCCGGTGGCCGGACCCTTGTCTTCCCAGCTGTGGGTGAAAGTGTAGTAGTGAAGGCTGATGGCGTCCATCTGATGGGCGGCGCGTTCCATCAGCACCTTGGTGAAGTTGTAGTCATCGACGTTCGCGCCGGTGGCCACCTTGATGACCGGATTTTCGCGCGGCGCCTTCACGAAGGTCTGGTAACGGCGGTGCAGGTCGGCCGAATATTCCGGACGCATGTTGCCGCCGCAGCCCCAGCTCTCGTTGCCGATGCCGAAGTACTTCACCTTCCACGGCTTGTCGCGGCCGTTGGCGCGGCGCTCGTTGGCCAGCGACGACTGGCTGTCGGAGGTCATGTACTCCACCCATTCAGCCATTTCGCGCGGGGTGCCGCTGCCCATGTTGCCGGCCACATAGGCTTCCGCGCCCACCAGTTCGGTGAAGTCGAGGAATTCGTGGGTGCCGAATTCGTTGTTCTCGGTCACGCCACCCCAGTGGGTGTTGACGCGCACCGGGCGCTTGTCGCGCGGGCCGATACCGTCGCGCCAGTTGTACTCGTCGGCGAAGCAGCCGCCCGGCCAGCGGATGACCGGCACGCGGATCTTCCGCAGCGCCTCGAGCACGTCGTTGCGATAGCCCTTGGTGTTGGGAATGGAAGAGTTTTCCCCAACCCAGATGCCTTCATAGATGCCGCGGCCCAGGTGTTCGGCGAACTGGCCATAGATATCGCGGTTGATGACAGGGCCAGTCTTGGCCGGGTCCACCGAAACGGGAGACCGGCACCGGATCGCTCTTCGCCATGGCCGATTGCGGGCTGGTGAGGGCCAGCACGCCCAGCGCCGTCACGGCAGCGCCCGCGACGGATTTCAACTTCAAGGCAATGCCCACGCGTTATTCTCCCCTTTATTGCAGCGTAGTTTCTTTATTCAACAAACGGTTCGACGATGGTGCGGCGGCCCAGCATGAAGGCGTCGGCCACCAGCCGGAACGGGGCAAGGTCAACCTCGCTCTCCCCATTGCGAACCAGTTCGGCAGATCGGGCATAGAGGCCCGGATATTCAGCATCGATCGCGCCGCCATCGACCTGCACGTCCCCGCCGATGGCAAGGCGCGCGCCGCCCTTGGAGAGGGCGAGGCGGCCGCAGTCGGTCACGATGTCGATGTCCCAGCGCTCCGAACCCTGCTCGCGCCAGTCGAATTCGGCGCGCACCGGCGTGCCGTTCGCATCGCTCATGGTCAGGTGCGCGGCGATCGGCGCAGCGCGGTTGGACGGGAAGAACAGCTCCGCATCGGTCAGATGCAGGTGGTTCGGCATGATGCGGGTGATGGCCGACAGGGCGTTGATGCCCGGATCGAACACGCCAAGGCCGCCCGGCTCCCAGATCCACGCCTGGCCGGGGTGCCATTTCTTCACGTCCTCGCGCCAGGTGATGACGACATCGCGCAGGTTGCGGTCGGCCACCCAGTTGCGCGCCGGTTCAATCGCTGGGGCAGCGCGGGTGTGCCAGGTGGTGTAGAGGCTGACGCCGCGCCGGCGCGCCGCGTCGGCCAGATCTTCCACCTCGGTCACGCTGGCGGCGGGCGGCTTTTCCAGCATCACATGCAGGCCGGCGGCAATCGCCGTGCGCGCCAGCGCATAGCGGCCGACTGGCGGCGTGCACAGGGAGACGGCATCGACCTCGATCTTTGCCGCCAGCATTTCCTCGATGGTGCGGAAGGAGGGAATGCCTTCCGGCCCGGTGTGGCGGGTGACGGCGGCAACCAGTTCATAATCCTGGCTGGCCGCGAGCGCCGGAATGTGCTGGTCGCGGGCAATCTTGCCGATGCCGACCAGCGCGATTTTGATCGGCGCCATGCTTACAGCTCCTTCACGGCGACGGTTTCAGCCTCGGCGATGCGGAGGCGATTCCGCAGCGGCAGGCTGAACGGCGCGGCGGACACCTCGAAAACGTCGCCTTCCTGGGTGGTGAGGCCGTCCGAGAAGGAGAGGGTGGCGGTGCCGAAGAAGTGGATGTGCACGTCGCCCGGCTGGCGGAACAGCTGATACTTGAAGTGGTGGTGCTCCAGGTTGGCAATGGTGTGGGACATGTTCGCCTCACCGGAGAGGAACGGCTTTTCCCAGATCACCTCGCCGTTGCGGACGATGCGGCTGGTGCCGCGCACGTCCTCCGGCAGGCTGCCGACCAGCAGCTCCGCGCCGACGGAGGCCGGGCGCAGCTTGAGTGGGCAAGCCACAGGTAGTTGCCGCGCTCGGTCACGTGGTCGGAGAATTCGTTGGCGAGCGCAAAGCCCAGGCGGCGCGGATTGCCGTCCTGGTCAATGATGTAGATGCCGGCGATCTCCGGCTCCTCGCTGCCGTCGAGCGCGAAGTGCGGGAGACCAGATCCTCGCCCGAGGCCACCATGCAGGTGCCGTTGCCCTTGTAGAACCATTCCGGCTGCACGCCCGGCTTGCCACCCTCCGGCTTGCCGCCCTCGACGCCGAGGAGGAACATCCGCATGGAATCGGTCATCTTCTCGCCGGCGGCGGCCTTGTGCATCTTATCGCGGCCCTCGGCCGAACCCAGGTGGGTGAGGCCGGTGCCGGTCAGGTGCACGTGGGCAGGGTCTGCATGATCGATCGGGGGCAGCAGCCGCCCTTCGGCGGCTGCTGCTTGAAGATCCACCACGTCGCTGGTCAGGCGGGCGGCCACGACATCGGCCAGCTTATGCCCCGCATTGATCGCCTCCAGCGCCAGCGCATAGGTGCTGGTGGCGCCGTCGATACGGCGCGCAACGCCGTCATTGTCCACTGCGGCAACGATCCGCGTGCCGTCCTGGGCCCGTAACTGAACCAGCTTCACGGTTCTTCTCCCCTTACTCTAACTTCTTCTCATGGGTTGTTGGTATGCGCTGGATCAGTCGGCCTTGTAGACGCCGTCCAGACGGTGCGGGATGCCCTTCTGATTGCCGTTGCGGAGAACCTCCGGCAGCAGACCGTTCGGGAAATCCTGATAGCAGACCGGGCGCAGGAAGCGCTCGATGGCAAGCGTGCCGACCGAGGTGCTGCGGCCATCCGAGGTGGACGGGAACGGGCCGCCATGCACCATCGCGTGGCAAACCTCGACGCCCGTCGGCCAACCGTTGGCGACCAGACGGCCTGCCAGGCGCTCCAGCACCGGCACGACTTCGGCCACAGCGGCGTGATCGGCCTCGATGAAGTGCAGGCTGGCGGTCAGCTGGCCTTCCATGTGGCGGAGCACCCGGATGAGCTGCTGGTTGTCCTTGCAGCGCACCACCACGGAGGACGCGCCGAACACTTCCTGGGCGGCACTTTCATCCTGCATGAAGTCCTCCGCCGAGATCGTGAACAGGGCTGCCTGGCAGGAGTTCACGCCGCCGGTCTGGCCACGGGTGACCAGCTTCAGCTTGCCGTTGGCGGCCAGCTGCTCGACGCCCTTGGAGTAAGCCTGGCAGATGCCCGGCGTCAGCATGGTCGCGGCCGGCGCGGCGCTCAGCGTCTCGGCGGCGGTGGCGATGAAGCGCTCCAGATCCGGGCCATCGACGGCCAGTACGAGGCCGGGGTTGGTGCAGAACTGGCCGGCGCCCATGGTGAGCGAGGCAACGAACGCGCGGCCCAGATCCTCGGCCCGCGCGGTGAGCGCCGCCGGGAACAGCAGGATCGGGTTGATGCTGCTCATTTCCGCATAGACCGGAATCGGCACTTCGCGCTCGCTCGCCACCTTCATCAGGGCGAGGCCGCCGCCGCGCGAACCGGTGAAGCCCACGGCCTTGATCGCCGGGTTGGCGACGAGCGCGGTGCCCAGTTCGTAGCTGGTGCCGCTCACCAGCGAGAAGGTGCCTGCCGGGAAGCCCGTAGCGGCAACCGCCTTGGTGATGGCCTTGGCTACCAATTCCGAGGTGCCAGGGTGGGCCGGGTGGCCCTTCACGACAACCGGGCAGCCGGCGGCGAGCGCCGAGGCGGTGTCACCGCCCGCGACGGAGAAGGCGAGCGGGAAATTGCTGGCGCCAAACACGGCGACCGGGCCCAGCGGCACCATCTGCATCCGCAGGTCAGACCGCGGCATCGGGGTGCGCTCCGGCATGGCCGGGTCGATGCGAACGCGCAGCCAGCCGTTCGAGCGCACTTCAGCGGCAAACAGCCGCAGCTGGCCAACCGTGCGGCCACGCTCGCCGGTCAGACGCGCCAGCGGCAGGCCGGTTTCCTTGTTCGCGCGCTCCAGCAATTCGTCGCCGATTTCCATGATGGCGTCGGCAATGGCTTCGAGCAGCGCGGCGCGGCGCTCGTGGCTGATGCCGCGCATCTCCACAAAGGCGGATTCGGCCGCCTGGCAAGCCTCTGTCACGTCATCGAGGCTGGAGATGCTGAAATCCGTGGGGAGAGATTCGCCGGTCGCGGGGTCGATCGCCCGGAAGGTCTCCTTCGAGCTGCGTGCTTTCCCTGCGATGAAGAATTCGCCTGTCAGTACCATGATACTCTCTCCGATTGGTGTGATGCGATGCTCGGCCTGAATACCAAAGCCGCGCGGCGAGGTCGCCACCAAATTGTATACGGTTTCATCAAATTGTATGAGTTAATGCGAAAATAGCTTGCCCGTTTCCTCAATACAAGCATATTGTCTGAGTTAATGCCACCCGGTGAAGCGTCATCGGAGATAGGCACACCTTTGTTTTGGGGAGGTTTGTAATGAGGCTCATGAAGGGCAAACTGTATCTGTCGGCATCCGTCCTGATGATGGGCATGGGTGTTCAATCCGCTATGGCTCAAGATGCCGCAGCGACGGCGCAGACCGACGGCTCCGCCGTGGAGATGGACGCCATCGTCGTCACCGGCGTTCGCGCGTCTCTGGTGGGCGGCCTTGAGGTCAAGAAGAACTCCACGCAGATCGTCAGATCGATCATCGCGGAAGACGTGGGCAAGCTGCCGGACAACAACGTGGTCGAGGCGCTGCAGCGTATCACCGGCGTTCAGGTGACCGACCGCGCCAGCGGTCAGGTGGGCCGCGTGTTCATCCGCGGTCTGGATGACGTCACCACCACCTGGGACGGCCGCAACATCTTCACCGCATCGGGCCAGAATTTTGCGCTGGCCGATATTCCGGCGAACCTCGTTCGCCAGATCGATGTCTTCAAGACCCGCAACGCCGAGCAGATTGAAAGCGGCATCGCGGGCCAGATCGACGTGTTCACCCGTCGTCCGTTTGATTTTGATGGATTCGCCGTCACCGGCGCCGTGCGCGGCGTTTATCACGAGCAGGCGGACAAGATTAATCCGAACGTCCAGCGCCCTCATCAGTGACCGCTGGGAGACCAG